>DCIH01000029.1:0-161 GCA_002317575.1 Verrucomicrobia bacterium UBA1731 | reverse complement strand
GCCGAATTCAAGGTAGAGCTTGCCGTATTTGGCCGCCCGACGCCGGATTTCGTCGCCCTGCTCGCGCAGGTATTTCTCGTTGTCGAAACCCGTTTTCATCAGCCGTTGATCTCTTTCAGAAGCGCCGCGATCTTGTCCTTGCACTTGCCGCAGCCGCCGCC
>DCIH01000003.1:216-24865 GCA_002317575.1 Verrucomicrobia bacterium UBA1731 | reverse complement strand
CATCATCGACGAATGCCACATGCTCACGCCGGCCGCCTGGAACGCGCTTCTGAAGACGCTCGAGGAACCGCCGCCCTGGGCGCGGTTCATCTTCGCGACGACCGAAGGCGAGAAGGTGCTCGCCACGATCGTGTCGCGCTGCCAGCGCTTCGACCTGCGCCGCATCCTGACGACGCAGATCGTCTCGCGCCTCGAGCACGTGTGCGCGAACGAGAAGATCGACGCCACCGAAGACGCGCTCCTCGCGATCGCGCGCGGCGCCGAAGGCGGCATGCGCGACGCGCTGTCGTCGCTGGATCAGCTCTTCGCGTTCAGGGGCCCGAAGATCTCCGAAGAGGACGCGCTTTCCGTGTTCGGCCTCGTCTCGCGCAAGGCCCTCGAGGATCTCGCGGGCGCGATCCTGTCCGGCGACGCGGCGGCGATCCTCACGCAGGTCGCGGCGTTCGATTCCGCCGGCAAGAACATGCGCCGGCTTGCGGGCGAGCTCCTGGCGCATTTCCGCAACCTCATCGTGTGCCGCACGCTCGGGGACACGGCGAAGGATTCGCTGGAAGTGACGGCCGACCAGTTCAAGACGCTGCTGGAGCAGTCGAAAAAGTGCGATGTGTCGCGTCTTTTCCGGATTTCCGACCTGCTTTCCGACATGGAGGACCGTCTCCGCTGGGCGCTTGGCGTGCGGACGCTCATCGAAATGACGCTCCTGCGCGCGAGCCGCGTGGCGACGACGGCCACGATCGAGGAACTGATGAAGGCCGTGCGGACGCTCCAGGCCGGCGGCGCGTTGCTGGCGAGTCCGGCGGCAACGGCGGGGGCGTCGTCGCCACAGCCGCGGACGGCGGCGAAGACGCACGATGAACTGATGTCGGATCCGAAGACGAACGCCTTCATCCAGGCGATGCCCGGCGCGATCGTCTCGGATCTGAAAGTTGGACGCTGATTGTGGAGTGATTGACATGGAAGAGACGATGAGACCGCAGATGAAGATGCTTCCGGGCGACGAAGTGCGCCAGATCATGTGGCGTTATGCCGACCGGTTCGACGTGCAGATGGCCGTCGCCGGCGCGCGCAACACGGCGCGCACCACGGTGGCGCAGCTGGTCGCGAACGGCCAGCGCTTCACGCACGAGTGGACGCCCGAGAAACAGGCGATGTTCGACGCCTACGACGCATCCGGCGTCACGGCGGCGACGCTGAACGCCGACTGCGGCGGCCTCTTCGAGGGTCCGCGCAACCTCGCGGAATCGCTGCTCACGTACGAAACGGCGTGGGTGGACAACGGCGCGGCGACCTCGTCCTTCGTGAACGCGCTCGCGATGGGGCCGATCGCGGAGCTCGGCACGCCCGAGCAGAAGAAGCGCTACATGACGCGCTGCGCGCCCGGCAACGAGTTCGGCAAGACCTGGCGCGGCAGCTTCGCGCTCACCGAGCCCCTGCCCTATGTGGGCGTGGACACGGGCGTTCTGGCGGGCCGCGTTTCCGTGGCCGAATGGAAAGAGGGCGAGGAGCCGATGCTCCGCGTCGAAAAGCGCGGCCGCTTCATCACCAATATCGCGATTTGCGACTACATCACGATTGCGCTCGACTCGGGCGACGACCGCATCAAGGGCAGCTGCATGGTGGTGGTGGAGGCGACCGACCCCGGCAAGTTCGACCGCGGCGCGCAGACGAAGAAGCTCGTCCACCAGCTTTCGAACACGGGCGACCCCGTGATTGACGTCACCGTGCCCGCCTCGCGCATCATCGGCGGCTACACGATCCAGGACGGCAAAATCGTCCCCAACCTCGGCCACAGCGAGATCATCGCGCAGGTGTTCTCCAAGACGCGCGTGGGCGTGGGCGTGATGGGCGCCGGCACGCTGATGAGCGCCGTCGAGCCCGTGATCCGCTACCAGCGCACGCGCTTCCGCGGCGCGGCGGGCGTGAACGAGGGCTCCCCGCGCTTCACGCTCGGGCTCCAAATGAAGGAGGACGTCACGGAACGCCTGGCGGATGTGTGGGCCACCGCGGAGGCGGCGAGCTCGCTCGGCTTCGACATCTCCCGCGTCTTCGACCGCATCGAACTCATCCAGGACGAAGCGCGCGCGAAGCTCGGCAAGGGCCGCGAGATGCTCAAGAACATGAAGGCGCCCACCGAGAAGGCCGTGGCGCTGCTGGCCGAGGGCAAGAACCCGGAAGAGGACGAAGATGTGGTCGTCCGCTACGTGTACCTTCTCGCGCTTGCGAACGTGCTGTGTCCGAGCTGCAAGCTCTGGAACACGGGCCACGGCGCGGACGTGATGCGCCAGGCCATTTCGCTGATGGGCGGCTACGGCATCACGGAGGACTGTCCCGGCTTCCTCTTCTACAAGTGGACGGACATGCAGCTCGACGCGACATACGAAGGTCCCGAGTGCGTGCAGCGCCGCCAGATTTCCGAAACGTGTTCGAACCCCGTGTTCACGGCGCAGGTCGAGGCGTGGGCGAAGGCGTGCGCGGCGTGTCCGAAGGCCGCCGAAAACGGCGGAAACGCGCTCGCGGCCGCTCTTCGCTTGTGGAACTGGACGAACGCGTGGAGCAAGGCCGCGCGCGATCCGAACGGCAAGAAGCTCGGCGGTTCGCAGCGCCACGGCGTGGTGTTCCCGCTCGCGGACGCGCTGGCCGGGCTGATGGCGGCGAATTCCTTCCGCGAGGACGTGAAGTTCCTCGCGCTCAACGGCGCGGAAAGCCCGGTGGTGGGTCCGGAGCTCGAGGGCTACGTGAACACGTTCAACGACTTGCTCGGCACGATCGTCGCCGACGTCGCGGGCGAGGCGGGCAAGATCTGCGCGGGCGTCTTCTACGGCTTTTCGGCGGCGGACGACGCGGCCAAGGCGGAGTTCGCGCAGCTGCGCGCGGCGCTCGACGAAGCGCTTGCGGGCACGCGCCTCGCGAAGGACCGCGCGGCGAAGTGCCTCACGGAGATCATGATCCCCGAGGCGCTCGATTACCCGATGTGAGTTTGAAGGTCGAAGATTGAAGGTTGAAATGCAACTGATTACGGACGAGATCAAGAAGTCGATGGAAGGGTCCAGCTGGATCCGCAAGATGTTCGAAAAGGGCCTCGAGCTCAAGAAGCAGTACGGCGCGGACGCCGTGTGCGACTTCTCGCTCGGCAATCCGGACGTGCCGCCGCCCGCGGCGGCGAAGGAAGCGCTTGAGCAGATCGCCGCCGACGCGGTGAAGCCGCTTGGCCTCGGATACTGCCCGAACGCCGGCATCCCGGCGGTGCGCGAGGCGCTGGCGGGCTATCTCGGCCGTCAGCAGCAGATGGACGTGAAGCCCTCGCACGTGATCGTGACGGTGGGCGCGGCGGGCGCGCTGGTGGGCTTCTTCCGCGCGACGATCGACGCGGGCGACGAAGTGGTGTGCCCCGCGCCGTACTTCGTCGAATACGGCGCGTACTGCGGACACTTCGGCGGCGTCTTGAAGGCGATCCCCTCGACGTCGGACGATTTCACGCCGGACTTCGACGGCATCGAAAAGGCGATCACGCCGCGCACGCGCGCGCTCCTGGTGAACTCGCCGAACAACCCCACGGGTGTCGTCTACACGGAAGAGACGATGCGCCGGCTCGCGGCGATCGTGGACCGCGTGAACGCGTCCCGTGGCGAAGGCGCTCGGCCGCTGTTCCTCCTGTGCGACGAGCCCTATCGGGCGTTCGCGTACGACGGCGTCACGGTGCCGCCGGCCGCCCCGCTCACGAAGTGGGCGATCGTCCTGGGCAGCTTCTCCAAGACGCTTTCCCTGGCGGGCGAGCGCATCGGCTACGTGCTCGTCAACCCCGCGCTGGAAGACGCCGAGACGCTCGTCGCGGCGCTCACGCTCACGAACCGCACGCTCGGTTTCGTGAACGCGCCGGTGATCGGCCAGAAGCTCGCGGCCGCGCTTGTGAACGCCACCGTCGATCTTGAGATCTACGACCGTCGCCGCAAGCTGATGGCGCAGGTGCTCAAGGACGCGGGCGTCGAATTCGAGATGCCGAAGGGCGCGTTCTACTTCTTCGTGAAGGCACCGGGCGGGGACGACCTGAAGTTCACGGATGTCCTGCTCGAGGAGAAGATCCTCGTGGTGCCCGGCCGCGGGTTCGGCGGTCCCGGCCACGTGCGCCTTTCGTGCAGCGTGGACGAGAAGATCATCGCGCGCAGCGCGGAGGGCTTCAAACGCGCCGTTGCGAAAATGCGGGGGTGATGAGAAGGGATTAGGGGTTAGGAGTTAGGGGTTAGGAAATGGGCGAACAGGTGAAGTTGGACAAGTATCTCAAGAAGATCCTGAACTCGCGCGTGTACGACGTCGCGATCGAGAGCCCGCTGGAGATTGCGGCGGGGCTTTCCAGGAAGCTGGGCAACACGTTCCTCCTCAAACGCGAGGACCTGCAGACGGTCCACTCCTTCAAGATCCGCGGCGCGTACAACAAGATGTCGCAGCTGCCGCGCGAAGCGCTCGAGAAGGGCGTTCTCGCGGCGAGCGCCGGGAACCACGCGCAGGGCGTCGCCCTGAGCGCGAAGAAGCTCGGCTGCAAGGCGACGATCGTGATGCCGGTGACGACGCCGGACATCAAGGTGGGCGCGGTGCGCGGCTACGGCGCGCAGGTGGTCTTGGCGGGCGACAGCTACTCCGACGCCGCCGAGGCGGCCGCGAAGCTCGTTGCGGAGAAGAAGCTCACCTTCATCCCGCCGTACGACGACGACGACGTGATCGCGGGCCAGGGCACGGTGGCGATGGAGATCCTGCGTCAGCACGCGGGGCGGCTCGACGCCATCTTCGTGCCGATCGGGGGCGGCGGATTCGCGGCGGGCGTCGCCGCGTATGTGAAGGCGGTTCGTCCCGAGGTGAAGGTGTTCGGCGTCGAGCCCGTCGATTCGGACTGCATGGACCGTTCCATCAAGGCGAAGAAGATCGTGACATTGGCGGAGCCCGGTCTCTTCGCGGACGGCGTGTGCGTGAAGAAGCCGGGCAAGATCACGTTCGCGATCTGCCGCAAATATCTGGATGGCATCGTGAAGGTGACGACGGACGAAACATGCGCGGCGATCAAGGACGTGTTCGAGGCGACGCGCGCGATCTGCGAGCCCGCGGGCGCGCTCGCGCTCGCGGCCGCGAAGAAGTACGGCGAAGGCAGGAAGGGCGAGACGTACGCCTGCATCGTCTCCGGCGCGAACATGAATTTCGACCGCATCCGCTTCGTTTCCGAAGAGACGGAGATCGGCGAAAAGCGCGAAGCGATCCTCGAGTGCAAGATCCCCGAGAAGCGCGGCGCGTTCGAAAGCTTCATCCGCAAGATCGGCCGCCGCAACGTCACGGAGTTCAACTACCGCTTCAGCGATCCGACGCATGCGCATGTGTTCGTGGGCCTGGGCGTGGGCGGCCGCGAGGAGACGGACAAGCTCATCGCCGCCCTGGAGGCGGCGGACATCGAGACGATCGACCTTTCCGAAGACGCGCTCGCGAAGGAGCATGTCCGCCACATGGTGGGCGGCCACACGCGCGGCATCCACGACGAAGTGGTGTGGGCGTTCGAATTCCCGGAGCGTCCCGGCGCGCTGATGCAGTTCCTGCAGGCGATGAGCCTTAAGTGGAACATCACGCTCTTCCACTACCGCAACCACGGCGCGGACCACGGCAAGGTGCTCGCGGGCCTGCAGGTGCCCGAGCGCGAGCGCGCGGAATTCCGCCGCACGGTCGAGAAGCTCGGCTACGCCGCGCAGGACGTGACGAAGAACCCGGCCTACCGGCTCTTCCTGGGCAATCGGGATTGACCATGAAGGTCGTCGCAGGGTTGGGGAATCCCGGAGCGGAATACGCCAACACGCCGCACTCGGTCGGGTTCGAGGTGGTGGACGCCCTGGTGCGCATGGCGGGGGCGGACTGGAAGAAGTCCGCGTCCTTCAAGGGCGAGATCGCCGACTGCGTCGCGTCCGGCCAGAAGCTGAAGCTTTTGAAGCCCATGACCTACATGAACCTTTCCGGCGACTCGGTGGCGCCCGTGGTGAAGTACCACAACGCCACCGTGGACGACCTGATCGTGGTTTCCGACGACATCGACCTGCCCGTGGGGAGGATCCGCATCCGCAAGGGCGGATCGGCGGGCGGCCACAACGGCCTCAAAAGCGTCATCGAGCGCGTGGGATCGCAGGGTTTCGTGCGCGTGCGCGTGGGGGTGGGCCGCGAAGACCACAATCGCGAGCGCGTGATCGGGCATGTGCTCGGCAAGTTTCCGCCCGACGTGCGCACCGTGATGGACAAAGTCGTGGACGCGGCGGCGAAAGCCGTTCTGAAAGTGATCGCGGAAGGCCCCCAGGCGGCGATGAACGCGTTCAACGGCTGGACGCCGGAGACATGAGGTGGTTGCCCGGGGGGGATTCGAACCTCCTCAAGCGGCATCAAAAGCCGCTGTGCTGACCATTACACAACCGGGCAGTGAAGAAATCGGCGCGGATTATACCATGTTTCACGGATGTGGACTACAGCGAATTTTTCGGGCCGGGCTTGGTCACGCCGGCGGAGCGGCGTGACCCCCTGTGGAGCCCCACCCCCACTTTCGCGGGGGTGGGTTTGTTGTGTCGATTTTGCTACACTTCCCGCTGCTTGCTGAAAGATTTCTAGAAAAGCTGGCGATTCTAGAATATCTAGCGTTTCTAGGACTTCTAGAGTGGCTAGAAATCCTAGATGACCCAGTGGAAGCCGAAAGGATACGAGCATGAAGCGATTGTTGCTGGCGACGGCGGCCTGCCTGGCGGCGGGTTGGGCGTTCGCCGACGTGAACCCCGTGGCCGTGTGGCCGGGGAACGCGCGGGACGCGAAGAGCGTTCCTGCGAAGTTGGATCTGGGCGAAGTTTCCGCGTCCTTCGACGTGAAGTTCGATGCGCTCCCGGCGGGCGGCAAAGTGGCGGGGCTCTTCACGCTTTCGGTCGACGCCGAGGGCGTCGTCACCTTCGAACTCCCCGCGGCGCCCACCGCGCTCGAGGGCGACTTCCGCGTTTATTCCAAGGACAAGGTGAAGGCCGGCGAATGGCACCGCTTCACCTTCGGCTATTCGCTCATCCAGCAGTTTGCCGCCGTGTATCTCGACGGCAAACTGCAGTTCGAGAACGACAACATCTTCCTGCCGTCCCTCGCGTTCGCCGAGCCGGGCGCGGGCGACTTCAAGGGCGGCGAGGTGAAGAACCTCAAGGTCTACGACGCGTTCCTCACGAGCGACTATCTCGTTCGCGCCAAGGATCCGCTCGCGAAGGCCAAGGCCGCGCAGGAGCAGGTTGCGCAGGCCAAGGCCGTGCCCGCCACGGCCGACTGGGCGAACCGCGTCGCGCAGCGCGCCGCGAAGGTGACCGCCGATTCCACGGCGCGCGAGCTCATGGAGATCACGCGCGACGCCGCGAATGTCGCGCGTCTCGCCGGCGAGAAGGCGCACGGGCCCGTCGCGTTCCACCAGGTTCGCCCCTACGAGCAGGAGATGTTCCTGCCGTACGTGCTGCCCGAGCGCGGCGTGAACGACGGCACGCTCAAGTTCTATTCCGCCAAGGACCAGACCGCGGACGCGTCCTTCGTGGTGACGGCGTTGAAGGGGCTCAAGGACTTCACGGTGAAGGTCTCCGACCTTTCCTGCGGCGACGCCAAGATCGCTGCGGACAAGATCGATGTGAAGCTCGTCAAGCGCTGGTACCGCGCGGGCGGCGCGTGGGTCACATACTTCCTGGACGTGCGCCAGCGCATCCTCACGCCGCACCTCTTCGTGAACGACGACGAACTCATCCGCACGGACGAGCTGCGCTGCCGCAACCTCTTCCGCGTCAACTACGGCAAGAACCCCGAGTGGGTGGACGGTTCCATCCCGAGCAAGGGCCACCGCGCGCCCGGCAACTACGTGCCGTTCCGCGACGCCGCGACGCTCCAGCCCACCAAGCAGCTGTGGGAGGCGGGCCGCAACCAGCAGTACTTCATGACGATCGACGTGCCGAAGGACGCGACGCCCGGACTCTACAAGGGAACGCTCGCGCTCATCGCTAACGGCGGCGAAGTCGGCAAGATCGCGGTGTTCTTCCGCGTGCTGCCGTTCACGCTGCCGGATGCGCCGAAGTGCTACGATGTGGACCATGTGTACTGGACGCAGATGAACCGCTTCCCCGATTCGCCCATCGGCATCACGAAGGAAGAGAAGCGCGCGTGCTTCCTCGACTACTTCAAGCACATCCACCAGCACCGCATGAACCACACCGAGCAGGTGTTCGGTTCGCCCGAGCGCGCCAAGTGCGCGCTGGCGGCGGGCTTCACGCCCGACTACATCTTCGGTGCGCCGACGCCGAAGTTCTGGAAGCAGTTCTACCAGGGCGTGAAGGGCGGCGATTTGACCGACGCCGACCGCGAGCTCGGGTTGCGCGTTTCGACGCGCATGCTCCTGCCGTGGGGCCGCTTCTACAAGGCGCTCAACCCGAAGGCCGTGCCGATGGTGATCGCCTATTCGGAAGCCGGCAGCTACGCGCAGCTCCAGTGCGACCAGGCGGAATACGCCGAGCCGGCGCACCGTCTGGGCTGGGAGGTCTTCGCCCACGGCGGCGAGCGCAACCTCGCCTTCGGCGCCGATGTGCAGGACATGAACTCGTCCGTGAGCCTGCTCCGCTCCGAAGCGGACTGCTGGCACGCGGCCGGCGGCACCACGATGGCGTACGCGAAGCCCTTCGCCTCGCCCGAGAACCCGGCGGTGCACCGCCGCAGTTTGGGCTACGGCCGCTGGCTCGGGCTCCATTACGACGGCAACATGCAGCACGGCTACCAGGTGAACTGCGTCGGCTACAACGAAAACGCCGTGGATCCGGGCGGCGACGGCAACTACCGTTGCGTGGAAATGGCGTACGCCGCGCAGAACGGGCTGCTGTACGGTCTGCCGTGGTACGGCGTCAAGGCCGCGCACGACGACCTGCGCTACGCGACCTTGATGCGCGAGATGTGCAAGAAGCACCTTGAGAGCAAGGACGAGGACCTGCGCCGCGAGGCCAAGCGCCAGATGGCGTGGCTCGCGCGCCAGAACGGCTTCAACTGCGACATGGAGATGATGCGCGCCGGCTGCGCCGACCGCATCGCGACGATGCTCGCCCTCGAGGCGAAGAAGGGGGTGAAGTGAGATGAAACACCTGATTTTCAAGATGGTTGGGGTTTGCGCGCTGGCGGTTGCGGCGGGTTGCGCGACGGACGATGTCGCCGCTTCTCCCGAGGGGGGCAGTGGCGTACGCGCAGGAGAAGCGGCGCCCTCGCCGCTTCAAGCGGAGAGGAAGGAAAACTTCGGCGCCAAGAACGTGATCGACGCCACGTTCATGGACGTTCCCGAGGCGTACGAGACGCTGCTGAAGACGAACCCGGACGACTGGTGCTTCACCTTCCGTCCCTACGGCAACAACTCCGAGCAGCTGTGGACGGATCCGGCGATCAAGCGCTCGGCCGTCGCCGGCGAGGGCGACTTCAAGGGCAAGCACCCGACGGCGCTCAACGTGACCTGCAACGCGGACGGCTGGACCTTCCTCGTGTTCTGCGTCGCGCCGGAGATCGCGAACTCGCTCGCGACGACGAACGGGCTGCCCGTGCCGTCCATGGAGTTCTTCTTCGCGCCCGGCGACCAGGACAACCACAAGGCCGAGATGCACTACCACTTCTACTACGGCGACGGTTTCTTCGCGCACTATCCGTGGAGCGTGGACGACCGCACCTGGCGCAACATGGAGAAGAATGTGCGCACCGAGCTGCGCCGCGTGTCCAACGGCTATGTCGCGCGCGTCACGATCCCGTGGTACGAGCTCTTCGACAAGCTTCCGTTCACGGAGAAGGCGGACAACATCTGGCGTCTGCAGGTCGTCCGCTGGGTGGACGGCGGCGTCACCTTCGGCGGCGTCGCGCACCAGGTGTCCCGCGCGGGCTACGTGAAGTTCCCGAACTTCACCGACGCGCAGAAGGCGGAGATCATGGTGCGCCTTCTCGAGAAGGCGCTCGTGGACTTCCGCTTCCTCAAGGACTCGCCCGTGTACAACTACGCCGGCGGCTGGTACAATCCCGCGCCCCGCGGCGAGAAGTACTTCCTCGAGCATGTGGAGAAGAATCCGCGCACGTGGACGAACTACGGCGACGACCCCGCGTTCCAGCCGATCCTGAAGAAGCTCGTGGACGAGCGCCTCGCGCTGGAGCCGACGATCGCGAAGTTCCGCACGCTCGCGCCCGCGGAGCAGCTCGCGTTCTACAAGAAGGCCTCGGACATGCTCTTCAATTTCCGCTACGATGTGGAAGACGCGTACGCGAAGCATCTGCAGGAGAAGATGTGGAAGTAGGGGTTAGGAGTTAGGGGTTAGGAGTTAGGAGTTAGGGGTTAGGGGGAGAAGGGTGCCCCTGTCAGGAGAAGCGGCGTGTGATGTGGTCAGGGGTTCGATTTTGAAGGAATTTGGAGGGATTATGAAGAAGACGACGATGATGTTGGTGACGATGATGGCGGCGGGCGCGGCTTTGGCGCTTCCGGACCGGTTCAATCTGCGCGAGAAGGACAAGATGCTCGCGGACTACGCGGCGAAGGAGCAGAATCCGAAGGTGAAGCCCTTCGACCGCGCGATGGCGGGCTTGGACCGCCGTCAGCTCGAGGTGCTCACGTGCGAGGACAAGGACCTTGCGGCCAAGGAAAAGGCGTACGAGGACTTCTACGCGAATCCGGGGCTCAAGGACGGCGACCTCGTGCGCTTCTACTTCACGCTCGGGCGCGACGTGCTGCGGCGCGAGGACTGCTTCAAGCGCGCGGAAGCGGCGGCGATGGCGTCCACCAACGCGAGCGTTCGCCTCGAGTTCTACGCCGAGATGGTGAAGAAATGCACGCCCGGCCAGGCGTGGTGGGGTTCGTGGAACAACGGCGAGGACGAAGCGTTCTGTACCGAGAACGTCTACATGTGGGCCGACCGCGCGGACCGGGATCCCGCGCTCGCGGATCTGCGCGCGAAAGGGCGCGTGCCGAGCGCGCAGTGGCGCCATGCGGCGGACGAAGCGCTGGCGAAGTACGACCAGGTCGAAGCGCGCCTCAAGGCGGCCGTGGAGGCGGTGCCCGTGGACAAGCTGCGCGAGAAGTGCGGTCCCGCGATGGCGCTCGCGCAGTTCTACGAAAAGCGCGCGGACCGCTGGTACGGCGACGAGGATCCGGCGACGCTCCGCAAGGCGTACGGGCTCTGGGAACTGGCCGAAGTGTGCGGCGGCGGCACGCGCGCGCGCTTTGCGATGGCGGACATCGCGATGAAGCTCAAGGAGCCGAAGAACGCGCGCAAGTGGCTGCAGAAGGAGATCGACGCGTCGAAGGACAAGAAGCCCTCGGCGGATGTCGAGCGCCGGATGGGCGACGTGTCGTACGCGGAGAAGGACTGGAAGAAGGCGGCGGAATGGTACGACGCGTACGCGGTCCATTCGAAGACGAACGGCGACTGGCGGCTGATCCACAAGTTCGCGGGCGCGTTCCACGCGGCCGGCGACGACGCGAAGGCGCTCGATTTCCTCAAGGTCGCGCGCGGCCGCTGCGGCAACGGATACGAGCAGCCGCATCTGGACGCCGAGATCAACGTGTTCAAGGCGAAGCTCGGCAAGTAGCCTTTGACTTGGAGCGTTCAGTCGGTGGCCGGGAGACCGGCCACTTTTCTTTTCGGGTAACCATCCCCCGGTTGTTTCGTATACACGGTGCATGGTTGTTGCCGCACGGGAAGAACGTGGTACAATTGGTGCCTATCGCAAAAAACACATGGGGTGGCTGACATGGATCTGACGCTGAATGTCTTTCGTGAAGTGCTGGGCAAGGTGAACGACGGCAACGTCGTGTTCACGCAGGAGGACGGGCAGAACACCGGCATCAAGAAAGTGAACTACGGTCGCCTGTTCACCAAGGAGGCGACGCCCAGCGATCCGGCCGTCAACCGCGAAATCCGCCTGGCGTTCTTCAATGCGGTCAGCCATTCCGTCGAGGGGCGGCGCGCCGGCGACGTGTTCATCAACAACCTGCGCGCCCGCCTTGGCCTGGGAGACGAACCGCAATCCACGGCACCGTTGTCCCGGCGCGAAATCAAGCAGGTGTTCGACGATCTGGGCAAGGTGGGCGGAAGCGACATCGGCCTCATCAGCAGCGAAATGTCGGCGCTCAAGAGCGCGGGGCTGCTCAAGCAGGACACCGCGATGTCCATCCGGCAGTTGCTGATGCCTTCGCAGGACACCTGCATGGAGCTGTTCCGCGACAACGAGTCGATGCAGGCCGCCTTCGGCAAGAAGGAGGCCTTCAACGGCTACGACCGCGGGAAGCTCGACAAGTTCCTCAAGGACAACTGCGCGCGATTGAAGATGATGGCGTTCGACCGGCTCTACTGGACGCAGGTGGACGCCGAGAAGGCGGAGCAGAACGGGCTGAACGTATGCCGGAAGCCGCTGGACGCGGCGCAGGACCCCGCCTATCAGCGGAATCTGCTGCGTAGCCTCGTCGACGCGCTCATGGGCGTCTACGGGCGCCACGAGGAGTTCTCGACGCGCGCGCTCGATTTCGTCAAGTGCCCGCCGGTCGCGCCCACCCAGCAGCCGGTCGAGGGAATGGAACAGGCGGTGGACGGCGTCAACGCGCTGCTGACGGCGATTTTCCCGAACCAGGACGACGTGCTGTTCGACCGGGTGCAGAACAACACGCTGCGCAACGCCGCGTCGAACGCCTTCGCCAACGCGTTCCGCGGCGTCGCGGGGCAGCAGCTCGGTTCGCTGGCGGACCGTCTGGCGTCCGTGGGACGCGACTTCTCCGTCCAGCATCCCGACATGGCGAAGCTGCTGGATCTGCCGCTCGGCGAGCTGGGCAAGCTCGGGGCGTGGGACCTCAAGGCGCTCGGCGAGCGTCTGCGCGGGGCGGTGCTCGCCGAGTTGCGGACGGTTTCCGAAGACCATCCGGTGAACGCCGAAGACGTGCTCAAGGCCGTCGTCACGGCCGCGCGGATCCTGCAGGACGTCAAACCCGACAATCTGACGCTGACGCTGCTGAAGGCGACGAACGAGAACGACCGCACCAATCTTTCCGACGAACAGCTCAAGGCGCTCGTCGGGAACTGCCGCGACCTGGCGGACGGCGAAAACTTCAAGGCAATCCAGAAGAAGGCGCTGGAGAACATCGCGCGGGGCCTTCCGGCCGATACGGGACTTTCCGAAGCGGAGGGATTCTTCACGCTCCGCGACTCCCTTTCCGGCAAGATCCGCGATTCGATCGAGGGACCGGAGAAGCGCCGGCAGATGTTCGAGGCGATCGGCAAGACGACCGACGCGCTGTACACCCTGCCCCCGTCGATGCGCGTGCCGGATCCGGTCAACGGGCTGGGGGCCCAGAAACAGAAGCCGATCGATGATGCGGCGGCGATGATCGGCGCCAAGTGCGCGTTCCTGAAGACGGTGCTCGGCAGCATCCAGCATCCCGATCTCGCGGGCATCCTCGGCCGCGACGGCACATTCATCACGGGCACCGTCGACGGAACGACCCAGGAGGAGCGCCTCCGGAAACTCGATCTCCTCGTCAACCGCTTCACCTCCGTGGACATCAGCGACACGAAGGCGTATCTCGAGAGCGGCATCTCCGGCGGCGACGGCGACGGCACATTCTACAAACTCTGCCGCGACAAGCACTTCAGCATGTCGGATGTCAGCCCCAAGGGCTGCGAGAGCTTCACGCAGCTGAAGATGGGCGGCATGCAGATCGCGCACTACAACATCGCCTCGCTTGTCGACGCCTCGGAGGACGCGGCGACGCTCAAGGGCTTCTACGACATGCTCGTGGCCTGCCTGAAGGAGTGCGCGGACGAAACATTCTCGCCGCCGCCGTATTCCCCCGCCACGGTCAAGGATACGGTCAAGTCGTTGCTGACGACCGTCGCCTACTCGCACGGAAACGCCCTGTTCGGGCCGTCCAACACGCTGCAGACATCGTCTTCGCAGGAGGTGATCGCCGCGCTCCTGGATTTCGGCGTCAAGATCAAGGACATCGACACGCTCGCCGGCGCCGCGAAGCTGCTGCTGCTGATGCGCGCCCGGCATGTGCACGGCAATTCGTTCGCGGGCATCGCCGAATGGGCGGAACGCCTGAGCGGCGTGGATCCGCGCACCGCCACGATCGGCCAGCTGGCGACGCTGGCGACCGCCGTCGAGAAGGCGGACAAGGGCGAAAAGGCCCTGAAAGACCCGTTCGAGACCACCGCGCTCTCGGCCGAGGCCCGGCAGACGGTCGCGTTCCTCGGGGGGCGGCTCAAAGTCGAGGAGTTCGCACTCGACGCGCCGTCGATGAATTCGCTGCTGGCGGCGACGCGCAAGCTTTCCGCCAGTGGCGGTTCGGCCATGTGCACGATCGGCGCGACGACCGTCAAACTGTCCGTGCGGCCGAACGGCGTGCTCGCGGGCCGCGTGACCGTCGGGGGGCGCGATCTGCCGGTGGCGATGAACTGCTCGGCGGCGGATCTCAAGGCGGTGCTCGAGACCCGCGTCGCGAACCATCCCGACGAATACGCCGAACTGGCCCCCAGCGTGCTGCCGACGCTCGAAAACGGCCTGCCGACGAACTACAGCGTGTCGCGGGCGCGCGAGCTGTGCGTCAAGGTGCTCACGGCCAAGCTCGGCGCGCCGTCGGTGGCGTTCGCGGCGATGGGACTCGCCGATCTCGTCGCCGCCGCGCGCGGCGCGCTGGCGGGCACGTACACGCGCGAGAACGTCCCGACCGCCGCCTCAACCGTCTACAATTCGGCCGAAGTCGCGATGATGCAGCAGGCCTATGTGGACGCACGGGACGAGGTGAAGGCGCTCGTGAAGTTGCCGACCGCGACGGGCGTGCGGACGCTCGCGGAGCGCCAGACGACCAAGCCGACGGCCGCGACCGTGCATGTGCTCGTGTCCGAACTCGTGATGAACCTCGACACGACGGTCTACGACCGCGACGCCGGCAAGGAGAAGGGCACGCGGCTCAAGACGGTGGTGGATGCCTACGCGCCGGAGCTCGCGTTCATCCGCGAGGACATCGACGCCTATCTCGAGACGCTGCCCGACGCGGTCCGCGGGGGCGTCAAGGCGATCCTCGAGAAGATCTTCGCCGTCAACGGCGACGATCTCGCGGCTTTCGCCACGATCGAGACGGACATCGGGAACTTCGTCGCCGCGACGATGGACGACATGCAGGCGAAGATCGCACAGCTCTTCGCCAAGCCGGTGGAGGGCCCCGCCGAAGGCGAGGCCTGGACGCGCTCGCTCGAGGAGCTGGCGAACGTCAACGGGCTCGACCCGAAGTCGCCGAACGGCAAGTTCGTGCTCGATGTGCTGAAGAACTACTTCTCGCGCGCCGCCGACACCGAGAAGCGCGCCATGCTGTCGGCGTACCTGCGGAACACGTTCATGCAGACGCTGCCGAACGGCGACAAGGCCGATCCCTCGATCGGCGTGCAGGCCGGCGAACTTATGAAGGGGGCGGGGCCGGTCTTCCAGAAGATGCTCCAGGGCCTGCCGATCGAATCGTTCGGCGAGGAGACGCGCGCGGCGCTCAAGGACATGAAGTCGCGGCTCTCGCCCATCCCCGATCCGGTCATCCGCGCGCAGTTGCTGAACCTCATCCAGAGCTCGAACGGAAACATCCTGTCGATCGAGGTGAAGAAGTCGATCGGCTGCGCGACGGTGGGCCAGGCGCTCCTGTGCCACATCATCACGAAAGAGCACCCGTACACGGGCGAGGATGTCGTCATCAAGCTGCTGCGCCCGAACGTGCAGACGGCGGCGCAGCGCGAATACGAGCTGATCTCCCAGATCGCGCAGGAGTCCGGCGGCCCGGGCATGGTGGACACCTTCAAGGGCCAGTTCCAGACCATTCTCCGTGAACTCGACTTCACGCTCGAAGCCGAGAACATCGACGTCGGCAAGGCGCACTACGACAAACCGCGCCTTGGCAACGAAGACGCGCTGCAGGACGTTCGTTCGATGGGGCGTTTTCTCGCGTCTCCGCCCGCGACGAACGCGCTGGTGCTCGAAAAGGTGTCGGGGGACACGCTGGACGGAACGCTCACGAAGTGCGCCGACAAGATCAAGGCCATCAAGGCCAGGTTCGAGCACAAGGTCGCGCTCAACGAAACCGGCGAAGAGATGCGCACGGTTCTGCAGGGGAAGTCGCTCGGCGATGTGCAGCAGGTGCGCCTCGAGATGCGCCAGCAGGTCGCCGACCTCAACGACCAGCGCAAGAAACTGGAGCATCTGCTGCAGGCGTGGACGAACGAGGCGCTGTTCGGCAGCGGTTTCTTCCACGGCGACATGCATGCCGGCAACATCATGTCCGACGACAATACGATGACGTTCATCGACTTCGGCAACGCCACACGGCTCAGCGAAGCCGAGCAGCTCGCGTTGGCGAAGCTGTTCGTGACGGCTGGCTACAACAACCAGGTCGACAATCCGGCCGCCGGCTTCGTGACGGTGCTCAAGGACCTGCTCGACGAAAAGGGCAAGGCGGCGCTCGATGCCGAATCGAGGGCGATCAAAAGCGAACTGGCCGAGGTGATGAAGCTCGCCACCTCCGAAAAGCTCGCCTCGAAGGTGTTCGCGGCGCTGGCGGTGGTGCAGCGCCACAAGGTGCCGCTGCCCGGGGGCCTCAACGCCTTCATGCAGAGCCTTTCCCGTCTGAAGGGCGCCATGTCGCAGATCGACGACCTGATCGAGGCGTCGGAGACGGTCTTCCAGGGCATCGAGCACGGTCCGAACGTGGTTTCCTCGTTGGGCCTCGAGGAATTCCGCGGCCGCCTTCCGCTGATTGACGAATTCATCGAAGTCATCACGAACGGCGGGCGGAACGCCGAGAAGTCCTCGCCCGACCAGCTGCAGGGCGAGGCGTACGGCAAGCTGAAGGCGTTCGCCGATCAGGCCCGGGTGCAACGCGCTTCGCTCACGGGCTTCCCGGGCGAGGAATACGCCGACCTGAAGCCGTTCGGCGAATCCGGCGAAGACCTTTCGCTGTTCGAGGCCCTGGCCGATCGGCTCAAGGACGTCGCGTTCACGTCCTCCAGCGACAGTCCCGCCAAACCGGTCTCGGACGTGACGAACCTGAAGGTGCACATCCAGGAGGTCAAGGAGCTGTTGGCGAAGCCGGACAAGACCGACGACGACGTCAAGACGCTGGCGAAGAAGAAGGCGCTGATCATCGTGAGCGCGTACGCCGCGCTCGTCACGATCGCGCGTGAGACGGGCGAGTGCCTGCCGCCCAAGCGCGTCGACCACGACGATTTCGAGGCGGTCATCGCCGGTTGCCTGTCGCGCAATCTCGACGTCATCGAGAAGCGGCTCGGCCTGATGGAGCTTACGTCTTTTGCATACGGTTCCGTGCTCGTCGACAGCCACGTGCGCGAGCAGCGTGAACTGGCCGCGAAGGCCGCTATCGCGGCCGACAACGCGGCCGACGAGCAGAACCGCATCGGCGCGTTCCGTCAGCGGAAGCTGCTGCGCGTGCTGGCGGAGTTCCGTGTGCCGAACGGGCCCACGAGCAATGCCGAGCTTTCCGCCGAGCAGGCGAAGAAGGCGCTCGCGGTCAACCTCCAGGCGGCCCGCAAGCGGCTCGGCTACACGGAAGGCGAGCGGATGACGGACGGCGAACTCGCCTTCATGGCGACATACCTCAAGAATCTTCGTCAGGTCTGCGACACGCGCAACAAGATCGCTCGTGGGCTTGCGCTCACCATCGCCGTGGCGCAGATGCGCAATGGCACCGCGCCCACCAAGGCGTACACGATCGACGTGCAGGCGTTGACGCCGGTCATGCGCGGCGTGCAGGCCCTGCGGCAGGACGAAATCCCCGACGACGGTTCGGAGCTCGCGCGCCTCGTGGCGCTTCTGCGCGCGGAGTGATCCGCGCCAGGCTTCGCGGGTTGCAGGGGCGGTTGTTTATGGTATCATACCGATTCGTTTGACATTTTGGCATGTGACATTTTTTGATGAACGGGAAAACGCGATTTTGGCTGATCGTTTTGCTCGCTGGGGCGCTCGTGCTCGCGCTGGAGGCCTGGCGCGAGCGTTCCGCGCTGCTGACGACGGAGTCGCAGCTCGACTGCAACCTTGCAAACTTCTCCGTTCGCGTGCGCGCGGGCGACGCGAAGACCAAGGCCGCCACGGCGGCCGCCGACGGCGCCAGTCTAGGCAAGGCGCGCGCGTTCGCGCTTCTGCTGAAAACGGATGCGGCGTTGCTCGGGGATCGCGAGAAACTCGACCGGTTCCGCGGCGCGCTTGACGTCGACGACATCTGCGTGACCGACGGCGACGGTGTGATCGTGGCGAGCACAACGCCTTCTACCCTGGGCTACGATTTCAAGTCCGCCGCGCAATCGGCCGCGTTCATGCCGGCCGTCACCAACGCGGCGTTCGAACTCGCGCAGGCGCCGCAGCCGCGCGGCGCGACGGGCGAGCTCTTCCAGTATGTGGGCGTGGCGCGTCTCGACGCGCCGGGCGTGGTGCAGGTTGGCATCGGCGCGAAGCGGTTGGACGCATTGCGCGACATGGCCGGTTTCGACGACATCGTGCGGACGTCGCAAGTCCAGCATGGCGGTTTCGTCACGATCGAAGACGTCCAGGGACATGCCGGCGAGGCGCCGATTTCCGGTGTGCGTTCGCAGGTGCGCGGCGGCCGGCGCGTACTCGTCAAATCGGAGCGGTGCGGTGCGCACTGGCTGAGCGTCGGATTGCCGGAACCGTGCGCGCCGCTCGCGGGACTCTTTCCGTGCGCGCTGCTGTCCGTCCTGTCGGCCGTGCTGTTCCTGGCGCTGTTGCGCGGGCTCGTGCGGGACGAGCGTTTCGCCGCCCGTTCGCGGTGGCGGGCGTGCGCCCTGTTTGCGGCGGCGGCCGTGGCGTCGCTGCTGTCCTTCGAGTCCTGCCGCGAGCGGAACACGGGGGCGTCGATCTGCGGACAGCTGATGCTGACGCTCGAGAACACCGCGACGCAATTGCGCGCGGCCAACGAGAACGTCGCCGCCGCGCGGCGTCTGGCGGACGCGGCCCACCTGGCCAAGGCGCGGGCGTTGTCGCTGTGGCTCGAGATGGCGCCCGCGGTGGTGCGTGACCAGCGGGCGCTTGAAACCATTTGCCGTACCATGTGCGTGGACGAGGTGTCCGTTTCCGACGGACGCGGTGTGCTGGTCGCCAGCGTGCCGCAGGAGCACGCGGGGTACGGTCTCGCGTCGTCGCCGCAGTCGGCCGAGTTCCTGCCGGCCGTCACGAACCGCGCTTTCGAGCTGGTGCAGAAGGCCCAGCAGCGCGGACTCGACGGCGAACTGTTCCAGTATGCGGGCGTGGCCCGGCGGGACGCGCCCGGCGTGGTGTCGGTGGGCATCGGCAGGAAGCGTCTGCAGGCCTGGCAGGAGCTGGTCTCCACGCGTGCGGCGGTGAAGGCGTACGAGGGCGAAGGATCCGGACTCGTGGAGATCGTCTCCGGGCGCAGCGCGCGGTTCAGCACGGGTTTCCACGTGCAGGAACGTGCGAACCGGAAATACCTGTGCCTGTCGCGGCGGAGCGACGGCAAGCGCATTACGGTGGGCGAGCCGTTGCCATTCCGCGCGTTCGCGGACGAGCGCGTCGGTTCGGTGCTGGCGCTTCTGGCCGTTCTGCTTTTCCTGGGCGCGCTGGCGGTGCTTCACCCCGGGGTGCTCAAAGCCGCGTCGGCGCACGTGCGCGCGTGGGGGGCGTTCTTCTGGGGGCTGCGTGCATCGGCGTCCGTATCGAACCGGCATCTCTCGCCGGCGAACCGTCTGGCGGCGGCGTTCGGAAGCCCCGTCGTGCTGGTGTGCCTTCTGGCGTTTCTGTGCGCAGCCGGCACGATGTGGATGATGCAGTCATCCGACGTCAAGGCGAAAGCGCGCGAGCAGGTCGAGGCGCAGGTGGAGGAGGCCGTGGCCGCCGTGGGCAGGGCGGTGGACGAGATGCTCTTCGCCGTGGGCAAGTCCATCGTGCTCCAGTACCGCCGTCCGGCGGCGCTGCTGCAGCGCGAGGGCAAGGAACTGCTGATGCGGCAGGGTCTGGACGAAATCAGCGTCATCGATGCGCGCGGCCATGCGGTGTTCTCGACGACGGGCGATCCCGATTTCGACATGGCCAGCAGCCCCGAGTCGGCCAAGTTCAACTGCCTGCTGCACGGCGAGCTGACGTACGCGCAGCCGTTCCGCGAGTCGGTGGGGTGTCTCGTTCCGGCCGTGCGAAAATACGCGGGCGTGGCGTTCCCCGACGCGCCCGGCTATCTTCAGCTCGGCTACGACGAGTTGCGCCTTCTGCGCGATCTGCCGTATGTGCTTTCGAACGTGGTCGAACAGCGGCATTTCGGACGCGGCGGCTACATGATGGTCGTGTCCGACACGGGGGCGATCGGGGCGAGCGGCGCGTCCGCCGCCAAGCCGGACGATACGCTGGCGGGCATCGGCGTCAATGTTGTCGCGACACCCGGGGCGCGGAAGGCGTTCGAGGGTTCGTTCTACGGCGAGACATGCGTGGCGGCCTGGGCGCCGTACGGGCGGTTCAAGATATTCGCCGTGCTGCCCGCGTCCGCCGCGCATGGCGGCGGCATGCTCGGCACGCTGGCGATCCTGCTGGTGACCTTCGCCGTGTTCGCCTTCTTCGCGTCGCGTCTGACGGGCATCGTCATGCAGCTTCAGGCGTTCATCGCGGCCGAAAAGGACCGCACCGAGAAGGACATGTCCATGGCGACCACGATCCAGAAGTCGTCGTTGCCGGTGGCTTTTCCGGACAACGGACACTTCAGGATCTTCGCGCTGATGGATCCGGCGCGCGAGGTGGGCGGCGACTTCTACGATTTCACGTCCTTCCCGGACGGGCGTGAACTCTTCCTGATCGCCGACGTCTCCGGCAAGGGCGTGCCGGGCGCGCTGTTCATGATGAAGGCGAAGACCACGATTCGCGCAGCCGTCGCGGAGGCGCCGGATCTGGCGTCCGCCGTGGCGCTGGCCAACGAGCGCCTGGCGGCCGAAAACGAAGCCGAGATGTTCGTGACGGCGTGGATCGGCGTGCTCCATCCGGCGACGGGGCGCGTGGAATTCGTCAATGCGGGGCACAACGCGCCGCTCGTGAAGCGTGCGGACGGTTCGGTGCAGTGGGTGCAGGGCCCGGTGTCGCTGGTGCTGGCGGCGCTGCCCGGGGCGCCCTATCCCGTGCAGGAACTCGTGCTCCGGAAGGGCGACAGTCTGCTTTTGTACACGGACGGCGTCACGGAGGCCACGAATCCCGAGAAGGCGTTCTACGGCGACGAACGGCTCGAGGCCGTGCTCGCGAAGGCGGGGCCGTCGTTCGTGTCGGAAATCCGCGCGGATGTCGATGCGTTCGCGGCCGGCGCCGAGCAGGCGGACGACATCACGATGCTCGCCTTGGATTACCGGGGTTGACGGACGATTCGAAATGGGTTATCCTAACGAAAAAGGAGAAGGACATGAGTCAGCAGCAGTTTGAATTGGCATTCGAAGAGGCGGCGAAGGAACTTGCGTTCGACGGAAAACTCGACAACGGCAGCGCACGGATCGTGTCGTCCGTGCTGGGCGTTCCGCATGTCAACGTGATGTATCTGGGCGAAGAGGACCTGGTCGTGTTTTTCGCCAAGATCGGCCACGTGCCCGAGGAAGACCTCGCGCTTTACCGCGAATTCCTGGAAGACGCGTTCATGCTGCGCGGCACGCGCGGCGCGACATTTGCGGTGGATCCGGCCGACGGGGCCCTGACGCTGCAACGCGAAATTCCGGCGGACCGCGTGGACGGGAAGACGCTGGCGACGGCCTTGGGCGATTTCGCCGAGGTCGGTTTCAAGGCGCGCCGTCGCCTGTACCGCAAGGCGGAGGCGGAGGATCCGTCGCCCGAAGTCCCCGGCCTGCCCCAGGAAGAGCCGTCCGGCGCCGACCTGGGCGCGTTTCGCGTGTGAGGGGGGGCGTTCGCGAACGGGAGCGCGCAACGTTTAGGCCCTTGTATTGCGGGGGCCGAGAAAACACGTAACCTTTTCGGAGAACATTCGTATTCCTTGCGAGGACGGCAACAAAGGAGGATGTCATGACAAGTGTAAACGGCAACAACAATTATGTGCAAAGCGGTTCTTTCAATGATTTCGTGGTCGTTGAGGAACAAAACACGGTTGACGCCAAGAACAATGACGTCAAGGGCGACGGCGGCAAGGTGTCCGCCGATGTCAAGCTCGGCACCACCAGCTTCGAAGACGACTTCGCAGTCGTCAACATGGAGGATGTAGCCACATTGGGCAAAACCGCCGAGAAGCTCGATTCCGGCGACATGAAGGGCGCCGATCTTGTCAGGGGCGCCAAGCTCAAGTCGGTGTCGGACGACGTGAAAACGCTGATGCGGCACGCGAAAACGCGCAGCGCGGTTCACGAGGCCATAACGGCGGTGGGGCGGTTCCTCATGGGTGCGGCGCATGTGGTCAAGTCGGTGCTCTGTCTGGACGTGCTCCGGCCGAGCTGGTGGCGCAACAACGTCGCTAACTACGACCGCAAGCTGGCAGAGAACGGCGCGCCCGGGGCGAAGGATCTCACCCCGCTGCCGGAACTGCTGAAGGACAAGAACGGCAACCCGCTGCCGAAAATCCCGTTCGACAAGAACCTGGTCGCGACCGGTACCGGTTTCACGGTCAAGGAGAAAGCGGGCAAGTTGTCCGGCATGACCGAGACGAACATCACGGTCAAGCCGTTCAGGAGCAAATTGTATCCGAGCGACCATCCGAAGCTGTCCGACATCAAGCAGAATCCGGCTTTGCAGGACTGCTGGTTCCTTTCGGGCATTACCGCGACATTGGCCGCGAAGGGATCGGCGGCGATCGAGCGGCTCATCGAAATGCGCGAGGACGACGGCGGCAACACGGTGTGCGACGTGCGGCTGGGCGGGCGTACGTTCACCGTGCCGTACGGCGAAGTCCAGTGCGACGGCAAGAGCTGCGTGAGCGATTCCGCGCCGTGGGTGAAGATCCTCGAACAGGCCGCGGCCATGTACAACGGCACATCCGAGGTCGTCGACACGTCGTGCGACAAGACGCAGACCGACATCATCTACGGCCACATGAACAAGGCGCTGTCGATGCTTTCCGGCGGCGGCGAAACGACTTCCTTCCCCTCCATCGTGGCTCCGCCGTCGATCAAAACCCTCCAGAACGCCTTGAATAAAGGCATTCCCGTGGAAATCGGCCACGGTCCCAAGGGCTTTGGCCACATTCCCGGCGCTCTGCGCGACAACATCTCGCCCGGCCACGCCGTGACGCTGCTGGACATTCAAAGCCGCGGCAACGGCAAGGCGTGGCTCACGGTGATGGATCCCTACGGGCATACGCGGATCATTTCCTCTTCTGCGTTGGAGCGTTGCAGCGTCTGCCTCGGTTGCGACGGCAGGACCGTGAGGACGTTGGAAAACGAAGCAGAGTAGCCGCGATTCCGGCGGAAACGCGCACCTCACGGCCAAATTAGGAAGAACGAGATGTCGGTCAGAATCGGCCAACCAGGTCAAAACGTGCAAAACGGGATGTTGGCGAATTCGTCGTTGTGGACGACGTAAACGTGGCCGAGCCCCAGAACGACGGTGTCAAGAACATCGTCGTCGGCGGCTACGAGGTGGTCGACGATGTGGCGTTGGATGGAATCGACGTCAAGGTCGACGCCGGCGCACTCAAGGGCGCGGATTTCGTCAGGGGCGCCAACCTCATGTCGGTGTCGACCCCACAACGTCCGACCACAAGGTCCACATGCAGGTGCGCATTCCGGTGCCGCTGGAGGGGCATGCCCGACTTCACGGTCACGCAAATCGACGGCCAGGTGCTCTGTCGCCGCTTCACGTCCCTGACGGTCACGAGTTTGTCGCGAACTTGGCCACGCCGGCGGAGCGGCGTGGCCTCCTTGACGCCCCTCAACCTTCAACTTTCAACTTTCAACTTTGGGCACGCGCCTTTTTGTTGAACGTTGAAGTTGTTTTTGGTATCATATTCGATGTTTTTGCACCAGAAAGAAGGACAAACAAATGAAAATCGCATTGGGTTCCGATCACGGCGGGTTCACGCTCAAGGAAGAGCTGAAGAAAATTCTCGCGGACGTCACGTGGACGGACGTGGGGCCCACGACGGCGGACAGTTGCGATTACCCCGATTTCGCGGACGCGGTCGCCGAAAAGGTCGCGCTCGGCGAGGTTGATTTCGGCGTTCTCGTGTGCACCTCGGGCGAGGGCATGACGATGGCGGCGAACCGCTTCCAGGGCGTTCGCGCGGCCCTTTGCCGTGACGCGAACGACGCGCAGCTGGCGCGCCAGCACAACGGCGCAAACGTGCTTTGTCTCGGCGCAGCCAAGACGGATTCCGCGACCGCGGGCGAAATTCTCAAGACCTTCGTCGGCACGGAAGTCGACGCCGCCGAGCGCCACGCGCGCCGCCGCGCGAAGATCGAGCGCGCGCAGCGCCTGAGCGACTGCTCCTACCTCGCGTCGGCCGACCCCGAGATCTACGCGGCGGTGAAGGCGCAGGTCGTCCAAGAGGACACGGAGATCAACCTGATCGCGTCTGAAAACACATCGTCCCGCGCGGTGCGCATGGCGGCGGGTTCGGTACTGATGAACAAGTACGCCGAGGGCT
>DCIH01000003.1:0-211 GCA_002317575.1 Verrucomicrobia bacterium UBA1731 | reverse complement strand
AGGGCTATCCGGGCAAGCGCTGGTACTCGGGCTGCCTGCCCGTGGACGCGGCGGAGGAGCTCGCCCGCAAGCGCGCGTGCGAACTCTTCGGCGCGGAGCACGCGAACGTGCAGCCGCACTGCGGTTCGGCGGCGAACATGGCGGTGTACTTCGCCACGATCAAGCCCGGCGACACGATCATGTCGATGTCGCTCGACCAGGGCGGCCACCT
>DCIH01000033.1:654-9231 GCA_002317575.1 Verrucomicrobia bacterium UBA1731 | reverse complement strand
TCCTCCATCCTGGGCGGCGGCGTCTACGTGACGGGCTCGCCGCTCCGCAAAGGCCAGGAGGTCTACCGCAAGATCGTGACCGCCTTGGATCCGTATCTCGAGCCGGACGTGCGGCGGTTCGTGAACGGAATGCCGGCGCCGGGCGAGCTGGGCGGCATGGTGTACGCGGTCGTGATGACGCGGGATACGGCGTTGTCGCCGATCGTGAACGTCGCGGTTCGCTGCGTGCGCGCCAACCGTTACGTGTACCTGATCAGCCAGCCGATGTATTTCACGGCCGTCCATTTCCAGGGGGATCCCAACAAATGAAACGCGGATTCTCCCTGATCGAACTCCTGGTGGCGTCGCTCCTGCTGTCCATGATCGTGATTCTGCTCTCGACCATGATGAACCAAAGCGCCATCGCCTGGCGCGCCGGCAGCTCCAGCGTCATCGAACTCGGCTCCGCCCATCAGAAGATGATCGGCAACCAGGTCGAGGCCGACAATATTCTGCCGCGGTTGAACGGCGAGCGCCGATATGTGACGGTTTCTCCGTGGAACGCCAAGGGCGGCATCCGCAATCGCGCCGTCGACGGCGATTTGAAGTGGGTGCGCACCGCCGTGAACCGGCCGGACGCGTCCGGCTGGACGGTGGACGCCAAAGGTTCCAGCGCGGGGCGCGCGGCGGGCTGCATCGTGGGCGTCACGTCCGCAGGGCCCGATCGCGTGTTCGACACGGACGACGACATTTCGTCGTGGATGGGAGACGTGACCGAATGAACCGGAAACGCGCATTCACGCTTCTGGAGCTCCTGACGGTGATCGCGATGCTCACCGTGCTGACGGGCGCGCTTTCGAGCGCCGTTTCGTCCGCGCGCAAGCGGGCCAAGATCATCCGCGCCGACGCGGAGGTGCACGAGATGGCGAACGCCATTCTCGCCTACGAGAACCTGGCCGACGAAAAGTCGCTGTCCGGCCATGCGCTGAGCGACCAGGAGGCGAGCGAAAGCAATCTCGGATTCATCCTGGGCAACGGCGGCAAGACGGTCGGCGGCGAGAAGATTCCCGTGCTATTCAATGGCGCCGTCTCGTCGGACGGCAAGTTGCGCGACCCCTGGGGCACGCCCTACCACGTGTCCATCGAGGTGACCGCTGAATCCGCCGAAGAGGACGAGGTGGCCCGCAGCATGCAGACGGTTCTGTATCTGCCCAATTTCTATCGGCTCGACGAATCGGAGCGGCAATGAACAAACGCGGATCGGCACTGCTCATCGTTCTCGGCGTTATGGCGTTCGTCACGGCGTCGGTCGTGTCGTTCGCCGTGTACATGCGCGAAAGCCGTCTGCCGTCGACGTTCTTCCGCCGCGCCATGGCCGAGCGGCAGTTCGTGAAGGCGGCGCTCGCGCACGCCATCGACGAAATCGATTCGGCCATCGGCGACGATCCGTTCCCCGGCGTGGGGTACAACGCGTACAACCCCGTGGGACCGACCGTCCACGTCCCGTGCAATCCGCCGCCGACGTTGCGCGACGGCGCGTTGTGGGGGTCGGACGTCTGGAAGGGCCGCGTCCTGATGCCGTTCGGCCAGTGCGACTGGTCGAACACCGTCACCGTGCTCACGCTGGAAGGTCTCGGCTACCTGCCGCCGGCCATCCTGAACGAGGTCCGCTGGGCCGCGCGCTGCACCACGAACGCCGTGTGGCGCGGCTTCAACTACGATTTGGGCCGGTACGCGTTCGTGGCGGTGAATGTGTCCGATTTCTACGACGTGAACAAGCTGCACGCGAGCACGAACCGTTCCGTCGGAGCTCCCGTTTCGCTCGGATCGGTCCTATCCCGCGCCGGGTCGACGGACAGTCCGGAGATCGACGAGAAGGATTTCGACTACTTCGTGACGCGCCGCGGCAACAACGACCCGATGGTGGCGTTTACGTCGATGATGGACTACAACATCGCCGTCAACAGTGCGCAGAACTCCCAGATCAAGCGCTCTTCGCCGTTCGGCAACATGATCCGCAACTGGACGAGTTCATCGGATTCCTGGTACGGGGGGCTGTCGTCCAACGAGGTCGCCCGGCAGATGTTCATCACCGACACGTGGTTTCCGAAGACGAACAGCCACTGGCGCATCGACCTGAACGATCCCGGGCAGCAGCCGTTCGCGCAGTGCGAATCGTGGTTCCCGGGCGATTCGCCGGGGAAGACGTCGTTGTACCACTGCTACAACATCGACTACAAACGCCAGCCCTGGACGGCTGCGTATTACGACACGATTCCGATCATCGGAACCGCCATGCTGTGCGACTATCTGGACTACGACAGCGTGCCGCTGTCGCTCGCGATGCCGTGCACGGAAATGGCGCCGATGGTCGTGGGCGTCGAGGCGGGTGGCACATTCAGGTTCCGTCTGGGCATGTTGAAGACGGCCGTGGATCAGCAATCGCCTCCCCAGGGCGGATCCCAGCCCGATGAAATCTACGAATACGTCCACAAGCTGTGCTTCACGGTCGAGCCCGACGTCACCGTCTCGTGCGCGTTCCCGTTCCGCCGCGCCCTCGATCGTTTGCGGAGCAAACATTTCACCGTGCAGTGCGTGGCGCGTCTCTTTTTCACGACCGGCCCCGGTTCGGGCGACGCGTGGGACCGCGGTCTGCGCATTCCGTTCAACAACGCGGACGCGCAGAAGCTGTGCTTCGCCGAGGCGCCGTTCACGTGGCCGACCCGGGCCGAGGCGACCCCGAACGGCGGCATGCTGCAGCCGTCGTGCATCACGTTCGTGTCGGACAAGCTGACGGTCACGGCGCCGGACTGCACGACGGACGAAGAGGACGCCGTTGTCACCGATCTGAGCTTCTCGTTCAGTCCTTCGCCGTACGCGACAGGCATGTCGACCGCCGGCGATCGTGGTCTCACGTTGGCGAAGTACCAGTACAATGAAACGCAAAGCAAGTACGTTTGGCCCGTGGACGGAAACGGCAACTTGACGGACGAGGCCTACGACAACGCGTTCCGGCTGTACAAGGGCGACTGGTCGTTCGCCAAGTTGGGCGACACCGGCAGCTTCCGGCCGTCGCTCGCCCTGTGGATCCGCATTTCCGACGAAGACAACGCCACGGTCGACTTGGTGCCGGCGCACGTCCACTGGGACACGATCAACGGCCACGCCGAAAACAACGACGTCGAAATGCCCGACGTGTGGAAGACGTGCAGCGGTTCGATAAACGAGCGGCCGCTCTTCCGCTTCTTCGGCAGCGACATCGGCTTGCAGTTCGACCGCAATACCCTGGCGACGCTCGCCAAGGCGAAGGGAACGCTCGATGCCACGTTCGAGCAGGCCAGCTACTACTGTTGCGATCCGCGCTACAACTACGCGCCGGAGGACTGGGTGGCGTTCGGTCCGCAGGACCCCGACCCCACCAAGGATCCGAAGAAGCGCTGGCTGGAGGACGTGGTGAGGCCCGTCATGGATGACGGCACGGTGGGCCGCGACCGGGACATCTTCATGTTCGTCTCGAACCAGGGGTATCTGCAGAGCCCTTACGAGCTGATGTTCATTCCGCGCCTGAAGCCGCTGGCGCCGAACAAGGGCGATCCCGAGTGGGGCGAATTCATGATGCGAAACAATTTCGACGGCCAGATCCGCACGGCCGCGAAGGATCTTGCCGACCAGGATGTGATGTGGCGCACGTATCTGCCGGAATCGTTCGGCGGCGAGGACGATTTCGGCGCGCTCCGCATGAATGTGTGCGGCGCCGAGGACGCGTTCCGCATCAACCCGTACGCCGACGGACGGATCGTCGTCCATGCGTTCGCGAACACGCCGCTGGACTGGTTCTATGCGGGCACGAACGCGATGAATCTCTGTTGCGCGGCCGAGCGCTCGGCCAAGAAAGCCCAGTCCGCCGATTTGAACGGCGCCTGCCGGCGGGCGTTCTGCTCCAAGAGCGACGACGACCAGTCGCGGTGGTCGTTCAACGAGGTGCAGTCGCTCGGCCTCAACTTCTCGTCGTTGGCCCGCAACGCCAAGGATCCGGCGACCGGCAAATTCCTGGGATGGGAGAATCTGTTCGAGGGCTTCGATTGGGGCGGGGACGCGTCTGGAAACCAGACGGGGGCGTTCGGCGTCGGCGGCGATCCGTTGGCGATGTTCGGCGACGACCTGACGTTCGGCGACCGAAAGTACCTCTACGGCTTTTGGCGCAACTGCTTCGCGAACCGCCAGCAGCTGTTCCTCGTGTTCGTGCGCGCGGAGATGAACACCATCAGCATCAACGACCAGAGCCGGCGCGGCATCCGCGCGGTGGCGCTCGTGTGGCGCGATCCCACGAAGCCGGTGCCGGCCAAGGGCGCCCAGAATTACAATGACATGGCGAACCGCTATCTGAATCCGAACGGCGGCAACGGTTCGCGGGCCGATTCGTGGCGCACATGGGACCGCGACGGTCCGCCGCACCGCACGCGCGTTTTGTTCTACCACCAGTTTGACTGACCGACAGAGAAGAAAGAGAATCCGTTCCGATGAAGAAGTTGTTGTTGGGTGTTGCGTGGGTGGTCGCCGGCGTCGCATGCGCGGGGACGCTGGACGGCATCGCCGCGAAGGTCGACCGCGACGTGATCACGGTGGGCGACGTGATGAACGAAATCCGGCGGCATCCCGAAGCGCGGAACCGCGCGGATCGCGGGGGGGAGACGGAGATGCAGGCGCTGTACCGCACGGCGCTTGAGAACCTCGTCGACCGCAAGCTCATTCTCAAGGCCGCGTCCGACCGGAAGCTCGACATGCAGGAATGGCTGGTGGACAACCGCATCCGCGAAATCGTGCACGATTCCTTCGACGGCGACATGAACAAGCTCACGGCGGAGCTTGACGCATCCAAGGTGCCGATGTCGGAATGGCGGAACAAGATCCGCGAGGACATGATCGTGAGCGCGATGCGCTACCAGATGGTCGAAAACGCCATCCGCGTCTCGCCCGCGCAGCTCAAGAAGGAATTCGGCGAGCATCCCGAGCGGTATGTCAAAGGCGCGAAGGCGGACGTGCGCGTCATTCTCCTGAAACCGGCGGCGGACGACAAGACGCCGTCTGTGGGAACGCGTGCGGACGAGATCTTCGGACGGCTGGACAAGGGCGAGGATTTCGGCGCGTTGGCGCGGAAGCATTCCGCCGATTCGCATGCGAAGGACGGTGGACTGTGGTCCGGCGTGGATCCGGAAGACGTGTTCCGCGAGGAGATCTGCGCCGCCCTCGCGAAGCTGAAGGTCGGCGAGACGTCCAAGCTCATCGATCTCGACGGCTGGGGGTTCATCGTCCGCAAGGAGCGCGCCTCGGCCAAGGCGAAGATGTCGTTGGCCGAAGCGTACGACCTCGTCGAGAAGAACGTCAAGGCGGATCTCGCGCGCGATGCCTACGCCGCGTGGGTGAATCGCCTGCGCGCGGACGCGTTCGTCAAGATCTACCCGGCGCCCGCCGAGTGACGGACTGGTTTCGGTTCATGAATCTCACGTCGCCTTCGCAGGTCAAGGACTGGTGCATCAAGAACGGATTCCATCCGAACAAGGTGCTCGGCCAGAATTTCCTGATCGACAAAAACGTGCTTGACGCTATCGTCGACGCGGCCGGCCTTGAGACATTCGGCGCGTCGCCGCGCGTGTTGGAGGTCGGACCGGGCCTGGGCGTGTTGACCGAGGGATTGCTGGATCGGGGCGCGCAGGTTGTCGCCATCGAGAAGGATCCCGTGCTCGCGGAACGACTTGCCGCGTCGTTGGGCAATCCGGCCGGACTGGAGGTCGTCGCGGCCGACGCGCTCGATGCGGTGAAGGACGGCCGATGCGACGGTTTCCCCGTCATGGTGTCCAATTTGCCGTACCAGGCCGGGACGCGCATTCTGCTTGAATTGATTCGCCGCATCGACCTCGGCGTTTCCGCTGTTCCCGAGACGATCGTCGTGCTCGTGCAGACGGAGGTCGCCGACCGGCTGGCGGCCGGACCGGGCACGAAGACGCGCGGGCTGGCGGGCGTCTGGGCGCAGTTGGATTACGACGTCTCGATCGTCCGGAAGGTGTCCGCGGCGTGTTTCTGGCCGCGCCCCGAAATCGGCTCCACGGTCGTTCGGCTCGTGCGCCATCACGCCAACGACGCGATGGATGCATCTGCGCGCGCGGCGTTCCGTGCGTTGTCGAAGCAGGCGTTCGAGCATCGTCGCAAGCAGTTGGGGTCGATTTTCAAGGGGCGGATCGATTCGACGGCGCGCGCGGAAGAGTTGTCCAATTCCGATTGGATTTCGCTTGCCAACGCCTGGAGCAAAGAGTATACTTCTATTTCGTAAACCGAATTAGGCGGGTGCCGAGGGCGGTTTCGATTAAGAACAACAAGGATGAACAAGATGGATATCTACTGTGGTAACCTGGCTTACGCCACCACTGATGACGGACTCAAGGCCGCGTTTGCGGCGTATGGCGAAGTTACCTCCGCTCGCGTGGTGACCGATCGCATGACCGGTCGCTCCAAGGGTTTCGGTTTCGTTGAGATGCCGGATGCCGAACAGGCCAACGCGGCCATCGCCGCGCTCAACGGCCAGGATCTGGACGGTCGTCCGATCCGCGTGAACGAATCCCAGCCCAAGCCCCGCGACGACCGCCGTGGTCCCCGTGGCGGCGGTTTCGGCGGCGGTCGCCGCGATCGCGGTCCGCGCGACACGCGCTGGTAATCGCCTGTCGGCGATGCATGAAAAGGCGGGCGCTTGCGGGCGCCCGCTTTTTTTTGCGCGATTGTGGAAATTTACCCCTTGCTTTCGATTCCGCCATTTGGTATACTGCGCGCAATTTTTCGGATCTCAGTGGCGAGAGTAGCTCAATTGGTAGAGCATCAGATTGTGGATCTGAGGGTTGCGGGATCGTGCCCCGTCTCTTGCCCCAAGTTTCCGGAAGCACCTCTCCGTCGGCGTTGAAAGTCGGTGGCGGCAGGTTGAACGGGACAAACTCCCCCGCGCGGGGAACAAAGCCACAAACAAAGAAAGAGCACAAGATGCAGAAGAGCACTCGTGGCCAGAACCCCGGCGACAACCGGAAGTGGTATCTGGTCGATGCGAAGGACCAGGTTCTGGGCCGTCTCGCAGTCCTGATCGCGAACAAGCTTCGCGCCAAAGACCTCCCCACGTTCGATCCCTCCGTTGATCAGGGCGCGTTCGTCGTGGTGGTCAACGCCGCGCAGGTGAAACTCACCGGCGACAAGGAGCAGAAGAAGGAGTATCAGCGTTATTCCGGTTACCGCAACGGCCTGAAGCGTTTCACGGCTGCCCGCATGCGCGAACTCCATCCCGAGCGCATGATTCTGGAAGCGGTGTGGGGCATGCTTCCCAAGAACAACATCGCGCGCAAGATGATGACGCGCGTGAAGGTGTTCGCGGGCGCGGAGCACACGCACGCGGCGCAGAAGCCCGAAGTGATCACGCTCTAAGGAGATTTTCGAAATGGCCAACAAGAAAGTTATTTCCGCCGGAACCGGTCGCCGCAAGACCGCGGTCGCCCGCGTCACGCTCGTCGAAGGCGCCGGCAACTGGTCCGTCAACCGCAAGGCGCTCGAGGAGTACGTCACGTCCGAAGCGCTGCGCGACTATCTCAAGCAGCCGTTCGGCATCTGTGGGTTCGACGCGTCCAAGGTGGATGTGCTCGTGTTCGCGAAGGGCGGCGGTGTTTCCGGTCAGGCCGGCGCAATCCGCCACGGCCTCGCCCGTGCGCTGGTGAAGGCCGACGAGTCTCTCCGCGCCGCGCTCAAGAAGGCCGGTTGCATGACGCGCGACAGCCGTATGAAGGAGCGCAAGAAACCCGGTCAGCCGGGTGCCCGCAAGCGCTTCCAGTTCTCCAAGCGCTAATCCGAACGGCAACAATGGCGTTTGGATTCGTCAAGAAGCTGGTGGCGAAGCTCACCGGCAAGAAGTCCGCCCCCGCCGGTCAGAAGTCCGGCGGTCAGGGCGGCGACCGTCCGTCGCGCGGCCGTCACGGCCGCCGCGGCCGCCACGGAAAGGGCGGCAATGGCGGAAACGGCGGCAACGCGCAGGCCGACCGCCAGGGTCAGAACCAGCAGCAGTCGAAGCAGAACCGCGGCGAGCGTCGGGACGATCGTCGGCGCGAGGAGCGCCGTGGAGATCGCCGTGAAGGGCGTCGTGATGATCGTCGTGACGACCGCCGTCGCGACGGTTCGCGTCGCGGCCCCGCGCCGGTGAACACGGCCGCGAACGAGATGCGTCCGGGCGGCATCGTGTCCGCCGAGGAGATTGCGGCGCGCCAGGCGGCGCACGCCGCGTGGTCGGTCGACTCCTTCAAGGTCGATCCGATCGAAGGCAAGAAGCGTTTCCACGATTTCGATCTGCCCGGCGAGGTGATGCACGGCATCGCCGATTTGGGATTCCAGTACTGCACGGAAATCCAAGCGCTTTCGCTCCAGAACGCACTGGACGGCAAGAACATCGCCGGCAAGGCGCAGACGGGCAGCGGCAAGACGGCCGCGTTCCTGGTGGCGATTCTCACGCGCTACCTGCGCACGCCCGACCAGCGGGCCGACAAGGGCGGCGTTCCGCGCGCGCTCGTCATCGCGCCG
>DCIH01000033.1:407-601 GCA_002317575.1 Verrucomicrobia bacterium UBA1731 | reverse complement strand
CGCCGACGCGATCGGCAAGTACTGCAATCTCCGCTCGCTCGCCGTGTACGGCGGCATGGATTATGACCGCCAGCGCCGCGAGATCCTCGACGCGCCGGTGGATCTGCTCGTGGCGACGCCCGGGCGACTCCTCGATTTCTGCAATCAGCGCGTCATCGACTTGTCGAAGGTGGACACGCTCGTCATCGACGAGG
>DCIH01000033.1:0-372 GCA_002317575.1 Verrucomicrobia bacterium UBA1731 | reverse complement strand
TGGACATGGGCTTCATTCCCGATGTGCGCCGCATCGTGGGCCGTCTGCCGCCGAAGGACAAGCGCGCGACGATGCTCTATTCCGCGACGCTCACGGACGACGTGATGAACCTCGCGTCCCAGTGGATGGAAGAGCCGGTGAAGGCCGAGGTCGAAAGCGACCATAACGCGACCGACACGGTTCGCCAGGTCGTGTACGTGATCCGCGCCGAGGACAAGTTCAAGGTGCTCTTCAACCACGTGGCGCTCCATCCGGACGCCCGCGCGATCGTGTTCTGCAACCGCAAGTCCACGACGGACGACGTGTACGAATCCCTGAAGCGCCGCGGCGTCTCCTGCGAGATGCTGTCCGGCGACGTGAACCAGAACAAGC
>DCIH01000055.1:21551-21814 GCA_002317575.1 Verrucomicrobia bacterium UBA1731 | reverse complement strand
TGAACATGAAGAAGAACACCGTCGCAAGGACGCCCGTCACCATCGAAGGCGCGACCCATGCCTTGGAGATCGCGAGGAAGATCGTGCCCACGCCGCACAGTCCGAGGATGATGCCCGAGGTGCCGAGCTTCAACAGGAACTTGCGGCCCTTCTTGTCCACGAGCGCGCACGCGACGACCGTCATCAGGCAGTTCACCACCTTGATGGCGACGTCGGAGATGTTCGCGAAGGCGCCCTCCATGCCGGTCTTCTGGAAGATCGTC
>DCIH01000055.1:21404-21533 GCA_002317575.1 Verrucomicrobia bacterium UBA1731 | reverse complement strand
AGATCGTCACCGTGTAGTTCAGCACGGAGTTGATGCCGGTCGTCTGGTTGCAGGCGAGGATCACCACCGCGAGAATGAACGGAATCACGTACTTCTTCTGGAGGAGCGAGTCCGTCGCCGCGGCGTTCT
>DCIH01000055.1:0-21321 GCA_002317575.1 Verrucomicrobia bacterium UBA1731 | reverse complement strand
CCTTCTCCTCGCCGTTGTTCGCCGCGAGCGAGGCGAGCGCCTCGTCCTTGCGACCCTTGCGGTAAAGCCAGCGCGACGACTCCTTCAGGCGGAACGCGCCGACGAAGAGAATGACGCCGGGGATGCAGGAGACGAGGAAGATCGTCTGCCACGCACGAACCCAGGACGCGACCTGCGCGGGGGCGATCCACTCCTTGATCTGCGCGAATGTGACGGTTGCGGCTTCGACGCCGTTCTTGAGGGCCGCCGCGTCCACCACGCCCTTGGCGTCGCCGACGACGGCCGTGACGCACACGCCGATCACCGCCACGAACACGAGGCCGATCGTGAGCAGCAGCTGAAACATGCCCGTGCCCTTGCCGCGCGAATCGGCGTCCAGGCACTCGGCGAGGTACATCGGCACGATCACGCCGAAGAGACCCGCCGCCGCGCCCTGGAGTCCGCGACCGCACACCATCATCCAGAAGTTTCCGCCCTCGAAGAAGCCCGAGGCGCAGATCACGGGGATCGAAATCAGGAACAGCAGCGCGGAAACGACGATCATGCGCTTGCGCCCGAACCACTCCGCGAGGAGTCCCGCGACCATCGACGACGGGAGCGATCCCCAGAGCGCCATGCCCACGATCCAGCCGATCTCGTTCTGACCGAATGTCGACGTCCGCTCAATGTACGGCAGCGCGGCGGCGATCACGCCCACGTCCACGCCGTACAACAACCCGCCGAGCCCCGCCATGATCAGCAGGAACTTCGCATAACGCTTCACCTTGTCATCCATTGCCATCTCTCCTGTTTGTTTTGTCTGAAATCACTCGCCTTCTTCTTCGCCGGACTCGAGCTTGATTTCCGGGAAGTACTTCTCCGCGTAGCGCCGGCAGGACGGGAAGTCCTTGACCGCCTTCTTCACGATATCCTCGATGCGCTTCGGCACGGCCGGATCGTCGGAGAAGAGCGTACGCATCGTGAGCGCGGCGCCGAGCATGTTGTTGCTCCACTCCATCTTGCCCACGCGCGTGGTGTCACGGCCCTTTTCGAGAAGACCGATGATCAGCTCGTTGAGCATGCCGTGGTTCTCCTTGTAGAAGCGCTCCCAGTCGATCTTCTTCACATCGGCCGGGACCTGCTTGCCACGCTCGATCTTGTACTTCTGGATTTGGATGGCCTTCTCGTCCACGTCCTTGATCGTATCGCCGCGGCGGAACTTGAAGCCCTTGCCCTTGGTGACGAAGAACCTGTGGCAGTCGCGCATGCGCTCGATCTGCTGCGCCTGCATCTTCGCCTCCGCGACGCCCTCGCGGGTGGAGAAGTCGTTCGTGATCGCGTACATCTGCTTGAGGCCGAGATCCCAGGCGAGATGCTTCAGAAGCGTGGTCGAAAGCGCCGTGTACTTCGCGCGCGCCTTCTCGCACTCCTCCGCGGCGAGCTTCTTGTGCGCTTCCTCGGCCTGGCGCTTCTTCTCGGCCGCCGCTTCGGCTTCGGCCTTCTCCTGGGCCTCCTTGGCGGCCTTGGCCTTGGCGCGGGCGATCTTGAGAGACGTATCCTTCACGAGCTGCGGGGCCTTGGACTTGAGCGAACCGCTGCGCTTCAGGGCCTGGTCGACGATCTTGAGCTCCTTCATCTTCGTGACGAGGTCGCCCACGTCGTTGGAAAGCTTCGCCAGATCGTTCATCAGCTCCTTCTGCGCGTCGAGTTCTTCGTCCGTCTTGCCGCCCGTGGCGGTCATGCCGTCGGCCTTGGCCGCGATTTCGAGAACCTGCTGCAACATCGCATCGATGCGGATGTCGGCCGCGAGAATGGTGTAGTAGTCGTTCCAGAGCGCCTGGAACTGCGCCACAACCTCGGGAATCTGCACCGCGGGCTTCTCGGGTTCGGCCGGCGCCTCTGGCGCCGCGGCCTCATCCTTCGCTTCGGCCTTCTCCTCCGGCTTGGCGTCTTCCTTCTCGCCTTTTTCGGCTTTGGCGAGCGCGGCTTCGGCTTCGGCGTCCTTGTCCACTTCCTTTTCCGCGGCCTTCGGCGCTTCAGCCGCCGCGGGAGCCGCATTCGTGTCGGCGGGCGCCGCCGCCGCCGCGGGCGGCGCGTTCGTGTCCGTCGCCGCGGGCGCGGCCGCCTCCGCCGGCGCGGCGTTCGTGTTCGCCGCCGCCTCCGCGGCCGCCAGCGCCGCGGCCTTCGCCTCGGCGATCTGGTTGGTGTACGCGATCGCCTCCAGCAGTTCGGGCGATTCCGGCGGCACGATCACGGCCTTCACGGCCTCGCGGATGTCGCCCTCCAGCAGCTCGAGGTACTGGTTGGTCGCCTTTTCGACGGTCTCGAACGCGACCTTTCGCTTCTCGCCGAATTCGTCACGGAAATGCTGCGCGTTCTTCGCGTGCTGTTTGATCGCCGCGCGCGCGGCCTCCTGCTGCGTCACATAACCGCGAAGCTTCTCCGCGCGCTCCTGGTTCTTCGTGGACACCAGGTACCACGCTAGACCGCCGCCCACGCCGCCCACGACGAGGATGACGCCGAGAATCGCCAGCAACACCATCTTCCCGAGACCCATCTCCTCCTTCGCCTCTTCGGCGCCGGAATCGAGATTGGCCTTGCGCATTTTCTTCTTGAGTTTCTTGCCGCCGGCCTTCGGGGTCTCCTCCTCGTCCGCGACCTCCGCGTCGCCTTCCGATTCGGGTTCCGCGGGCGCGTCGGCGGGCGACGCGGCGGCGCCCCCCTTCGCCGGCTTGAGCATGATCTTCTTCTTGCCGCCGATCTTGAGAACCTTCTTGCCGGGAGCCGCGGGCGCGGCCGCGGCGGGAGCCGCGGGAGCCGGCGCCGAGCCCGTGGCCGTGGGAGAAAGCGATTCCGCCTGGGCCGATGTGAGATTTCCGGACAGGAACCGGCCGATGTCGCCCAGCAACGCCTCATAGGTGGGATAGCGGCCGGCGGGGTCGCGCGCGAGCATCTTCATCACGATGGCGTCGATGCCAGCCGGCAGATCGGCCCGGACCTCGCTCGGTTTCTTCGCGTCGCGCTGGAAACGGGCGCGGACGACTTCCATCGCATCGGCGCCCTCGAACGGCGCGACGCCGGTGAGCGCGTGGTAGAGCGTGGCGCCCAGCGAATACATGTCGGCGCGGAAATCGACCGTTTTCTTCTCGACCTTCTCCGGCGCGATGTAATAGGGCGTGCCCCAGATCTCGTCGGGGTCTTCCGTCTTCTGCATGCCGGCCAGACCGAAATCGACGAGTTTGGCGTTGCCGTTAGCGTCGAACAGGATGTTCTCGGGCTTCACGTCGCCGTGCACCAGACCCTGGTCGGCCGCGCAGGAGAGCGCTTCCGCGATCTGCTTGCCGATGCGCATGACGCGCGTCACGTCCGTGCTGCCGGGATGCACTTCCATGAGCTTCATGAGCGAACCGCCGCCCACCATTTCCATGGCGATGTACGGCTGGCCGTCCTGGATGTCGTAGGAATAGATCTGCGCGATGGACGGGTGGATGAGCTTGGCCGCGGCCTGCGCCTCGACCTTGAAGCGTTGCATGAACTTCTCGTCGGAGCCCAAACTCTTGAGCATCACCTTGAGTGCAACCTGCCGGTCGAGCACCTTGTCGCGCGCGAGGTACACGCCGCCCATGCCGCCGTGCCCGAGCTCGCGCTCGAGGATGAAACGCCCGAACTCCGAAGGCGTGGGCATCAACTGTTCTTCTTCGCTGTCGCTCATTTCACTACCCCCCACCGTTTGTTGACGAGCGGCCAGAACACGCCCCCCGCAATGCCGCGCAGATTGGACGCGGGGACCGCCCCCCAATAGCGGCTGTCGTAACTCTCCGGCGAATTGTCGCCGCAGGCAAAATAATGCGATCCGTCGAGCTTGACCTCGCCCGGCATCGGCCCCGCCGAGAACGGCGGACAATCCGCAGGGCGCACGGCGTCTTGCAACGCGCCGTTCACCCACAATTTGCCATCCTTGATTTCGACTTTGTCGCCGGGCGTGCCGCACATGCGCTTGATGTAGTGCGTGCCCTGCTGGAGGCCCTCGATGCCCGTGGTGGCGAAAATCATCACGTCCCCGACGCGCGGACGGCGGAAATTCCACAGCCAGCGGTTCACGAACAGGAAATCGCCCACGATTTTGCGTCCGCACCAGATGCGCTCGCCGGCGCGAACCGACTCGCCCGGCCCCTTGCCGCCGATCAGCTTGCCCGTGCCGCGCTCGAACGCGTCCGTGGGGATCATCTCGACCTTCTTCGGCGCACTCGACACCCACACGGCGTTGTGACCGGTTTGCGTGGGCCGCACCATCAGCGTGCCGGAGGCGGATGCCTTGAAATCGACGAACGTCTCGCCCGTAAGCAACCATTTGATCTGCTTCAATCCGGGCGACACATCCCAAGCGCGCGCGTCCGAGGGTTTGGCGGGGGCCGTCCAGTTCCCGTGCAGCGTCGGCCGCATCGATCCCGTGGGGATATTGAACGGCTCGTAGAAATACGCACGAAACGCCATCGCCACGGAAATGCTCACGACCAGGATGTCGAGCCATTCGCGCCCGAACTGGAAACGCCTGGGCGGATCGAGCCGTTCCAGCAGTTGCGCGCACGCCCGGGCGTCGCGCGCGGCGATGGCGGCCTTCAGCTCGGGAAGCGGCTGGACGTCTTCGTGGGACCAATAGAAGACACGAGCGGCGTCAAGCGTCGCTTTTTCGAGCTTCCGGGTCCTTCCCGCCCGTGTAAACGGCAATGCGAACATATTTTGCGGAAATTGTACCACAACTTGTCCGACCGCACAAGCCTGCCCGCCCGATCGGACGGGCCGTCACAACGCGATGTGGCGCAATTCGCGGCCATCAAAATATCCGATGGACCGCGACGATCCGCCCTTCGGCAGGGATGTGGAACCGGGATTGAAGACCGTGAGACCCGCTTCGGTCGTCTTCAGCACCGGCACATGCGTATGCCCGTGCACGAGCACGTTGCCCATTCCAATGGGCGGCGGATTGCCTTCGTTCCACAGGTGACCGTGCGTCAGGAAGAACTGGACGCCATCCGCTTCAAGAAGCGCGTAGTCGGACATCATGGGGAACTGGCACATCACCTGGTCCACTTCCGCATCGCAGTTGCCGCGCACGGCGATGATTTGGTCCTTGCGCGCGTTCAACAACTGTGCCACCTTCACCGGATCATAGAAATCGGGCACGCCGTTGCGCGGACCATGGTAGAGCAGATCGCCCAACAACGCGATTTTGTCGTACCCGAGTTCGTCCGCCTTGGCCAAGGCCGCCTCCAACGCCGAAGGCACCCCATGTATGTCGCTCATGAACACAATTCTCATTTTGTTCTCCTTACAACACTCTGCGGGGGTCACGCCGCTCCGCAACGGAATCCCCATTCATGCTCCCCAAGGGGGTCACGCCGCTCAGCAACGGAATCCCCATTCCTGCTCCCCAAGGGGGTCACGCCGCTCCGCCGGCGTGACCATGCTCGACAATGCCTGTACATTTGCGAACTTGGTGGCGTCGGCGGAGCGACGCCACCCCCTTCATAAACCCTTCAACTTTCAACCTTCAATCTTCAACTTTCAACTCTCCACGCTCACAGCCCCACGATCGACTTGAGGTCGTCGAAGGACATCTTCGACACGATCGCCTCGTCGGACGCAGACACCGTCGCGTCGATGACGAGCTGTTTCTTGCGCTGCAGCTTCAGGACGCGTTCCTCCACCGAATCCTCCGAGATCATCTTCACCACGCATACGGTCTTCTTCTGGCCGATGCGGTGTGCGCGGTCCGTCGCCTGATTCTCCACCGCGGGGTTCCACCACGGATCGAAATGCACCACCACGTCCGCGCCCGTCAGATTCAACCCCGTGCCTCCCGCCATGAGCGAAATGAGCATCACGGGCATCTGGCCGCGATTGAACCGCTTGCATTCGCCGAGACGGTCCTTCGTCTGCCCGTCAAGGTAGCAGTAGTCGATGCCGCGCTTCTCGAGCGCCTTGCGCAGTACGGCGAGCATCTTTACGAACTGCGAGAAGACGAGCACGCGGTGTCCCCCGTCCATCGCCTCGTCGAGGATTTCGAAAAAGCTTTCGAGTTTGCCCGACAGCTTCTCCGCCGTAGGATCGCAGTCCTGGTCCACGAGACCAGGATGGTTCGCAATCTGCCGAAGCTTCATCAGCACGGCAAGCATCTCGAACTTCGTCTTCGCCGCCCGCGCCTTCGCGCGTACTGCCGCCGTGAGCCGCTGTTGTTCCGCACTCAATGTGCAGTAGGCGACCTTCTCGATCTTGTCCGGCAAATCTTTCGCCACGTCCTTTTTCAGGCGACGCAGAATGAACGGATGAAGTTTGTTGTGCAGCCGTTCGAGCGCGGCCTGTCCGATTTTGCCGCCCGCGGCCACCTCCGCCTCCGTGCCGTCCTTGAACGACGCATAATCTCCGAGATAGTCCGGCAGCAGGAAATCGAAGATGCTCCACACATCCGCGACGGAGTTCTCCACGGGCGTACCCGTCAAGACGAGTTTGCGCACGGCATCGATGCGTTTCGCCGCCTGCGCGTTGCGCGTGGTGCGGTTCTTGATGTGCTGCGCTTCGTCGAGCACGGCCACCGAAAAGCGCTGGCCGAGGTACGCATCCTCGAGGTCGCGCTGCAGGAGCGCATAGCTCGTGATCACGAGGTCCGCCTTCGAAATGCGGCCGAATGCGCGCGCGCGGTCGGGGCCGGACACGACGAGCGTCTTCAATCCGGGCGTGAACTTCGCCGCTTCCGCCTCCCAGTTCCGGACGAGCGACGTCGGGCATACGATGAGCGCCGGCAGCCCGCGCGCGTCGGGATCCGTGCGCTGGAGCGACAGCCATGTAAGCGTCTGCAGCGTCTTGCCGAGGCCCATTTCGTCCGCCAGCAAGCCCGAAAGACCGCTCTTCTCAAGAAACCGCATCCAGTAGACGCCGTCCTTCTGGTAGGGTCTGAGCACCGTCTCCAACGGTCCCAGATCGACGGGCTCGTACTTGGCGTGTTCGTCGCGGTTGCGGGCCCGGGCCGTCTCCCGCCAGTTCGGCGCCTGGTCATCCTCGTATTCGACCGCGTCGAGCGCGTCCAGCGACGCGCGCACATACGGCGCGTAGATGCCGCTCACGCGGAAACGTCCGGCCTCGGCGCCGCCCTGCGTTCGGGCGCAGTCGTTGAACACATTGCGCATCTGCGCGATCGCCTCGGCGTCGATGAGCAGCGTTTCGCCGTTCGTCAGCAAATAGCTGTCGCCGCGGTTGATCGCCGTCTGGATGGCCGCGGGCGAAACGTCGTGCCCGCACGCGTCGAACATGTAGCCCACGTCGAAGGAACCGCGCGGACCGTCCTGGATCTTGACCACGGGAATCACCATCGGCATCGCGTCGGCGACGGCCATGAGGCGGTCCGAAAGATGCACGATCCACCGCTGCCGCCGGAGATACGGCAAACCGCTTCCGAGAAAATTGAGCACCTGGCGCGGTTCCGCGACATGCAACCGGTTGGGCGGCGGTTCGCGCATGCCGACCACCCCCTCCTCGAACCCGTACCCGCGCAGCAGCGCCAGCGCCGAACGCTCGTAGTCGGGATTGCGCACATGGTAGAGATACGGATCGTCCGGATCCTGCCGGCACGCGGCGCCCGGTTCCGCGTCTCCGCCGCACGGCAGATGCACATCGTTCGGATAATCCGCCCACACTTCCGCGCCGATCGCCGCCCGCGAACCCGAAAGCTCCACGCGGATGCGCGGCACGTCGGGCACGGTTCGCGCTTCGTCCGGAATGGAGAAATAGGCGGCGGGATCCTCCGCGGCAGCGGCCGCGGCCTCTTCTTCGTCCGGCATGAACGTGACCATCTGGTGGATGCCCAAGGCCACGACATGCGCGCACACCAGACCGTAGTCACGGTTGGTGGCGCACGGGCAATGCGAGATGACGGTGCCGTCGTCCAGCACCTCCACGCTCGTCTTCATGGCGTAGCCGGGCGACGTGTTGATCGCCCCGCGGATGACGTGCTCCGTCTCGTCCCATTCGGCACGTACGACGCTGCCGCGGTTCACCAGGGCGAGCGCCTGGTTGAACACCTCGGCGCCGCCCCAGGACACGAGCAGATCGCTGTCGAAATCGGCCGGCGTCATGGCACATCCGCCTGGACGCCCAGAAACGCGCGCCCGTTCGCGTCCAACTGCTCCTCCGTGAGTCCCGTCAATTCGGCGACTTTCGCGAACACCTTTCCGACCGGCACATCGTCGTCCGCGTCGGTCTCCACGAGCAGACGGTCGAGCGGAACCTTCTTCAGCATCGCGCGGTAATTGACGGCGTGGTCGTTGAGCACGGCGGATCCGGCGGACACGAACCCGTTCAACGCCGCAATGGCGGGGATGAGCCCGTCCGACCGCGAGAACCCGTGGAACAAAAACGACGGAATCGCCCCCGCATGTCGCTGACAGGCCTTCACCACTTCACCCCAGCACTTCGCGCCGTGCAGCACCACGGGCCGGTGCAATTCGGCGGCCATCGCAAGTTGACGAACAAAAATCGAACGTTGCGCGTCGGATATCGTCTTGGCCTTGAGACGGTCCATGCCGATTTCGCCGACGCCCGCCGACGGATCCGCCGCGAGCGCGGCGCGCACGGCGCCCAGCGCCGCGTCTGGATCGCCGACGCCGTCCGCTTCCCACGGATGAATCCCGTGAAACGGCGTCTCCGTCTCGCGGACACGGCAAAAGCAAGCATACCCGCCGTTATGGAAATGCGCATTGGTCATCGCGTCACAAACCCACCTTCAGCCTTCAACTTTCAACTCTTCTCAAATTCCTCGCACGGCCCCTTGCAGGAGAAGCGGCGCCCTCGCCGCTTCAAGCGCCTCTTCCGTGGCGCGGGAGGGGCATGAACGTCAACATGAAACCGCCGTTGGCTTTCACGTCAAGCGTGATACGCGCATCCGGCGCGACGCCTTCGAGCACATGTTCGCCGTTGTCGTCCAGCACGGCCACGCGGTATTCGAACGCGCGCGCGGACGGCGGCAACGACCGCCACACGTCCTCGAAGCGCACCGTGAGCGTCGTCGCCGCGACGGACAGCGCACCCACGCAGACGGCGGCGGCGTCCGTGCGCGCGAACACAATAAAATCGTCCACCTCGCCGCGCAACACGTGCAGAACGCCGTTCCCTTCGCCGGACGACAGCAATCGAAACGCCGCGCGCGCGGCGGGCGTGACGGACTCGCCGAATGTCGGCACGGGCAGCGGCCCGCGCACGAACGGCAGAACCTTGAATGCGACGATCAATGCGTCTGCGCCATCCGTGACCGCGAGCTCCGCCACCGGCGGCTCGCAGGCGAGCCGCGCCTCCGCCAATGCCGCGGGGCGCGTCCACGCGCAAGCCGCATGATGCGGCGGATGTGCTTCGAGCACGCCGTCGGCAAACGAAAGCGGAACGGATTGCTCGATCATCTCACCGCCTCCGGCGTCGTGCCGTCCTGCCAGATCCGTTCGACATATTTTTTGAAAATCCGCATGTCCGACGACACGCGCACCGTTGCGCGCGAGACGACGCGCTTCGTCTTCAGGTTCTTCACCACCAGAGAGACCGTGACGTCGTCCCGGTCGCCGAAACCCGAAAAACCGGCGTCGTTGTATTCCCAGGAAACGATTTGCAGACGCACCGCGACATCCGCCGATTTCTCGTCCGCCGCCACGGCGACGCCATGATCGGACAAGGCGCCCGAAAGCGCGGCCGCGAGCGAACGGGCGCGCCGCTCGTACGGCGTCCGCGCGCCGGGCTTGTCGTCCGTCGAAACGAACGTGCGCGTCGTCGCGGGCAGCTTATCGACGACCTTCGGCGGATGTTCCTCGATGGAACCGCGCGTCATGCATCCGCACAACACGGCCGCGGCCACGAACGCGCAGACGGCCGACTTAAGGTTCATACGCCGCCGCCTCCACGCGGTCGTCAAACGGGTGCTTGACCCCGTTGATCTCCTGGGTCGTCTCGTGGCCTTTGCCGCAGATGACGACCACATCTCCCGCCTGCGCATGCGACAAAGCCCAATGGATCGCGGCACGGCGATCGGGCTCCACCTTGGCCGATGCCGAAGCCGGCACGCCGTCCATGATCGACGCGATGATCCTCTCGGGGTCTTCGCTGCGCGGATTGTCGCTCGTCACCACGAGTTCGTCCGCGAAGCGCGCGGCCGCAGCACCCATTTTCGGCCGTTTGATCGGATCGCGGTCGCCGCCGGCGCCGAACACCGCCCACAGCTTGCCCCGGGTGAAGGCCTTCACCGTCGAGAGCACATTCGCGAGCGCGTCGTCCGTGTGGGCGAAATCAACGAACACCTCGGCCGCGCTTTTCGTGGCGACGCGCTCGAGCCGGCCCCAGCGCGGCGTCAGATTCGGGATCTCCGCGAGAATGCGCGTTTCCGGCACGCCGGCCGCGCGCGCCAGCGCCGCGGCGAGGAGCACATTCTGTTCGTTGTAGCGTCCCGCAAGCGGGCAACGGGCGCGAATCGCCTTGAGCGTCTCGCTCCCGGCGTCCGCCTCAACGCCGCAGGCGATGGCCGTCACATCCAGTTTGCGCACTGCATCGAACATCGCCTTGCCGCTCGGCGTATCCGTGCAGATCGCCGCCGGCGCGCCGGGATTCGTTTGCGCGAGATACCGGAACAGGTCGCGTTTGACGTCAAAGTACGCCGCCATCGTCTTGTGGTAGTCCAGATGGTCTTCCGTGAGATTCGTGAACGCGCAGCCCGCAAAAACGGTGTCGCCGAACCGGCGCTGGTGGATGGCGTGGCTCGAGACTTCCATCACGCAGTCTTGACGGCCGTTCGCCTCCATCTCGGCGAAGATCGACTTCAGCACGGACAGCGGCGGCGTCGTGTAGCCGGTGCCGAACCGGCGCGCGCCCGTGTCCACCTCCACGGTGGTGACATGTCCACCGCCCAGAAAATGCGCGAGAATCCACGTGGTCGTGGTCTTCCCGTTCGTCCCCGTGACGCCCCAGATCCTCATTTTTCCTCAAGCTCCTCTGGCTTGTCCGGCTCGACTTCGAGATACGACAGCACGGACGCGGCGATGCGGCTGAACACCGGCGCCGCGCAGACGCCGCCCTGGTGGTTGAAGATCGGAACGCCTTCGGCCTTCGAGCGGTCGAAACTGCGGCAGTAGCGCGGCCGGTGGTAGGTGACGAGAATCACCACTTCCGGATCGATCGCCGGTGCGATGCCGATGAAGGTCGCGTTGTATTCGCCGTCCGTGTAGCCCTTCCAGCCGGGCAGCGAGATCTGGGCGGTTCCCGTCTTGCCTGCCACGGTGAAACCCTTCACTGCGGCGCGGCGCGCCGTACCCTGGCGCGTCGCGACGCCCTGCATCATCTCGCGGACCTTCCGCGCCGTCTCGGCCGTGATGGGGCGGCCGACTTCCTGCGGTTCGCGCCTGTAGACGACTTCGCCCCTGGCGTCCTCCATCCTCTCGACGACATACGGCTTCATCAGACATCCGCCGTTCGCGATCGCCGCGTAGGCCACCGCCATCTGAATGGGCGTGACGGCGACGAACTGGCCGATCGGCGCGCGCGACTGCGACGCCTTGTCCCACTTCTTCGGCTCCGGCAGGATGCCGATCTCCTCGCCGGGCAGGTCGATGCCCGTCTTGCGGCCGAAACCGAACGCCTTGAAATACTTCCAGAGCTTCGCCGGACCGAGCTTCACGCCGAGTTTGCCGTAGACGATGTTGGACGAATGCACGAGACCGTCGCACACGGACATGAACGGCTCCCACTTGTGCCCCGCGTCGCCCGGCAGCTTGTAGTACCCGTCCTCGAAACGGTCCGTGTTCATCATCGTATCCGGGCCGACGATTTTCTCGTTCAGCGCGGCGCAGGCGGTGATCGTCTTCATCACGCTGCCCGGTTCGAGGTTTTCGCCGACGGCCCGGTTCTTGCGCGCGAGCGGATCGGCCCTGTTGAAATCCTCCGGATCGAAATCGGGCAGACTCGCCATTGCCAGCACGGCGCCGGTCTTCGCTTCGAGCACGATGGCCCACGCCGCGCGGGCCCGGCAATTCGTGTAGCCGGCGTACAGTTCGCGCTCGACGTCGCATTGGATGTTGTGGTCGATGGTGAGATGCACGGAACATCCCGTCACGGGGTCCTTCCGCACGATGCGCTTCTCGCGGATCTCCCGACCCAGCGCGTCCTTCTCGCCGCGGATGATGCCGGGCATCCCCTTCAAATCGCCCTCGTAGCGCATTTCCACACCTGCCGCGCCGAGCGCGTTGGTGGGGTCTTTCGTGACGAAACCGAGCACATGCGCCAGATGCCGTCCCTGCGGATAGCGGCGCACCTGCTTCTCTTCGATGCTTACGCCCGACACGAGCCTGGGATTTGTCATCACGCGGTAGGCGTCGTCGCTCGAACTCGTCCCCAGCGGCACATACCGGGACTTCCAGTTTCCGAACGCCTTGCGCACGTCGGCGAGCGGCAGTTCGAGCGCGGACGCGACATTGGACACCACCGTCTCGCGCGAATGCCGCCTGAGCGTCACCGACGCCGGATCGGCGTGGTATTCCCACACGGGCACGCTCGCCGCGTAGACATACCCGCGCGCGCGATCGGACGCGCCGCGGGAATAGATCGTGCCGCGCAACGCCTGCAGCGGACGCGAAAATCCGGTATGGTTGGAAACCTCCAGCGTGGCGTATCCGAGATGAACCGCCGTCAGACGATAGGCGATGGCGGCGGCCAAACCGGCCAGAGCCGCGCAGACGACCGCGTAACGGGCGATCTCACCTCTTGCGCCCATTCCGGACCACCACCTCGGTTCGGTTCTTGCCGCGCGTCATCCGGGCGACCGCCAACTGGCCGGGAACGGGCCTGCCGGCCGCATCCATGCGCACGAGCTGGTCTTCGCGAGGACGCGACATCTCCAGTCCGAAGCGGCGCAACTGCACCGCGAGGCGCTCGGGCGTCTTCATCTCGTCCCAGCGCGCGTTCTCGCGCACGAGTTCGGCGTTGAGCGCCGAAAGCCTTTTCTCGCAAACGCCGATCTTCTTCGTCACCGCGGAACAGCTCGCGTCCACGGAAAAGTAAAGCATCGTCATGATCAACGCGGTCACGATCAGAGAAGCCACGCCCACGGTTCCCGTGGTCTGACGAGACTCCTTCTTGACCCGCTTGATTTTTCTCTTCATGTGTCGCCCCCCCCGAAATCCTCTGCCCTGAAATTCACGCCGCCAACCGCTCCGCCGCACGCAGCTTCGCGCTGCGGCTGCGCGGGTTCCGCGCCGTCTCGGCGTCTGCCGCCGTCACCGCGTGCCGCAGCACGAGCTTGACGCGCGGCTCTTCGCCTTCCCATCTGGAGCCGCCCGCCTGCAGCGACACCTCGCGCCCCGCGTGCGCCGCGAAAAAGCGCTTGACCACGCGGTCGGTGATGCTTTCGAATGTGATCACCGCGAACCGCCCGCCGGCCTTGAGCCGCCCGAGCCCGTCACGCAGCGCGCGCTCAAGTTCGCCGACCTCGTCGTTCACCGCCATGCGCAACGCCTGGAAAACCCGCGTCGCCGGATGATGCGCGCCGCGGCGTCCCACCGTCTTCTCAACCAGATCCGCCAACGCACGCGTCGTCGCGATCGGCGCCGCCGCCCGCGCACGCACGATCGCCTGCGCAATGTGCCGCGCCTGGGGCTCCTCGCCCAGCTCGCGGAAAAGCGCCGCGAGCTCCTCCGCGCCTTGGCCGTTTACCAGATCCGCCGCCGTCAGTCCGCGCGACCGGTCCATCCGCATGTCAAGAGGTCCGTCCAACCGAAAGCTGAATCCACGCTCGCCTTCGTCCAACTGAGGGCTCGACACGCCCAGATCAAGCAGAATCCCATCGACATCACCAATCCCTTCCTCATCCAAGATCTTCGCCATGTCCCCGTGCCGGCCCTTCACGGCCTTCAACCCCGACACGCCCAGCGCAGACACCTCCGCGAGCGCCGCGTCATCGCGGTCGATCCCGAGCACGCGGCCGCCCCGACGGACGATTTCCCGCGAATGCCCCGCTCGGCCGAGCGTGCCGTCCACATACAACCCGCCGACCTTCACCGCCAGCGCGTCGACCGTTTCCGAAAGCATGACCGGCACATGCACACCCATCACGCCCTCCTCATCGCGGCGAGCTTCGCCATGGCCGCGCGCGCGGCGGAAACGTCGATCTTCTTCTGCGGCGGCGCCGGCGGCATCTTCTCCTCCGCCCAGATCTTCGCGTTCAGGATGCCACCCACGAGCGTGACACGGCCTTTCACTTCGGCGAAATTCAGCAAGTCGTCATTGATGCGGATGCGCCAGGCGGAATCCACCTTCACCATCTGCGCACACTGCGCGAACGCCGTACGCAGCGAATCCGCCTCGGCGTCGAAGGGCGAGGCCTTCTTGAGTTCCGCCAACATCTCTTCGATTTCGTGCGGCGGCATGAGGTTGAGGCAATCCTCCTTCATGTCCGGAAACACATAGAGATATTCGGGCTGGCCCATCGCATCGCGCCACTCGCTGGGAATCGTGAGTCGTTTCTTTGGATCAAGAGCATGATGGAATGTGCCGACGATTGCGCCAATCGTCGTATTCTTCAACTGTTCCACCGCTTTTTCCACGCTTACAAGACTTCCCAAAATTAAAAACTTTTTCTCACACTTCGGGACACATTATCCCACATCCTCCCACCTCAGTCAACAAAAAAAATGCTGAAAAATGTAAAAAACAGGCGGCGGCTTTCGCCGTCGCCTGTTTCGGTTTCCAATGCTTAGTTCCCTGAACGCATTCGCCATTGCGTACGCGGGCGCGCCCCGCGCCCGCCGCCTTCACCCCTCAACCCTCGACTCTTTTCACATGCACGTCCATCTGCGGGAACGGAATCTCGACGCCCGCACGGTCCAACGACTCTTTGACGAGCTGGTTGCCCGCGAAGAACACCTTCCAGTAGTCGGCGTTCTTGGCCCAGCCGCGGACGGTGAGCGTCACCGCGCTGTCGTCCAGCGACTTGATCTCCGCGAGCGGCGCGGGGTCGGCGAGCACGCCGGGAACGGACCTGATCGCATCGAGCGCCGTCGCCTTCGCCTTCGCGAGATCGCTCCCATAGGCGACGCCCACCGCGAGATCGACGCGCCGCAGTTCCAGCGCGGAATAGTTCACGATCGGCGTACCCCACGCGCTCTTGTTCGGAATGGTGATGCGACGGTTGTCGGCCGTCGCAAGCGTGACCGCCATCATGTCGAGCTTGATGACGGCGCCCTCGAAGCCGGCGACCGCCACGTAGTCGCCGATTTTGAACGGCTGGTTGAAGGCGATCATGAGTCCGCTCGCGAACGAGCCGAGCGATTCCTGGAACGCGAAGCCGAGCACGAAACCGGTGACGCCAAGGCCCGCGATGAGCGGCCCCACGTCCACGCCGATCTTGCCGAGCACCACCACCAGCAAAAACGCCCAGGATGCCTTCTCCGCCACGGATGTGACGAAGGTGGCGGCCATGACGCGCTCCTTGCCGAACTTTCCGAGCGCCGTGCGCAACACCTTCTTGAGCAGTTTGATGACGAACCATCCGCCGAGCAGGATCGCCGCCGCCGCCGCGATCCTCAATCCGAAATCAACGCCCTTCGTCTGCAACCAGACGATCAACGGATCGGCGTACGCGACAACCTGCGTCGTCATGTCCGCCCCAGCCTGCACGCATTCATTTTCCATTTTCCGTTCCTTTCCTTTATTGCACGGATCCAATCACTCGTACGCGAAGCCCAGGTCGTGAAGCGTCAATTCCGACAGGATTTCCGGCGTCAGCGGCGCCACCGACGACAACCGCACGGCCTGTCGCTGAATGGCGTTCTCGAACAGGTTCCGCACGTAGCGGGCGTTCCCGAAGCTTTGGTCCTTGGCCGACACCGCCCGTTCCATGATCTGCACGATCGCGGAGCGCGCCTCTTCGTCGCAATGGTACTGGCTCTTCTGCGCCAGCGCGAGAAAGATCTGCGCCAGTTCCTCCGCCGTGTAGTCGGGAAAGTCCACGTATCGGTTGAAACGGGACTGCAGGCCGGGGTTGGAATCGACGAACCGTTTCATGTCGGTCGTGTAGCCGGCCAGAATGACCACCAGACGATCACGGTCGTCCTCCATCCGCTTCAGCAATGTCGCAATGGCCTCGGCGCCGTAATCCTCCTTGCCGCCGGAAACCAGCGAATACGCCTCGTCGACGAACAGCACGCCGTCAAGCGCCTCGTCGATGACCTTGTTGGTCTTCACCGCCGTCTGGCCGACGTATTCGGCGACTAGACCGGACCGGTCCGTTTCGACCAGATGGCCCTTCTTGAGAACGCCGAGCTCTTTGTAGATTTCGGCTACGATCCTGGCGACCGTCGTTTTTCCGGTACCCGGATTGCCCGTGAAGACACAATGGTACGACACGGGCGCGACCGCCAGTCCCATTTCCTCGCGGCTCTTCTGGATCTTGACGAAACTCGCCAGTTTCCCGATTTCCTCCTTGACGGGCGCAAGCCCCGTCAACCCCGCCAGTTTTTCGCATGCGTTCCGGGCGGCGCAGACCCGGCTTCCGCCGCCGCGCGCCGTGCCATCTCCCGCGCCGACGGCGACTCGTTTAGCGCCGCGCGCTTCGCCGCTCACTTTCACATTGCCCGCCGGACGTTCCGACCGCCTGCCGATGATCTGCGCCAGCAACGCGCTTTCGCGCGCCGTCACCGTGCCGTCCGCTTTGGCCAACAGCGACGCCCAGCGGTACACCAGCGTCGTGTACCGCTGCGCCCATTCCTTCTCGTCGTTGGCGACGCCGAACACGAACGGGAACCGCAATTCTTCGTCATGCCCTTTGATGTCGAATGCGATCGTCGAGTTCGCGATGGCGTCCTCGACGAGCGGCAGAAGCTGTCCCCGCTGATCGGCGTCGTAATACCGGTCGACGTCGAAACCGCGACTGAGCATCAGCGACACGATCATGGCGAAGCCGACGCCTTCGAGATTGTGGAGCTCGTAGGGGTCGTGGCCCAGTTCGCGGAGGCAGTCGTGCAGGTCGCAATACACCATCATGCCCAGTCGGGGATCGATGGTGAAGCCGCCGGATTCGTCCGGCCGCGGCAAGCCCGGCAAATCGTCGAGCACGCGGCGGCATCGGGGATCGACATCGATTTCGCACAGAAAATCGTACAGGGCCTGCGACGCCCGGCCCATGTCGCGGATCTGCCTCTCCCAATGCGACAGACCGCCGTCATGCCGTCGCCCGCATGTCCGCCCCCCGCCGGGATTCTGGCGTCCGCGCGCCTTGATGACGACCATGGCGATGCCGCACACGATCGTCAGGATGGCGCCCGCCACGCCTTCCGCGAACGAACTCTTTCGTCTGGACATGCCCCTTCCCTTGTCCTTTCGCCTACGGGATGTCAGCCATCAACATTCAATATTTCACTTGTTGACGAAGCCGATCGTGGCGTTGCGGATGGCGGCGAAATCAACCGCATTCGTCATCGCCTCCTGCCGGTCGTATTTCGCGGCGATGTCCTTGAACGCCGTTTCGTCCAGCATGCCCGCTTCGCGCAGGATGCGGATCTTCTCGGCGCAGACGATGCCGTTGCGCAGCTCGAGGAAACGCGTGGACGGCGAACCGTCGGGATACACGAGGAACGTGTCGCCAGGCTGCCACCAGTGATAGGAAGCGTCAGCGTCCGGATCCTTCGGCCAGCTGTTCCACGCCCAGCGGAGGAAACCGTCGAGCCCGCACATCGCGGGATACGCGCCTAGCCAGAACGACTCCGCGAGTTCGCTGCGCATGAACGTGTTCGGACGGTCGGGACCGCAGCACACGTAAAATGTGGTGCGGCTTCCCTTCGCGCGGCGCGCGGGGACTTCGGCTAGGAACTCCGGGGTCATGCAGCCGAGCGACGAACTGTAGGTCTCGAACTCGAGGCCTTTGTACTCGGACGGCTTGACGCAGCCCGCCATCGCCTTCTTCATGCCGGGCGCGTACTTGGAAAGCGCGGCGGCGATGTGCTTGAGGTCCTCCGGACCGCGCTCGTCCATCGCGACATACGCGTCCTCGAACCAGCCCTTCGCCTCGAGGTGCTTCTTGAAGTCCGTGAGGAACGGACCCCAGTATTCCTCGAAGAACGGCGTACCCGGCTTCGCAGGCGCGCGGTGCAGCTTGCCCGCTTCGTCCTCCCAGCTCACATGGTATTCCCACGGACACATCGTGTAGCAGGCGATGTCCGGCCCCAGCCCGCATTTGCGGCCGAAGGCGACATATTCGTCGAAGAGATCGTAGTCGAAGCGCCAGGTGCCGTCCGCCTTCTTCACGCGGCGGATCATCGGATGGTATGCGTCGTGGCACTGGTGGTCCCACGGCTGCTCCACGAGCGTGACGGTGAGCGTCTTCTGCCCGGCGGACGCGAGAAGCTTCCAGACGGGTTCCATGCGCGCGTAGTGCGCGGACGAGAACGGCGTGACGCCGTAGTAGCGCGACACGGCCCACGGATGCTGCCAGAGATCGAGGAAGTACTTCCAGTCCTTCGCGGGCGGGAGCATGTGGTCCACCACGCGGATGCGAACCATGCCCATGTCGTAGACGCCCGGCTTCGCGTCCGCCGGCACGGAGATTTCGGCCCAGAGACGCGGCCCCTTGCCGCCGTCCCACTCGACCTTGTCCAGACAGCTCCGGTACTGGCGGCCGAACGGGCGGTCCGCGTACTTGATCTCCTTCGCGCTGCCGAGCTTCACGGAGATGCCGTCCGGCGCGGGCGCCACCTCCCAGAAGTCGGGCATTTCGCAGGCGGCGGTTTCGCCGCGCCACAGGGCGATTTCAAACGAACGCGCCGAAGCGCAAACCGCCGCCAGCGCCACGCACGACGCAACAACGACCCGACCAACGGAGGATGTATTTTTCATGCCCCCATTATACACCGCAAAACACCTGCCCGCAATTACAATCGGCACTGGCAGCGCATGGGTTGCGAAAATCGCGGCACGAAATCCTATCAGTCCGACTTCATCCCTTTCAACGGCTCGGGAACCGCCCTTTCGTCACGGCGTCAGGCCATACAAGTCAAGGGGCAGCGTAAGCGTGCCGGGCTGCATGCCGGGCAACGGCGGAATCGTCACCACGACCTCGTCGCCGGCTCCCGGACGCGCGGTCAGCGTCACGGGCTCGGTTTCCGGACGCCACCAGCGCACGTTCTTCGCATTCGGCCGGCAGATCCGGATCTCGGTCGGCGGAGCACCTCCGTACAAGCAATGTCCTTTTGTCGTCGGATCGTGTGCCACATTCGGGACAACAGGACCAATACATCCGCGACGAGGGAAAGAATCACAAGGGCTTGACATCCGTCGGCTGCCAGACGTCTTCGGCCTTGAGGTCGAGCCACAGGATGGCTTCAAGCCAGCGCGAGAGGTCCTTCGGCGCGGCGTCGTAGTTGTTGGAACCGAAGGAGAACTTCGCGCCCATCTCCTTCGCGAGCTTGAGGAACCTGGGACGCGGATACGGCGACTCGGCCTGGATCTCGATGGCGACGCCGCGCGCGACGGCCTTCGCGATGATCGCCTTCATCCGATCCGGCGTCCAGAGGCGGTCGGCCATCGCATCGAGCGGCGCGGGCAGATAGGTCGGATTCGCGAGAATCGAGATCGGCTCGTCGAGCACCTGCAGATTCATCTTCACGTACTCGTCCATCCACGCCTCGGGTTCGGCCCCGAGCTGCGAAAGGTCGGTGACGAGCCACAGGCGCTTGTCGCGTCCGTTCGGGAGCTTGCCCATGATCATCGTGTCCGCGAGGATGTAGTCGAACTGCGCGCGCGTCTTCGCGTCGATCTGCTTGAACCAGTCGCGGTCGTTCACCTGGATGCCGACGGGCAAGGAACGTCCGTTCACCTTCGCCTTCTTGGCCTTCGCGGCAAAGGCGACGAGCTGCGCATTGTCGAAAATCTCCCACTCGCGTCCGTGGTTCTCCATCGCGCTCGAGCGGATGCCGCACAGCCGCTCGCGTTCCGCCGCCATCTCCGGCGTGAGCCCGCCGCGGATGTGCATGTGCCAGTCGGTGATGACGATCCCGCGGTTCCGGCACTCCTCCTTGAGCATCGCGAGCGTGCGCGACTCGGGATAGTTCGAGCTCGTGATGCCGTCCTTCACCTTGTAGAGGACGATGCGCATCGTCTTCGCTGGGGAACCCTTCTCCCACGGGCGGACATACTTCATTTCGATGAAGACCGGTGCGGCGTCGTTCCCCTTGAGATTCGCCCGCACCGCCGCCACGCCCGGCGCGCCGCAACGTCCGTCCTTCACGAGCGGCCCGCGATGTTCGACAACGACCTCGACCTCGTTGCTCGAATACGCGGCCGTCCATCCGTAGCCGGTCGTCCCGTTCTCCTCCAGGAGAAAGCGGATCGAACCGCCCTTCGGCAATTCGGCCTTCGCCTCGGCCGGAACCTCCTTCATCGCGAACTCCGCGCCGTTCTTGAGTTCGACCGCCCACGCTCCGGTGACAATCCCCACAACCGCCGCGAAACAACCGATCTTTGCTTTCATGTCGATCCTTCCAATCGTTCACTTTCCAAGAATCTCGTCGCCTATGGCCTACACGATATCCCCGACCCGGCGTTCAAGCTGTTCGGCAATCGTCACCTTGACGCCCAACAACCAAACGAAACCGCTGCCAATCCGCCAACAAGCGAAACTATTGCATAAATTGCAGCGAGCCCACCCTGTCCCGACCGAAACAACTCAAAGGCCTCATTGGAAAATGTCGAGAATGTCGTAAAGCCGCCGCAGATGCCGACAATCGCAAATAGGCGAACCGTGCGCACCCACTCGTCGTTCACCGACCTCGCCAGCCATCCCGTAACCAGCCCCAGAGCAAGCGCCCCAGTAATGTTGACCACCAAAGTCGCCCATGGAAAGCGTCCACCCGTACGGATAAGCTGGGTAACTGCAAAACGGGCCATGCCGCCGAGTGCGGACCCCGCTCCAACGAGAATTATCTGGGTGATGTTCATATCTTTTGTGAGTGAACCGGCTGCGGAACTTTGACCGCGCCAGCTTCTCGAACGCCGCATCGAAAGTCATAAAAACTTGAGTTTGTAGGCAACCCACGCCGACAGCGTCTTGGAATCGAAGATCGTACCCTTGCGAATGCCGTTCTCCACCTCTTCGGCAGAGAGGATCACGGGATAGACGTTCTCGTCCGGATCCTGATCCTGCGCGTGCTGTCCGTCCGCCAACTCGGCGAAGTAGAGATGGATGCGCTCCTCGCAGTAACCAGGTGTGCAGATGATCGTCGTCAGGAACTCGATGGACTTCACCTCGTAACCGGTCTCCTCCGCCGTCTCGCG
>DCIH01000063.1 GCA_002317575.1 Verrucomicrobia bacterium UBA1731 | reverse complement strand
GGAAAGCACACGATGTCTCTCGTGGTTCGAGGAGTGTGAATACACGCAACTCACCTTGAGGTAGAATAAAACGAATCAATTTCCGTAAAACGCCTTGAAACACCTGAAAACAAAGGGCGAGACGAAAAAGTCTCCCGTGCTACAAAAGAGAGATTTGGAGTAGCACGGGAGAATAGCACGGGAGACTTTTTGGGTATCTCCCGTGCTACTCATGGGGTCAAGGCCATGTTCCGTCACGAAGGTCGAAATGCGGAAAATGCCCAAATTTCAAGGGGTTTTATCTGATATAGAATAAAGTCAAAGAGCCGGGATTATGACCCGACTCTCCGATTTTGGACTCGCAGTTGGTGCCGGAGGAGGGACTCGAACCCTCACGTGGTTGCCCACAGCAGATTTTGAGTCTGCCAAGTCTACCAATTCCATCACTCCGGCAATTTGGAGCGGGCGAAGGGAATCGAACCCTCGTAACCAGCTTGGAAGGCTGGCACTCTGCCATTGAGTTACGCCCGCCAAAGAGTGAAAAACGCGCGCAGTATACCACACGATGCGCGCATGCGTCAATCACTCTTTCGGCAATTCCGTTTCGTCGAAGGTGCAGTCGACGAAATCGAACGCCTGCTTCTCGCAATTGTCGAACGTGCACTTTTTGAGCGTGCAGTTTCTGAGCGTCATCTTGCCCGAAAAAACGTGCTTGAGCGTGCACTTCACGAACTTGCAGTTCACGTAGGAATTTTCGCCGCCAGACCCCGTGAACGTCATGTTGTGCATCTCGCAGCCGTCCCACTCGCCGCCGCGCGGCTGCCGTCCGACGCAGTTCTTCATGCGGCACTTCGTGAGCCGCGCGTGCCCCACTTCCATGTCCTGGAAGTCGCAGCACACGAGACGCCCCATCGCGCCCACCGTGACCTTCGCGTGCTGTTTCTTGCCGGGACCGAACTTGAGTCCGCGCATCGCGAAATCCCAGTCCGTGTAGACCTTGCCGCCCACGCCGAGCTCCAGACCGTACGGCCAGTCGTTCGTGTCCGTGGCGCGCGCGTATCCGCTTTGCCGCCGCGATCCGCAGCGGAACACGCCGTTGATGCCCGAATTGTACCGCCCCACGCAGCCGAACGTGCGCTCCCACATGTAGATGCGCCCGACGTTGCGCTCGAACACGAAGTTGTGCCCGCCGCAGGTGACGATGTCCGTCTGGTACGGGCTCGCCCAGAACTTGTTGCCGTCCATGTACGTGTCCTGCATCATGTCCCAACCGTCCTCGGCGTCGAACGAACTCATCGCCAGCGCCTCGCCGCACCGCAGGAACGTGTTGTCTTTGAAGAGGAAATTGCGCATCGCGCTCGCGGCGTAGCCGACGCAGCGCACGTGCGTGAAAGCGCAGTTCGCCACCGTGCAGTTGTACGGCATGCGGAAGTCGCTCGCCGTGAACTCCGCCTTGTTCGCCTCCACCACGTTCGGACAGTCGACGCTCACGCGCAGATACATGGCCTCGTCCGGAATGCGGATCTTGCGGTACTGCCACGCCGTCTCCGCGCCCACGAGGCGCTTGCCCACGGAGTAGAAGCACACCGTCACGTCCCACTCGCGGAACGCGCGCCCCTGGTAGCCGAGAAATTTGCAGAGCTGCACCCAGTTGCCGCAGTCCTTGCCCGTGACGTCCACGAAATCGCTCGTGACGCGCCCCTTCACCGTGCGGTTCACCTTGCCCGTCTTGCGGTCGAGCTCGCCCGGCTCCGTGAAATTCACGGGACGCGAAAAGCGCGCCATGCCGCCGCGGCGGTCGCTGGCAACGCCGTTGCTCCCGCCGTAGCCCGTCACGTCGATCACCTTCAGCTTCTCCATGCTCGAATAACGGCTTTCACCGTCGATGGAAACCCCGAGCGGCCATTCGCTCTCGTGGTCCGAATGCTCGTAGTCGTGCTCCCAGTAGTCGCCCGCGATCGTGCCGTTCACGAGGTGCGCGTCGTCCGTGCTTTCGAACCGCACCATCGTCGCATGGCAACCCGTGAAGCCGTTCTCCTTGAACATGGCGCCGTTCATATCCACCGTGAGGTAGTCCGGCATCGTCACGTACGCCTTCGCGCTCAGGCGGTAGGTGCCGGGCAACAGCACCACCTTGCGGTAGCCCTCGTCCGCCTTGTCCGCCAGAAATTCGTTGAGGCCCTGCGTCGTCTGGAGCGCCTCCTTCTCCACGGCGTCCTTGTCGTACCCGGGATCGTATTCGACGACGCGCTGCTTGTACGCGGCCGTCACGGGGACGCCCTTGGAATTGGAGGGGAACTTGACCACGTAGCCGGGCTGCTTGGGGTCCGCCGGTTTCGGCTCGGCGCCGCCCGACGGCGCCAGACGCTCGCGGCGGTCGTCGTTCTTGATTTTGTACGCGGCGAGGTCCTGTTCCGTCATCACGTACGTCTGCGCGGCCGTGATCTCCAGATCGGCGGCGTCGCGCACGCGGAACTGCTGCCACACGCGATGCGATTCGCGTCCCTTGGAGTCGGTGCACCAGAAGCACACGTCGTAGTCGCCGGGCGAGAGGACGCCGAGATCGATTTCGTTGTCGCCGGCGGACAGATCGGGAATGGACGTCACCTTCTCGCCGCCCGCCTTGCCCTTCTTCGGTTTGGGCGCAGGTTTCGGCTTCGGCGCCTTCTTGGACTTGGACGCCGTCTTCTTCGCGCCGCTTTTCCCGGGCGACAGTTTCGGTCGCTCCGCCGGTTCGGACCGCACCAGCTGCACGTGCGCCGTGAAGCGCCAGGAATCGTCGCCGTAGCGGATTTCGCTCTGGTCCCAGTCGGTGACGTAGAACCTGATCGACGCCGGCACGGACGACGTGACGATCGGCTGCACGTAGTACGAGGACACGTAGGGCGCGCGAAACGCCTCGGCCGGCTCGTACCCGCGCGGCGTCGACGTTGCGGCGGGCTTCCCCGCGGAAGGGTCGGTCTGATCCCCGGGCTTCAGCGCTACGGGCGCGGCGAAAACGCAAGAAGCGGCCGCCAACGCGGCCAGGAAAACGGCAAAATGAATTAGACGTGGCATGCGCGCATTATAGCACAAATCGCGGCCACACCAGGGGTCACGCCGCTCCGCCGCGGCCACACCAGGGGGTCACGCCGCTCCGCCGGCGTGACCATGCTCGTCATTGAACCAAGCCTTTTGCGAACTTGGTGGCGTCGGCGGAGCGACGCCACCCCCTTGTGGACGACACGCGGAGCGACGCCACCCCCTGGCACTCCGCCCACGCCTCACTTCGCGGAGCCAGCGTTCGCTTCTGCCGCGGCGGCGAGTTCCGCCGCCTTCTTCACGACCGCCTCAACCATCTTGTCGACGTCCGTCAAGTCCTTCACGGCCGCCTCCATGGGACACGAGCCGGTTTTGTCGCGATTCAAAATCATCGGCACCTTCTCGTCGAACGAAACGTGGACGCCCTTCTCCTGGAGCAGCGTCACCGCGCCTTCGGCGATCATCAGCGCGTGGACGCGCTTGACGCCGCCCTTGAGCGCGATCGCCGCCGCCGCGCGGCCGATCACCTTGTCGATGAGCCACGCGTCCTTAAGGTCCTCCGGACGCGTCTCGAGACGCTCCAGCAGCGGCTTCACGCCGCGACCCTTGCCGTAGGAGATGATCACGCCGTCCTTCACGAGCACCAGCGCAGCCTTCGTGGACAGAAGCCGCTTCGCCTCCGCGAGCACGTCCTCGTCGCCCATCTTCGTCACCACGCGGTGAACCGCGAAGCCCTTGAGCGTCATCGCCGGCAGCGGACGCGCGGGGCACAGATTCTCGCACGCGCCGCAGCCGATGCAGCGGCTCGTGTCCACCAACGGCACCAGCGGCGCCTTCGGATCCTTTTTGTCCAGCGACACGCGCACGATCGCCTGGACGGGGCAATGCCGCTCGCACGCGTGGCACTCCACGCCCTCCGTCGCCGCGAGACAGCGGTCCTTGTGCCAGATCGCGTGGCCGACGTGGACGTTGACCTTCTCCGCCGGCTTGAGCGGCAGAATCGCGCCCGCCGGACACACCTCGCCGCAGCGGTTGCAGTCCACGCGGCAATAGCCGTGGGAAAAGCGCATTTCGGGGCGCAGGAAGCGCTTCGGGTCGGAACTCGGCACGAGCACGTGGTTCGGACACGCCGCCACGCACAGCTGGCAGCCGACGCACGCGCGGTCGAACGCCGCGAAACTGCGCGCGCCCGCCGGCACGAGCGGCGCCTTCCGCTCCGGATCGCCGGGACGCGACACCGGCGCGAAGCCGCCGTCCGTGAGCTTGTCCTCCGCCGCCGACGCCGCGACGGCCACGCCGCTCGCCGCGCCCAACGCCAGAAATCCCCTTCTTGAAACGTCCATGTTCCGTCTCCTCGTCTCAGATCCTCAACCGTTCCACAATGCCGTCCACCCGCTGGATTTCGCGCGGAATGTCGATCGTCTGCGGACAATGCGGCTGGCAGCGGTTGCAGCCGGTGCAGTGGTCCGCGCGCCGAAGCGGCTCCGGCACGGACAGTTCGTAATCCAGCAGGAACTGGCGCCGCTGTTTTTCGAAATCGGGGCTCTTCGGATCCGGCAGACGCTTCTCGCCGAGCGCGCGGTTCAGCACGCCCAAAATGCCGGGGATGTCGAGTCCGTACGGACACGGCATGCAGTACTGGCAGGCCGTGCACGGCACGACGCGCGCGGACACGAGTTCTTCGGCGGCCGCCTCGAGCGCGGCCTTCTCGCGGTCGTCCACGGGCTTCAGCGGCGAGAACGTCGTGACGTTCTCCTCGAGATGTTCGCGGAACGTCATGCCCGAAATGACGGACAGCACCTTCGGCGGCGATCCCGCGAAACGCATCGCCCACTTCGCGGGCGTCGCCTCGGGATCGAGCGGCGCCAATTTCTCGGCGACGCCGTAGTCGAACTTCGCCAATTTTCCGCCCTGCAGCGGTTCCATCACGAACACGGGGATGTTCCGCTCGACCAGTTCCCCGTACAAAAGCTCCGCATCCTGGTTTCGTTCGTTCAGCGCGTGCCCGTGTCGCCAGTCCACGTAGTTGAGCTGGATGAGCGCGAAGTCCCACTTGTACTGTTCGTGGCGTTCGATCAGCCAGTCCCACACCTTGCGCTCGCCGTGGAAGGAGAACCCCAGGTTGCGGATGCGACCCGCCGCGCGTTCCTTCACGCAGAAATCGAGCATCCCGTTGTCCAGATACCGCTTCTTGAACGCCTCGAATCCGCCCATCCCCACGGCGTGCAGATGATAGTAGTCCACGTGGTCCGTGCGCAGCAACTCGAGCGACGTGCGGTACATCTTCTCCGACGCGGCGGCCGTCTGCGTTTCGGGCGCGAAATTGCTGAGTTTCGTCGACACGTACCATTTGTTCCGCGGATGGCGCGCGAGCGCTTCGCCAAGCATGCCCTCGGATTCGCCGCGGCAGTAGCACGGCGACGTGTCGAACAGGTTGACGCCGTGCTCGATCGCCCAATCGACCTGCGCAAACACCTCGGGCTTGTCGATCGGCGCCGGCGATCCGCCCCAGTCGAGTCCGGCCTGGTTGCCGTCGATCGTCGGCAACCGCATTGCGCCGTAGGCCAGCAGCGACACCAGCTCGCCGTGCGCGTTCGGGCGCATCGTCATCTTGCCGACCGGCGTGCGGATGGCGTTCTGCAGGAAAGCCCGACGGTTCAACGCGCTGCGCATGGTCAGTTCTCCTCCTCTTCTTCGGCGTGCGGCAGATATCCTTCGGCGCACGCCAACAGCATCAGCGCGGCGCACAGCACCGCCGGCGAACGCAACGGACAGTCCCCAAACGCATGCACCGCCACGGCGGCGACGCCGAGCAGCACGCCCAGAACCGGCGCCGGCAGCGCGTAAAGCGCGTACGGACGCGGCAAATGGCGAGGTCGGTGCGCGAAACGGACGCGCCGGGCGATGCGCCGCCAGCCGCCCAGAATCGTCCCGACCAACAGGGCGACGATCGCCGCCAGCAGACCGAATCCGACGGCGCCGTGTTCGCAGAGGAACTGCAGATAGTCGTTGTGCACGTTCGCGGCGCCCGGGCACCGCGCCGAGGCGCGCTCGTCCGGCTCCAGCTTCGAAACGCAGTAGTGCATGTAACCCCAGCCGCCCGTGCCGAAAAACGGATGGTCGGAGAACAGCGCAAGCGCCACGCGCGGCTGATACGAACCGCGGCCGGAAAGGCGGTCGGCCACGTCCACGTCCGTCGTCCGCGAAAGTTCCTTGCGGAGTTCCGCCGGCGCGAACGTCCAAACGGCGAACGCGAGCGCGGACAGCGCCACGAGCTCGTGGATCACGATCCTGACCCGTTTCGCGCTGGCATGGCGCGTAAACGCGCTCAGCAGCGCGTAGACGAACCAGAACGCCGCGATGCCGCCGGCGAACATGACCGCGGCGCGGGACAGCGTGTCCAGCGCGGCGAAGAAGTTGAGCAACGCCGGCACGAGCATGAAATGCGCGCGGATCCAGGCGGGCGTGCGGACGCTGCGCGCGGCGGCGGAACGCCGTTCGCCTTCGGACAGCACGTCGGCGACGCGTTGCTGCCACAGCCCGCAGGAAACGGCGAACGTCAGCGTGAAGAAGCTCCCGGCCATGTTCGGATAGCCGAACGTGGAGAAGAAGCGGATGCCGGCGTCCATCGGAACCCACCAGGGCCCCGGCGCGTCGGCCCATTGCTGCGCGAAACCGAAGAGCGCCATCGCGGCGCCGTTCCACGCGAGCATCTCGAGCAACAGGCGCTTCCCGCGCCGCACGAGGGCGTGGCGGACGGCGAGCACCGCCGTGAGCGTCGGCAGGAACCACAGGAAAACGCCGCGGTGGTGCGCCACGTCCGCGCAAAACGGCGCGAACGGAATCGCCGGCGCGCCCGACGAACGCGCGCAGTTGAAGAACGGAAACGCCTGCAACGCCAGAAAAAGGACGATGAGATACGTCATCGGATCCCGCGCCAGCGCGCGCCACGTCCGCGTGCGCGCGTCGAGTTCCGGCTCGCGCTCTTCCCGTTGCGGAAAGAAGACGAGTCCCTCGAGCGTCAACGCCCACGTCCAGAGAACGGCCGGCCAGAGCGCCGGCGCGTCAATGCCGCCGAAAACCCAGGCGTAGCATGCCGGCGTGGCGAACACGAGTCCAACGGGCAGGAACTCACGCCATCCCCTCATTTGCCGCCTTTCGGCGCGACGACGGCGTCGACCGCGTTGGTCAGGGCGCTTTCCGCCGCCGACGTCTTCATCGCCAGGTTCATCTTCACGATGCGCACCGTGCCGCGGATGATCAGAAACGCCATCGCCGCGATGAGCAGCACCATGAAGAAGCCCGTCACGTACTTCACGAACTTCTCGGGCAGCTTGCGGCGGAACAGCAGCTCCAGGAGCGCGAAGAGGATGAGCCCGCCGTCCAGCACCGGAATCGGCAGCAGGTTGAGCATGCCGAGATTCACGTTGAGGAAGCGGAGGAATCCGACGGCGTCCCACTTGTCCTTGCGCACCTGCTTGTAGAGCACCGTGCCGATCGTCTCCACGCCGCCCAGGGCGTTCGCGGCCGCGGCGGACTCCTTGGGCGTGACGAGCGCCTTCAGCACGCGGAAAATCTGCCCGGCGTCCCACGCAAGCTGCTTGAGGGGATCGCGCACCGGCATCCACTGCGCCGCATTGACGCCGTTCGTGGTGGAGAACATGAGCAGATAGTATCCGCCCGTCACGTTGTCCTTCGCGGGGGTGATCGAAAGCGTCACCTTCTCCGCGCCGCGCTGCACCTCCATCGGCACCGTGCGGCCGCCGGCGAGCTGCGTCTCGTTGCGCAAATCGCCCCAATTGGCGATCGGATTGCCGGCCAAAGACAGCACCTTGTCGCCGACTTTGACGCCCGCCTCGCACGCCGGCCCTTCGTCCGGCACCATGCCGACCTCGGCGGACGTTTCACCGAACTTCGCCCCCGGCACGGCCGCCAGCAGAAACGCCAGCACGACGGCCAGCACGAAGTTGCCCATCGGCCCCGCCACGCTCACGAGGATCTGCTTCCACGGCGCGACGTCCTCCTTGGGCGCCGCGGCGTCGGCCGTGCCTTGCAGCTGCTTCGTGCCTTCCGGATCGACGGCGGGAATGGACACGTAGCCGCCCAGCGGAATCCACGCGATGCGGTATTCGCAATCGCCGATCTTCTTTTTCCAGATGGCCTGGCCAAACCCGATCGAAAACACGTCCACGCGCATGCCCAGCAGCTTGGCCGCCAGGAAGTGACCGAACTCGTGGATGAAAATCGCGAGCCCGAACAGCAGCACGCAAATCGCAATCGCCCCAACCTTCAAAAAATATTCTTCCATCTTCCCCTTCGCCCGCCTTCAAACTTCAAACTTCAAACTTCAAACTTGAACTCCGGCGACGCGCGTCAGCGCAACGCCGGAGTTCGCCCGAACCGCGTCGAACAGCGACGTTCCATGCGCGTCCATCGCCACGACGCACGGAAAATCGACCATCTCGAACGCCCAACACGCCTCGGCCGCGCCGAATTCCTCCAGAAAGCGGACGCCCGCGACGCGCTTGACGCATTTCGCCGCCAACGCCGCGGCGCCGCCGACGGCCTGCAGGTACACGCACCCAAAACGTTTGCAGGCGGCCAGCACGTTCGCGTCCATACCGCCTTTGCCGACGATCAGGCGCACGCCCGTCTTTTCGATGAACGCCGGCTCGTACGGATTCTCGCGCACGCTCGTGGTGGGACCCGCGGCCACGACGCGCCACGCGCCGTCCGCGTTCTTCACCACCACGGGGCCGCAATGGTACAGCGCGCCGTCGCGGAAATCCACGCCCAGCGCGCCGCCGTCGGCGAAATGCTTGTGAAAACGGTCGCGGCCCGTGTACACGAGACCCGTCACGCGCACGGCATCGCCCGCGACGAGCGCGCGCACGTCCGATTCCCGAAACGGATAGACGAGGTCCTTCACGCCGAACGCCTCACTTCTTCGGCTCGGGCGCGGTGCCCTTGTTCTTGTTGCGCTGCGGAAATTTCGGCTTGAACGGATTCGTCACGTCGCCGTCCTTGCCCGCCGCCGCCGTCTTGGCGGATTCGTAGCCGACGACCGCGTTGCGGCCCTCGAACGTCTCGCCGCCCACGATCTGCGTGAACGATTCGTCGGAGATGCCTTCCTCCACGAGCACGGGCTCGAGGCCGCCGTCCGGTTTCTCGAACCACAGCTTGCGGCCGCGCGGCAATTCGCCGCCCGCCGCGGCCTTGGCCTTCTCGTAGTCCTCCGGCTTCGGACGGAACCGGAACGCCGCCGCGGCCACCACCACCACGTCGTCCGCGCGCGCCGTCTCCACGGAAATGTTCGCCGTCATGCCGGGGAAGAGCATTTCGTCCGGATTCTCCGCCTCGATGATGATCGGATACGTCACCACGTTGTTCGTGGTTTCGGACGCGAGGCGGATCTGCTTGACCTTGCCCGTGAATTTCCGGCGGTAGGCGTCCGCCGTGAACGTGACCGTCTGCCCGATCTTGATCTGGCCCACGTCCGCCTCGGGCACGCTCGCCTCGACCCAGACGGTCTTCAGGTCTTCGGCGATCGTCAGCACCGGCACGGCGTTCATGGAGGAGACGACCGTCTCGCCTTCCTCGACCTTGCGCGCGATCACCTTGCCGTTCACGGGCGAGACGATCGTGCAGTAGTCGAGATTGGCCTTCGCCTGGCTCATCGTCGCCTGCGACTGCTCCACCTGCGCCTTCGTCTGCGCCAGGGCCGCGCGGGCGCTGTCGCGCGCCTGCAGGGCCGCGTCGTAATCCGCCATCGGCGCCATGTCCTTTTCGAGCAGGGACGCCTTGCGGGCCAGCGTCTTTTCGGCCAACGCAAGCTCCGCTTCGCTCTTGAGCACGTTCGCCTGCGCCGCGTGGAGCTGGCCGAGCGAACGGCGGTACTCGGCCTCGTACACCTGCGGGTCGATGAGCGCCACCACCTGCCCGTTCGTCACGGTGGAGTTGTAGTCCACGAAAAGTTTGATGATCTTGCCGTTCACCTGCGCGCCCACGGGAATGCCCTTGCTCGAATTGCGCGGCGTCACCGTGCCCGTCGCCTCCACGGTGCGCACCACATTCGCGCGCGCCACCGGCGCCAACCGGAAACGGACGACTTCTTTGGCGACCTTCTTCGCCGACCACCACCGCCAACCGCCCCAACCCGCGCCGCCGAGCACCGCCAGCACCACGATCCACTTCACCCACTTCATTTCGCGCTCTCCCCCTTGAAGCCCGGACCGACGAGCGTCCGCTCCACGTAAATCGGACTCACGCCCACCAGTTCGAACAGCACGGCCTCGGCGCGCTGTCCCGTGTAGAACGCCGTGGCCCGCTCGGACAGCGCCTCGGCGTAGAGCTTGACGGCGTCGGAATAGTCCACGCGGGACAAATCGCCGAACTGCCACTGGGCCTGCGCCGTGGCGAGGTTCTCGGCCGCCTGATGCAGCTTGACGCACGCGGCCGCGAGCGCCTTGCGCGCGCTGTCGCGCGTCGCGACCGCCTTGGCGATCTCACCGGAAAGCTTCTGCTCGGCGGCAAGCAGGTCTTCGCGCGCGGCCTTGAGCGCCACCACCGCCTGTTCGACCGCCGTCGTCTTCTTGTGGCCGAGGTAAATGCTCTGCAGCGCCTTGGCGGCCCAGGAGAAGTTCCATATCCGGTCCGTGAAGGAAAGCGACGCGTCGAGCGAAACGGACGGATAGAGGTCGGCGATGCGCCAGTCCACGTTCGCCGAAGCGGCGCGGAGTTTGGCGCGCAGGTACGCAAGTTCCGGCGACAGCTCGCGGGCGCGGGAAAGCGCCTCCACGTCCGGAAAGGCCGACTCGTCGAGTTCCTGCACCGCGGCGTTCAGGCAGTCGCGGCGTCGCGGAAACACGTCTTCGCGACCGCCCTCGTCGGCCTTGATGCCAAGCGCCTGCAGGAACGCGGCCGACGCCGTGATCAGGTCGTTGGACGCAACGATCGTCGCCAGCCGGGCGTCGGAGAGATCGACGCGCGCGCGCAGCACGTCAAGCTTCTTGGCCTCTTCCGCCGCGAACTTCGCCTCGGTGCGGCGCAAGTGCTCGGCGTACATGTATTCGTTCGTGTGCGCCGCCTCGAGCTTCGCGTCCGATTCAAGCAGCGTGAAATACGATTCGGACACCTCGCGGAACACCGTGAACGCCGTCTGGCGAAGCTTCACCTGCGCGGCGGCGAGGTTTTCGCGCGCCTCGGCCTCCGCCGCGTCCGTGCGGCCGAAATCGTACACGAGGAAATCGAGCCCGACCGTACCCGTGGGGTCGCCGTCCATGTGCGAAAAGGTGAAATGCCTGCCGTTGTCCGTGCGGCGGGAATATCCCGCCGACGATTCGACGTGCGGCACGAGCAGACCGTCCGCCTGGACGGTCCGCACGGCGAGCACGGCGTTGGAAACGGCGAGCCGCGCATTGGCCATGTCCGGCCGGTTTTCGGTGGCGTAGGTGACGAAATCAGGCAGCGCGAACCCGGCGAAACGAATCCTGTCCGGCGCGTCGTTCGTTTCGGAGTGGCGGGCGTACCGCAACGCGTCCGCCTGCTCCAGCCGCGCGTTGCGGATCGTGTCGCACCCGACCGTGACGGCCAGAAGCGCCGCAAGCGCGCATCCCGCGCCAAACGCGCGGCCGCACGGGCCGCGCGTTTCGGGAACGGATTGCGCCCGCCGAATCATCAGCTCACTTCCAGCCCTTCGCCTCGCGCGCCTTCTTGAGCGCCATGCGCAGCGGGCAGTCCTCGCCGCACACCTTGTTGCGCACGAGCACGTCCGTGCAGCGCCACAACCAGTTCACTTCCTCCTTGCGCGCGTCGGAAACGTTCTCGAGCGTGGGCACGTACTTCGCGACCGCGCCCTTGAGCGCGTCCACGTACTTCGCGTCCTTCGAGTAGGAGATCACCTCGAGCATCGCGGCGATCGTGCCGGCGTCCGACTTGGACGCGTCGATCTTCGCGAAGAGCGCCGCGGCCGTCTTGCTGCGCAGCGCCATCACGTCCTCTTCCTTCGCGGACATCGCGCTGTGCGTGGTGTTCGCCCAACGGGACGGCAGCTCGCGCAGCCAGATGTTGCGGTAGTGGACGACGCACCCGTGGTCCTGCAGCGAGAGCGGCCCCTTCTTCGCGTGCGGCGCCAGCGGACGGCGGCGGCAGTGCGTGGTGAGGCCTTCCATCTCCCAGTGGTCCTGGACGAGGACGCCGTTGAAGAACACGGTGACGCTGCCGGGATGCAGCAACTTGTCGCCTTCCCACACGGGCTGGTGGAACACGATGTCGTACGTCTGCCACTGGCCGGGGAACTTGCCCGCGTTCACGAGCGGCGGATTCTCCGCGTACACCGCGCCCGCCTGGCCGTCGGCGTAGTTGGGATCCTTGTTGTCCGCCGGATCCGTGAGCGTGGAATCCATCACCTGGATTTCGTAGCCCTTGTCGGACCCCATCAGGAACACGCCCGAGTTGCCGCGCATCTGGCCGGAACCCGTGAGGTTCGCGTCGTGGCGCCACTCGATGTGGAGCTGGCAGTCGCCGTGTTCGTAGCGCGAAACGGCCGCGCCGTCGTTCTTCCAGCCGGGCGCGCAGTAGAAGTCGCCCTCGTCGCCGAGCTTCCACCCGCAGGGACCGCCCTTGCCGTTCGTCCAGTTCTTCTCGAACGACTCCTTCGTGCCGTCGAACAGCACCACCGCGTCGGACGGAATGCCCTTGGCGCTGTACGTCACGCGGGGCGGGTTGGGACGGTTCATGTCATGGACGCTCCAGGCGTGCTTCGCGTCCGGCGTGTCGCCGTAAAGTCCCGCCAACGCGGGCGCCGCGACCGCGAGGGTCGCCACCATCGGGAGGAATTTGTTTTTCATGGTCGGGAATTATACCAATTCAAGGCCGTCCCTTCAAGCACGACGGCGGCCTCATCGAGGCCGCCGAACCGTCCCCGCGCGATGCGGCGCCTTCAACCCTTCCGTCCTCACAACCCGAGCCGCTTCACCGCGGCGCGGAACTCGAACTCCGCGCGCCCCGCGTCGATCGTCGGGTATTCGCCGTGGTCGTACAGTATCTCGCCGTCCACCACGGTCATCACCACGTCCGACGCCTGCGCCGAATAGACGAGCGCATTCATGATGTCGAGGCACGGTTTCAAATGCGGCTTATCGAAATCGACCACGCAGAAATCCGCCTTCATGCCCACCGCCAAGGCGCCCGTGTCATTGCGTCCGAGCGCTTTCGCGCCATTGACCGTGGCCATGTCCAGCACCGCGCCCGCGGGAAGCGCCGTCGGATCCTTCGCGACCCCCTTGTGGATGAGCGCGGCGAGGTGCATTTCCTCGAACAGGTTCAGATTGTCGTTGGAGGCGCACCCGTCCGTCCCGAGCGCCACGCGCGTTCCCGCCGCGATCGCCGCCGGAATGCGCGCGAAGCCGCTGCCGAGCTTCATGTTGCTCGTGGGGTTGTGGACGAGCGCCGCGCCCTTGGCGCGCGCCACCGCGAAATCGTCATCCGTCGCCCACACCGCGTGCGCCAGATAACCGCCGTGGTCCAGAAGTCCGCAGTCGGCCAGGTACGCGATCGGCGTCTTGCCGCGGCGCGCGAGGCATTCGCGGTGCTCCTTTTCCGTTTCGGAGACGTGCGCGTGCACCGGACGCCTGAAGTCCGCGTTCGCCTCGGCGAGCGCGCGGACGATCCGTTCGCTCGTCAGGTATTCGGAATGGACGCAGAAATCGGCCACCACGCGCCCCGTGGAATCCTTGAAGTCGCGCACAAAATCGATGCATTCTTTCGCGCGCCCGGGCGGCACTTCGTCCGTCTCCGAAAAGCACAGCCCCACGCGGCACACGTTCGCCTTCATCCCCGCGGCGGCGAACGCTTCGCCGCCCGCCTGCGGGAAATCGTACATGTCCGCGACGAGCGTCGTGCCCGAGGCGAGCATCTCCATCACGCCCCATGTGACGCCCGCGCGGATGTCCTCGGGCGTCATCTTCGCCTCAACGGGAAAAATCGCCTCCTCGAGCCAGCGCTGCAGCGGCAATCCGCCGCCCACGCCGCGCACGAGCGTCATCGCCGTATGCCCGTGCGCGTTCACGAGACCGGGCATCACCAGCGCGCCCTTGAGGTCGATCGTCTCGCACGCGCCCTCGAACGGCGCCACCACGCCGCCGATCTGCGAAATCCAATCGCCGTCCACGACGATCGGACCGTCCACCACCGCATGCGACGGCGTCAGCACCCGGCCATTCGAGAATACCCGCCGCATACGCTCGCCTCCTTGCGGAAAATCAGAAATTCAAACCGGCGAACGCGCCGGACGTGAAGTTCTCGCCCGCGGCATTGACCTTCGCCATTTCGGCGGCGACATCGATGCCGGGCTCTTCGGGCGCCTCTTCGCCCTTCTTGACGGGCTTCAGCGGCTTCGCCTGGCACTCGCGGATCGAGAGCGACACGCGGTCGCGCTCCCAGTCGACGGACAAGACCTTCACGGTGACATAGTCGCCCGCCTTCACGAAGTCGCGGGGATTCACCACCTTGTCCCAGGAAATCTCGCGCACGGGCACCAGGCCCTCCATGCCGCCGAGATCGACGAACGCGCCGAAGTCGAGCACCTTCACGACGGTGCCGTTCACGGTCATGCCCTCGGTGAGCGTGCCCTTGAGATCCTCCTTGAGCGCCTGCTGCTCGAGCTCGAGCTCCGCGCGACGGGACACGATCAGGTTGACGCCGCGGTCGTCCGCGCCGTACTCCTGCACCTGGAAGAGGAACGTTTCGCCCACGTACACCGCGTCGGGCTTGCGGAATCGGTCGATCTGCGAGAACGGGCAGAACGCGCGCTGGCCCGCGACGGTCACCTCGTAGCCGCCCTTGACCTCCTTCTCGACCTTGCCGGAGATGGGGTCGCCCGCGTTGAACGCAGCGAGAATGGACGCCTCGAGCGGCGTCTTCTTCGCGTCGTCGGCCTGCTCTTCCTGGGCTTCGGCGACTTCGGCCTGACGCTTCTTCTGATCCGGCTCGACGCTCTTGAGATCGTTGTAGGACTTGGGGAACTTGAAACCCTGACGGAACGGCTTCATCTGCGCGTTCACCATCGCACCAAAATCGAACTTTTCTTCGCTCATTTCATGACTCTCCGAAACACAAATGGCGCGGATTATACCACGTTTCGCCCGCCCGTGGAACGCAATCAACCGGCGTACCTGCCCAGCAATGTAATGAGGAATGGGGAATGAGGAATGAGGAAGTGATTCATTCGCGGCGCGATGGGGGCGCTTCCCCACGCCCCGTGAGCACGAATGGAGGCAGCGGAATGACGTGCCGTTCGCGCAGAAATGCCGCCGGAATGTCGCAGGGCGTTGGCAGCGTGTGATCGCGCGGCCCCGACCCGTGGAGCAGTGCGTCCCGCACGAAGGAAGAACAGCCCACAGGTCGCTCGTGTTGCGTTCTTGAAGACTGCGAAGCGCGGAACAAGATCCACTCCAAAAATGATGAATTTGATCCGTCAAAATCCTGTGGCCACGCGGGGCGAAGCCGACGCGGAACGTTAGTGAAGCGCATTTAAGGGCCGTCGGAGTTGAATAATCCGCCCCGGCCGGAGACTGCCCGTTGGGTGTTTGGGTTGGGGGGTGTTTGTGTTTTTGGGTGTTTGGGTTGGTGGGTTGGTGGGTGTTTGGGTTTTTGTGTTGGAAGATAACTCAAACACGCAATAACGCAATAACCCATAACCGAGTTGGTGGGTGTTTGGGTGTTTGGGTGTTTGGGTTGGTGGGTTGGTGGGTGTTTGGGTTGACATGCCGTTCGCGCAGAAATGCCGCCGGGATGTCGAAGCGGCGGGCGCGCAGCTTCACGCGGCCCCGATCAGTGGAGCAGTGCGTCCCGCACTGCGGATTGGCGTACGGACGCGGCTCCACCAGGGGGTCACGCCGATCCTCCGGCGTGACCAAGGACGGAACTGGATCGTGAATATCACGAACTTGGTGGCGTCGGCGGAGCGACGCCACCCCCTTGAGGACGCCTCTGCGCAGTTCGGGACGAACTGCTCTACTGTTCGGGCGCCTCTGCGGCGGCGAGGGACTCGCCGCCCTACCAGTTCGGTGCCGCGTTTCGGGCGCGGCGAGGGGCCGCGGCGCTCGCTTCAGACGGAAATCACGTGGAATTTGGACAGGATGCCGATGACGAACAGCCCGAGGATCATCAGCGGCAGCACGTACGCGCAGTAAACGCGGACAACGCCGTTCGGCACGCACGCCCCCGCGCCCGTATTCACCTCGGCGCGGAACTTCTCCCACCCCCACCCGTAGCGGTGGCAGCAATAGAGCGCGAACACAAGACCGCCGATCGGCAGAAGCACGTTGCTGACGACGAAATCCTCAAGGTCGAGCACGCAGGATCCTTCGCCGAACGGCTTGAACCCGCCCCACACGCTGAAGCCGAGAATGCACGGCAATGACAAAACGGGAATCGCCACCGCCAGCACGGCGCAGGCCGTCCTGCGGCTCCACCCCGTGAAATCGCGGAGGCTCGCGAGAATGCACTCGAACACGGCGAGCACGGTCGTGAGCGCGGCGGCGCTCATGAAGAGGAAAAAGAGCGTGCCCCAGACGCGCCCGCCAACCATGTGGTTGAACACGTTCGGAAGCGTGACGAAAATGAGTCCCGGCCCCTGACCGGGTTCCACATTGAACGCGAAGCACGCGGGGATGATGACGAGACCCGCCACGACGGCGACGAAGGTGTCCAGCACGGCCACGTTCACGCCTTCCTTGAGCAGCGTGTGGTCGCGGCCGACGTAGCTGCCGAAGATGGCCATCGAACCGATGCCGATCGAAAGCGTGAAGAACGCATGGTTCATGGCCTCGACGACGACCTTGCCGACGCCAATCGCCTTGAAACGCGCGAAGTCGGGCACGAGGTAGAAAGCCAGGCCCTTCTCGGCGCCCTCCAACATCAGACTGTGGCCGGCCAAGACGACGATCAGCACCAGCAGACAGAGCATCATCCACTTGGTGACGCGCTCGAGGCCCTTCTGCAGACCGATGGCGCACACGGCCACGGACGCGAGCACGACACCGAGCATCGCCCACGTCTGGATCCACGGATCGCCAACCATGCCGCCGAATGCGGCGCCGATTTTGTCCGGGGAAAGCCCGGCGAACGAACCGGCGGCCATCTTGAACAGGTAAATGACCATCCACCCCGTCACCGTGGTGTAGAACATCATCAGCACGACGCACCCGACGACGCCGGCCACGCCATGGATTCGCCAGGCCTTCCTTTCGGGCGTGAGCACGGCGTGAAGCTTCGCGATCGACCGCTGCGACGCGCGGCCCGTGGCGAATTCCATCACCAAAACGGGAAGGCCGATGAGCGCCAGAAACACGAGGTAGATGAGCACAAACCAACCACCGCCATTCTGTCCCGTGATGTACGGGAAACGCCAGACGTTTCCGAGGCCGATGGCGCAACCGGCCGACAACAAAATGAACCCCAACCGGGACGCCAATTTTTCACGCGCATCGCTCATGACGGATCCGCAACTCTCTCACTTGGACACGAAATCAAACGCGCACGGCTTGTCCGCGAAACGCACCTGCGGCTTCGCGAGCCCCGCCTTCTTGGCGCGCACCGTCACGGAAACGGGCTTGCCATCCGCCCATGCGCAGTCGACTTCGTACGCGCCGCGCGCGCAAAGGCCCTTGTACGCCCCCTTCGCCGCCCACGCCTTCGGAAGCGCCGGCAGCAGGTCGATGAAGCCCGCATGGGACTGGATCAGCATCTCCGCGACGCCGGAGGTGGCGCCGAAGTTGCCGTCGATCTGAAACGGCGGATGCATGTCCCACAGGTTGGCGTTCGTGCGCTTGGACAGGAGGTTCCCGAGCAGCAGATGGCAATGCTCGCCGTCGCCGAGGCGCGCCCAGCAGTTGAGCCGGTGCGCGAGCGCCCAGCCCGTCGATTCGTCGCCGCGCTCGGTGAGCGAGTATTTCGCCGCCGCCATCCACGCGGGCGTGTTCTTGTTGATGATCGTGCCGGGATAGAGACCCACGAGCTGCGAAATGTGGCGGTGGCGGTATTCGCCGATTTCGCCGTACTTCTTTTCCTCTCGGAATTCCTTCACCTGGCCCGATTCGCCCACGATCACCGGCTCGTACTTCCCGAGCTGCTTTTCGATCTTCGCCGTCACCGCGTCCTTCACGCCGAGGATCTTCGCCAGCTCGAGCGTGTCGGCGTTGTTCTCGTGGATCATCTGCTGGTCGAACGCGCAGCCGACCGTGGTGACGTACTCCCAGCCGCCTTGCGGCAGATAGCGGACCTGCTCCGGCGACGCGGAGAACGCCGAAAGCCACAGGCCGTTCGTCTCCACCACGCAGCGCGTGAGGAAGTCCGCCATGCCGTGCAACGTCGGCCACACGTACTGCTTCAGCGCCTTTTCGTCGCGCGTGAAGTCCCACCAGTCCTTGAAGCACTTCGTGGTGAACCCGCCCGTGCCCGGACCCGAATGCCCGCCGGGGCCGCCGCACACGGCATAGGGATACACCGCCGTTCCCACGCACCAGATGTCCGGCGCTTCGCCGTCCGCCGGAACGTTGCCGATGCCGCGGTCCGTCAGGTACTTCGCCGCAAAGCGCCGCGTCACAGGACGGAACGCCGCGTTGAACGCCGCGTACGCCTCGAAGCATTCGGCGAGGTTTCCGACGAACGCCGGCCAGTAGTTCATCTGCACGTTCACGTTGTGCCAGTACCCCGAGCCCCACGGCGACTTGTCGTACGCCGTCCACACGCCCTGCAAACTCGCGGGCAGCGTCCCGGGGCGCGAGGACGACACGAGCAGATAGCGTCCGTACTGGAAATACGTCTCCTCCAGATACGCGCTCGCGCGGCCTTGCGCATGTTCCGCGAGCAGCTTGTCCGTGGGTTTCAGCCGATCCGCGTCCGCGGCGCCGAGGTCGAGGTCGACGCGCCGCATCATGCCGCCGACGTCCGCGAGATGCGCGCGCTTGACGGCGTCGTAGCCGACCGCGACAGCGGCGGCGACGCGTGCCTTCACCGCTTCGGAGGGTTCGTCCTCGTCGCGCATCTTCGGTTCGTCCGCCTCGCCGGAGAACTCGCCCGCCGCCGCGCCGAAGGATTCGGGGCACAGACGGTAGTTCGTGCCGCACGAGAAGTAGACCGTCGCTTCCGTCGCGTCCGCGACCTCGAGCGTGTGGTCGAGCGTCGTCACCTTGCCGTCCGTCACGACGGCGAAGCGCCCGAAGAACCGCACATTGTGCCACTGCAGGCGCTGCGTCACATCCAGGAAGTTCCCCTCGGCCTTGAGGTGCCCTTCGCGCCCGATCCACGCCTCCTTGCCGATGCCGAACTGACGCTGGAACGGCACTTCGGGCTGGAGATCGAACGCGAGCGCGCCCTTCTTGGACGCCGTGAGGCGCATCACCAGCATGCGCGCGGGATAGGACGTGAAGTATTCGCGCTTGAAGTCGACGCCGTCGAACGTGTACGACACCGTCGCCACGCCCGTTTCGAGCGTCAGGTCGCGGCGGTAGTTCTTCGCGCTCCACCAGGCGGCGTGCTTCGGGAAATTGAGCCGGATGTCCAGCGCGTTCGTGAGGTTGCGGCGCGTGAGCAGCGTCGGCTCCGTCACCTGCAGCCGCTCGGAAGGAACGCCGCCGAACACGTTCACGCCGAACCAGCCGCAGCCGATGGGGAGCGAGCGTTCCTCCCAGCCCTTCATGGAATCCTCGGCGGCCGAGTCGTACCAGAGCACGTGGTCGCCCGCAAATGCCAAAACGGCGGAAAGCGCCGCAATCGAAAACAAAACGCACTTTTTCATGGATGTGGATGATACCACGTTCAGTCCCGTGGCTCAAGTTCACGTGGCCTGAAGTTTACCCATTTTTACCCGCCGCCGTATGGGTATGCCTGCGGACGCTGCGTAAAACGTCGGGCACGGCGTCCTTCCCCACGCCAATCCTGCCGTTCCGCGCGCCCCCGCCTTGCGCTTGAGCCCGAGCCATCATCTGGACGTTTCTCGGCCTGCCGCAGAGAAAAGGCACATGGCCTTTTCGAGGTAGAGGCAGGCGTCAGAAGCAT
>DCIH01000018.1:20203-29429 GCA_002317575.1 Verrucomicrobia bacterium UBA1731 | reverse complement strand
TTAACCCATAGCTTGTCTACCTGGGTGGGTGCGCTGACAGGCAAGCATGGGCGTTGTGGTTGCGAACTTGGTCACGCCGGAGGATCGGCGTGACCCCTTGGGGGGGGCGCGTCGGGCGCGGGACGCGCCCGGGTACGCAAGGGGTCGTAAAGTGTTGAACTAATTGGGTATTGCAGATAAGAGGTTCGTATCGTTGCGAACGAGCGGTAAATGTGATATAATTACCGCATGAAAGCAACGATAAGGAGGACGATGCGACGCGAGGTCGCGGCTGGTCATCCGCTCAGAAGAAGCGAGGTGACCAAGCGAGGTCTGCGTGGAAATACTCTTCATGAGATGGCGGCGCGGGGCGTTGTCAATCGTATTGCGCGTGGGGTCTATGCGCCAAGTGAAGGATCGTCTTCCGCCCTGTTTGATTATGAGCTTGCGGCGAAGGTTGCGCCGAAAGGCGTGTTTACGCTGCTGTCGGCTCTGCGGCTGCATGGACTTACGGACGAGAACCCGCAGCGGATGACAATGGCCATTTCGGTCAAGCGGCATCCCCCCAAGACGACGCTCCCGCTTGATTTCGTCTACATGACGCCTGGGCTGCTGGAGGTCGACGTTGTCGTGCAGGGCGACGAGGGAAGTCCCATCAGGGTCTTTTCGGTTGAGCGCACGATCGCCGAGTGCTTCAAGGCGCGAAACAAGATCGGCGTCGCCGTGGCCGTTGCCGCGCTACGCGAAGCCGTTCAAAAGGGACTGGTTGATTTTGCGAAACTTGGCGACGTGCTGAAGCGCTGTCGAATGCTCCGAGTCGTTCAGCCGTATCTGGAGGGGCTGGCATGAAGAAGCCGACGACGAACTTCGGCCATTCCGTTCGGACGCGGCTGTTGGCGATTGCCAACGAACGCGGGGTGCAGTTGGAGTATGTCCTCTTGCGCTACGCCTTTGAGCGGTTCTTGTATCGGCTCGGGCGGTCGGCGTATGCCAATCGTTTCGTGCTGAAAGGGGGGTGTGAGGGGTCAGAGCTCATTGACAGAGTGGCGGTGACGTAGTAGCCAGGCGGCGGATTGATGGAGATTGAAGATGGCGTGTTGCGGGAAGAGGAGATTTTGCGCCGCCGCCACCAAGTTCGGGAAATGCTCGCTACTGTTACGGCCTCGGTCACGCCGGCGGCGCGGCGTGACCCCCTGGGGGAGCCGCGTCGGGCGCGGGACGCGCCCGGGTACGCAAGGGGCTGCGGCGTCCGCGGCGCGGCCGCCCTACCTGGGTAGGTGCGCTGGTAGGCAAGCATGGGCGTTGTGGTTGCGAACTTGGTCACGCCGGCGGGATGCGCCGAAGCGAAGCGTAGGGCGGGTCGCCGAAGGCGATCGCGAAGCGACGCGCAAGCGCCTGCGCGGCGTCGAGCCGCGCCAGGTGCCTGTCTTCGAGGCGAAGGACGCCTTGCGTCGCTTCGGCGCCATCGTTCCAAGTGCGGCAGATTGACCCGACGGCACGGCCATTCCGCCGTGGTTGAGCCGCCCGTGGCCGTAACGCTCGGAGTGATGAGATTGACGAACGGTTTGGGGATGGGATATACTGTCTTCGTTGCTTCGGGTGGTTTTGTTTATGCATAATCCTGTAGGCTACAGGATGACGCAGTGTCGGTCCGTAGGAGATCCAGGACGCTTTCCGCGGAATAACGGAGGTGGAAAATGAGAGCGTGTGCAATGTTGGCGGTTTCGTGCCTGTTTGCGGTCGTGTCCGGGGCGGCATACGCGGAAAACGCGGGTGTGTGTTCCGCCCGTCCCGATGCGACGGCTTGCGACCTTTTCGAGAGCGGCGGTTTCTTCGTCGGGTGCAACTATTGGGCGAAGCACGCGGGCGTGTACATGTGGTCGCAGTGGCGGCCGGACGTCGTCGACGCGGAGCTGGCGGCGCTCGCGAAACACGGCGTCACCGTGATGCGCGTCTTTCCCCTCTGGAGCGACTTCCAGCCGTTGACGGGCGACTGCAACGCGGGCGGCGTCTACCGGAGCTTCCGGTTCCGCGACAACCGTCCGTTGCCGAATCCGGACGGGGTCGATCCCGTGATGATGGACCGGTTCCGCCAGTTCTGCGACATGGCCGCGAAGCGGAAGATCCGGTTGATCGTCGGCATCGTGACGGGGTGGATGTCGGGGCGGCAGTTCGTGCCGGCGGTCTTCGAGGAGAAGAACGTGCTGACGGATCCCGCCGCGGTCATGTGGCAGACGCGGTTCGTGAAGCATTTCGTGCGCGCGACGAAAGACCATCCGGCCATCGCCGCCTGGGACTACGGCAACGAGTGCAACTGCCTGGCGACGGCCGGGACCCGTCAGGCGGACCTCTACAACTGGATGGACCACGTCGGCATGGCGATCCGTTCGGAGGACGCAACGCGGCCGATCGTGTCCGGCATGCACGGCTTGTCCACGCGGGAAGACGACGTCGCGCCGATCCGGCTCAACGCCGAGCTGTCGGACGTCCTCTGCACGCATCCCTACCAGTTCTACGTGCGGGGCTGCGGCAAGGAAGCCTTCAACACGATGCGCACGGAACTGCATCCGACGGCGGAATCGCTGTTGTACCGCGACCTCGGCGGCAAACCCTGCTTCGTCGAGGAACTCGGCAATCTCGGCACGAGCACCGTTTCCGACGAGCGCACGGCCGCCGGGTTGCGCGCGGCGATGTTCAGCATGTGGGCGAATGATTTGAAGGGCTGCCTCTGGTGGTGCAACGCCGACCAGGAGGGGCTCGACTTTCCGCCGTACACGCTGACGCCGTGCGAGCGCGAGCTGGGGATGCTCCGCCAGGACCTGACGCCGAAACCCGTGATGCTCGAGATGCAGGCGTTCCAGTCGTTTCGCGCCTCGCTGCCGTTCAGGAAGTTGCCGGCGGCGCGGACGGACGCCGTCATCGTCGTCCCCGAAAAGGAGGCCGGCTGGGTTTCCGGTTTCGGCGCCTATCTTCTCTGCAGGCAGGCGGGGCTCAATCCTTCGTTCGCTGGCGCCGAGCACGACCTGCCCGAGTCGAAGCTCTACGTCGTCGTTTCGGCCGAAGCCGACACGGCCTACACGTTTCCCGCCCAGAAGCGCCTCTATGCGAAGGCCAACGAGGGCGCAACCGTGCTGCTGCTCTATTCGGGCAGCATGCGCTTCACGCTGCTGCGCGAACACGCCGGCGTGAAAATCGACTACTGCTCGCTTTCGCCGTGCGAGCGCACGTTTGCTTTGCCGCGCGCGCCGGACCGCAAGCTGACCGTCGCGGACGCGACGACGTGCCGTCTTCTGGACGGCGAGGCCGAGGTCCTGGCGCGGACGACGGAGGGGGAGCCGGCGTTCACGCGGTTTGCCTGCGGCAAGGGACAGATCCTCGTCTGCAACGCGCCGATCGACCGTCAGACCGTCGCCCGCTCGGACACGGTGACGGGACCCGCCATTCGCCCGTACTATCTTGTCCTGCGCGAGACGGCGCGACTTGCGGACGTTCACGGCGTCGTCGCGAAGGGCGATTGTCCGTACGTCGGGCTGACCGAGCATCCGATGGGGGACGGTTCGACGGTTGTTGTCGCGATCAATTTCGAGCCGCGCGCGGTGACGTGTCCGATTTCCGTCGCGGGCGGACTTGGCCGCGTTTGGCGCGGCGACGTGACGGCCGATCGGATCGTCCTTCCGCCCAACGAGGCGGCGGTTTGGGAGGTGCGGTGAGGGGCTTCTGCAATCGCGTTCGGGCACGCATGCATCGCGTTGGCGTTCTTTTGTCGGCGGTTCTGTCCTGCGGAACGCTTTTCCCGGGCGTCACGTTTGCGGACTTCGTCGAGCGGGAGATCGGCCTGACGCGCGACGAAATCGCGGACATCCAGTCGAACCTGATGGACCGCGATGCGGGGACGGGCGACTTCATCTACAATACGGACGGTTGCGACGTCCTGTACTGGCCGGACGGACTTGCCGAGACCCCGGAGAACTTCGGGAATCGCCGTCTCAAGCATGCGCTCGGCACCCACGTGAGGACGGTGTCGTACTGCCCGATCAGCGCCGGATTCGGACGCTTCACCTGCCGATTCGCGGGAGAGCCGGCGACGAACGACGTCCCGCGCATCGTCCCCCGGACGCACAATGCTGCGAGCGCTTTCTTCGCGCAGGGGACCGACGCTCTGCAGATGGCCATCGATTTCTGCCGCTCGAACCGTCTTGAGATCGTCGTTTCGGTGCGCGTCAACGACCAGCACGACGTGGACACGTGGTCGTTTGCCTTCCCCCATCCGCTTTTCCCGAAGTTCAAACTCGACCATCCCGAGTGTCTCATGGGGACCTTCGGCTCGAAGAACGAACATCTCTTCGAACGCTGGGGGACCTGGAGCTGCGTCGACTTCACGCACAAGATCGTGCGCGACCGCATGCGGACGTTCGTCCGCGAATTGGCCGAGAACTACGACGTCGACGGCGTCGAATACGACTTCTTCCGCCACCTGATGCTCTTCCGGAGCGTGGCGGAAGGCGGCGTCGCTTCGGACGGGGAGCGTGCCCTCATGACGGAGCTCATGCGCGATTTGAGGGCGACGACGCAGGCCGTCGCCAAAAGGCGGGGGCGTCCGTTCCGTGTCCTGATGCGCATGCCCGACACGGTCGCCTACTGCCGAGACTGCGGCATCGACCTCGAGCGCTGGCTCGAGGAGGGCCTTCTCGACGACTGGATCGGCGGCGGGTACTTCCAGCTCGCGTCCTGGGATGAGGCGGTCGCCGTCGCGCGTCGGTACGGCGTCCGGTTCCATGCGTCGATGGACGAGTCGCGCATCGAGCGGAAATGCCTGGAACGGAAGGTGCCCTTCATTCCCGGACGCGGAACGGAGGCCGCCTACGCCGCGCGCTTCGCGCAGGCGCGGCTGGCGGGATGCGATGGCATCTACCTCTTCAACTGCGAGCAGGATTTCATGAACCGTATCGCGAAACTCGACGCCGTTGCGGTCCGTTCCGCCGACCAGCTCTACTTCGCAACCTATCTGGGGTCCAGCGACTACACGGCGAATTCGCTCCTGAAAAACGGCGTCCGGCACATGAAGTTGCCGCGGATCGATCCAGGACCGGGACCGCACGGTGTCGAGATTTCCTGTCACCGGCCGGGCGAGAGCGTGTCGTTTCCGATGTGGATCGGCGATTTCGCCGCTTCCGAAGGCGAATCTTCGCCTCGGATCACCGTGCGGGCGCTGACGAATCTGGAGAAGGGGGACGCCCTCGACTTGTGGGTCAACGGCAAGACCATCAAGTCCGTTTCGTTCGATTGCGGACTTTTCACGTACGCCTTGGCGACCGACTTGCTCCGTCGCGGGCGCAACGATTTCACCGTGACGTTCCCGCCCCGGATCGGCAAGCACCGCCTTCTCGACTTCGCCGTCGAGATCGACCAACCGGACCCGACGGCGACTGGCGACACGAGGAGTTGTGGCAAAGGACGCTGAGCTGTTGTCCGTGATCGATGAAGGGCTCCGGTTTCGCCGGAGCCCTCGCTTTCTTGGTGTTTTGTTTTGCGATTTCAGAAGATCGCGTTGACGATTCCGCCCACGAGTCCGCCCACGATCGCAGCGCCGAAGGTGATGGCGCCTTCGTGGTGGTGCCCGTGGTGGTGCGGCTCCGGCGGCGGCGGTTGAGGCGCCGGCGCGCGGCGCGCCTGGTGAACCGGCTCGTGGCGGGGCTCGGGGGCCGGTTTCGCCGCCGGCGCGCGTTGCGCCTTGCGGGCGGCTGGTTTAGGGGCCTGGACTTTTGCCTGAACCGGGGCCTTTTGTGGCGCCCGGCCGCCGTGCGGCGCCGCGAATGCCGTTCCGCAGAAAGCCGCGCAGACGAGGCAGAGAGCCGCGCATTTGATGATGTTCTTGTTCATGACCCACCGTCCTTTCTTGTCGTGTCCGGAAGACCATCTTCCGCTCACGTAAAGCAAGGCGGCGCGAGCCCGAAATGCTGACGGATTATTTTTGCTCAACTGGCAAACTCGGGGCGAGGTCGGCTGGTGATTGTGATATAATGCGGCCATGACACTTTATCACGGGAGCAACGTCGAAGTGGCGACGCCAAAAATCATGGCGCCAAGTCACGCCCTTGACTTCGGTCCCGGATTCTACACGACCCTGTACCGAGGTCAGGCAGAAGATTTTGCGCGAAAGGTCGTGTTGCGAAAGAGCTGTGGGCAGCCCACCGTCAATGTCTATGAAATTGACGAGAAGGTTGCGTTTCCGTTTTGCGACATTCTGACGTTTGATCGTCCGAATGGCGCCTGGCTTGATTTCGTCTGCAGCAATCGTGACGGCGTCAACGTGGCCGAAGGACGGGATCTTGTTTTTGGCCCTGTTGCAAACGATGACGTCTATCGCACTTTTGCTCTGTATCGGAACGGTGACATCACACGGGAGGAGACGCTGGCGCGGTTGAAGGTGAAGAAGCTTTACAATCAACTTGTGTTCGCCACCGAGCGCGCGTTGCATTTCATCCGATTCATGAGATCGGAGATCGTTCATGTTTGAGCGCCAGTATCCGACGATGCTCGCGATTTTGATCTTGCCGCCGTTGGTGGCGTTGATCGCCGAGCGGCTTGGGATTGACGAGGCGGCCGCCACGGAGAAACTGTATCATTCGGCTTTTTACGAGAAGTTGGCGGACGAACGGCTTAAGCTTTGGCATTACAGCCCCGTGATGCTGGCTGACATGTTCGTCGAGGCCGAGCGCACAGGCGTCATTCCCTATCCTGAGGAGTCCTGAGTCATGAGCGCCGCAGGAGCGTATTTGATTTATTGCATTGAACTGTATCGCCAGGCCAAGAACCTGTCGGGGCGTGCCGTTTACGATCTTTTTCATCGCACGGGCGCCGACGAATACATCCGCCGGTCTTTCGGCGCGTTGCATACGGCCGGCGAACAGTACGTGCTGGACGACATTGACGGTTACGTGCAAAGCAGAATTCTGCCACTGCGTGGTACCATACACGTATGAAGTCCTTTGTTTCGCTGTGCTCATAAGAATTATGTGTAGTGGACAGCAGTTCGAGCTTGGCGAATATGTGTAGTTAACAAGTTTCACATCTTCGGCAAAATGTGTATTATTGATTAGAATATGCGCTTGCTTATTAAACGCTACGCCGCCATCGTCGCGAGGCCGATCGTCCTTCATCCCAAGGATGCGTCTTTTGATGGCGAGGTGCTCCATCTGCCGCTCTATATGGCATCGCTGATACCGGAGGAGGCGGAGCTGTGAGCTCTTTCGGAAGGGATCCCATGCGTAAGATGACATCAGTCGGGTTGACGGTTGCGGCGCTGTTGGGCGCGGGATCTGTTGCTCGGGCCGAATTGCCGACGGTTGAAGAGCCGTTCGCACTTGACAAGTCCGTGATGGGCGAGGCCTACTGGAAGATCTGGAATCCGGAAGAGCAGAAACGCATCGATGACGAGATCGAGCGCAATCGGATGGCTGATTGCGAGGTGAAGATTGGAGATGAAGGTGAAGGGCCTGTGCCGGCGGGGACGGAGGTGAAGGTCGAGCAGGTTTCACATGCCTTTCATTTCGGTGCGCAGATATTCAACTTCGGGCAGCTCGGGTCGTCCGAAATGAACCGCCGCTACCGCGAGCTTTACGGCACGGTCTTCAATTCGGCGACGGTGGCGTTCTACTGGGCGAACTTCGAGCCGCGTCCGGACCTTCTGCGCTTCCGTCCCGGTCCCGAGGACGGCGAGGCGTTCTGGAATGCGTGCAAGGAGCCCGAGCGCCAGCCGCACTGGCGGCGTCCCCCGACCGATCTGCCGGTCGAGTGGTGCCTCTCGCGGGGCGTGCGCGTCCACGGACATCCGCTCGTCTACCTTACCGGCAATTCGCCCACGTGGCTGCATCGCGAGGGCATGCCGGACGACGAACGCGCGCGTCTCGGCTATCCGACGCCGCCGGCGGACGTCGCCCTCAAGACCTTCGACGACTGGTACAAGGCGAAGTACAAGCCGTGGTACCTCGCCTATCGGAAGACGCACACGCCGGCGGACTTCGCGCGCGCGGCGCCGGTCTTCATCGCGAACCTCCGCCGGCTGCAGGCGAAGCGCATTGCCGAGATCGCGGCGCATTACGGCGGGCGCATCGAGAGCTGGGATGTCGTCAACGAGACGCGGGACGACATCGATCTCGCAAAGTCCATCCCGTCCGGCGACCCCGTGGTCTTCGGGGACGTCGGCATCGAGGGTGGCGACTTCATCTACCACGCCTTCAAGTCGGCGGCGGCCGGTTTTCCGTCCAAGGTGCGCCTCAACATCAACGAGAACAATATCGACGCGCGCTACACGAACGAGGTTGCGCGTCTCATTGCGGCGGGACTCAAGATCGACATCGTCGGCATGCAGATGCACATGTTCGACACGAACATTGTCCGCGAGATCGCGCGGACGGGCGGGGAGCGGACGAAGGAGAGGTGGGGCAGCGCCCAGTTCTGGGAAGTCGGCACGCCGGCGCAGGTCCGCCGTCGCTTCGCGCGCCTTGCGCCGCTGGGGCGTCCGATCCATCTGAGCGAGCTGACGATCTCCGCGCCGGGCACGGATGCGGAGGCGTTGATGATGCAGGCCGTCTTCACGCGCAATCTCTACCGCGTCTGGTTCGCCCAGCCGCAACTCGACGGCATCACGTGGTGGAACGTCGTCGACGGGTGCGGTTACGCTGGGGAGCCGACGACGAGCGGACTCTTCACGCGGCAGATGGAGCCGAAGCCCGTGTTTCTCGCGCTGAGGGACCTCATCTGCCGCGAGTGGCGCACCCGCCTGACGGCAAAGATCGCGGCGGACGGCAAGATCCGCTTCCGCGGCTTCAAGGGGACGTATCGCCTCGTCTGGAAGGGAGCCGACGGCAAGACGCACGAGCGCACCGTCCTCTTGCGATGACGACGCCGATGTCCTTGCTCGTCCTATGTATTTTGAACCGGCGGCGGTTTTGTGCATTATCTGTTACAGAGGTGTTATCCGGTACATGAGGAAACAACGAATGAAGAGCATGTTCTTCACGATGTTCGTTTTCATGTTGTCTCCTTTCAGTTGATCGGTAGGGCGGCGAGTTCCCTCGCCGCCGTTGCAGGTTGAATGTTGGAGGTTGAAGGGGGGCGGCCCCGAACGGTGGAGCGGTGCGTCCCGCACTGCGCAGAGGCGTCCTCAAGGGGGTGGCGTCGCTCCGCCGACGCCACCAAGGACGGAATTAGATCGAGAAATTCACGAACTTGGTCACGCCGGCGG
>DCIH01000018.1:428-20181 GCA_002317575.1 Verrucomicrobia bacterium UBA1731 | reverse complement strand
ACCCCCTTGTGGAGCCGCGTCCGTACGCCAATCCGCAGTGCGGGACGCACTGCTTGGGGAGCCGACCGTCAGGGGCCGCGTCCGTACGCCAATCCGCAGTTCGGGACGAACTGCTCCACATGCGGAAGCGGCGGCGGACCAATTGGGGACAGGCCCCGCAAAGAGGAGATTTTGCGTTCGTTTGTTCGCTTTCCGTTCTTCTTTCGCTGTAAAACAGGTCAGACCTGTTTTGCATTTTTTGTTGGCGGCGGATTGATGGAGATTGAGCATGGCGTGTTGCGGGAAGAGGAGATTTTGCGCCGACGCCACCAAGTTCGGGAAAGGCTCGCTACTGTCACGACCATGGTCACGCCGGAGGATCGGCGTGACCCCCTTGTGGGGCCGACCGTCAGGGGGGGGGCCGGTCGGGCGCCAATCCGCAGTTCGGGACGCACTGTTGTGGTACAATATGCGCCGTTTGGGATTGTGGTGCGTTTGCTTGGTATGAGAGCCGGACGGATTCTCCTGGGATGTTGACGAACCGTTCGGCCGAATGCGCTGGAGGTGGCTGAGGTCAAGGTGCTTCATTCGGACGATGACGAGGAGCTGGAGTAAGGCGATATGAAACAAAGAATTGTGCCAGGATATACACTCAGCGATCGAATGATTTCGCTGGTGGCCGAGATCACCGAGATTGCCACTCATCTGGGGATGCGCGAAAGCGTCATTGACCCGATTCTGCGCAAGAAGAACCGCCTGAAGACGATTCACTCGTCACTGGCAATCGAGCAGAATACGCTGACGTTGCAGCAAGTCACGGACATTATCGACGGGAAGCGCGTGCTGGGGCCGCCGAAAGAGATCGCGGAAGTCAAATGCGCCAAGGCGGCGTATGCGGTTCTCGAACGGGTCGATCCACATTCGGTCAAAGACCTGTTGAAGGTTCATGGACTGATGGTCGGCGGCCTGACGCGGCAGGCGGGACGGTTCAGGACGGTTGAAGTCGGTGTGTATTCGGGGGAAAAGCTCGTGCATGCCGGTTTGCCGCACGACCAGGTTCCTGGGAAAGTCCGCGAACTGCTGAAATGGGTCAGGACATCGGGCGTGCATCCTCTGATTTCAAGCTGCCTGTTTCATTATGGGCTCGAATACATCCATCCGTTCACCGACGGCAATGGGAGGATGGGAAGATATTGGCAGACGGTCCTCCTGGCCTCGTGGCGAGTCCAGATGGTCTGGGTGCCCGTCGAGGAGGTCGTCCACGATCGGCAGGAAGCCTATTATCGCGCCATTTCAGAGGCCGACCGCACGGGAGATGCGCGCGCGTTCATCGAGTTCATGCTGACGGCACTTCGTGATGCGCTTCAGACGGTTAACAAGAGTGTGGGAAAAGGTGTGGTAAAAAGTGTGGTAAAGATTCTGGATCTGATTGGGCAATATCCTGACATCACCCGCGAACGCTTGGCCCGGGAGGTCGGGCTTTCCGTGCGCGGCGTGGAAAAGAATTTGGCCCAGTTGAAGTCTGAGGGCAAAATCATCCGAGTCGGCGGTCGCAAGAGCGGTCATTGGGAAGTGTCACAAAAGGGGACGAACTAATTGGGGACAGACCCCACAAAGGGGAGATTTTGCGTGCGCTTGTTTTTGCACTTCATTACGCAAGCGTTGTTGTGCTTTACATCGGTTCTCACATTTTGAAAATGTGAGAACCGGGCGACATGGATGGGGCTCGACCGGAAAATGCTTGAGCTTCTCCGGCGCTGGTGAGCGGTCGTCTCAAAACGGCCATCACGTGGTACAATGTCGGCATGAAGAAAGTCATCGACTTCGGCGCCGGCAAGTGGCATTCTTTGCTTTGGATGAACGTGAAGAGTTCCCGTTGGGATTACGTCAACGGTTTCGTCCAGGCGGAGGACCATGTCGTCAATCCGTGTCCCGACGTTTCCGACGAGGAACTGTGGGGATGTGCGGGATGACGGGGCGTGAGCTCGGTATGATCGCAAATACGAAAATGTCAGAGGAAAAGGCAAGCATGAAGCGTTCTCAATTTTTGTCGTGGTCGTCGCCCGCGCTGTTGGCCGGTTTGGCGTTTTTCGGGACGGGGGCTTTCGCCGCGAAGGTCGACGTGTCGTACGACCACAAGAACGGGTCGTATCATCTGGGACAGCAGGCGACGTTCACCGTGTCCGTCACGGACGACGCGGGCAAGAAACTCACCAACGGTTGCGTGAACGCGATGTTGGACAATTTCGGCACGAACGTCGTGTTCGCCGAGACGGCTTTCGATCTGTCCAAGGCCAATCCGTTCAAGGTCTCGGGCAGACTCCCCGGACCGGGTTATCTGCGTCTGCGCCTCAAGTCCGCCGACATCGAGAATTTCCCGAAAAACGGGGGCGACTGGTACGCCGAAAGCGTCGCGTGCGGCGAGGGCCAGCTCCGCCCGCCGGTGCCGTGTCCGGACGACTTCATGTCGTTTTGGAAAAACGCGCAGGCGGCGTACGACCGCGAGATGCCCGGACAGCCCGAGATGCGGCTCGACGAGAAGATGTCCGAAGGCGCCTGGAACGTGTGGCGGTTTTCGCTCGATGTGCCCGGCAACCGCAAGTTGCACGGCTACGTGACGAAGGAGAAGAAGGCGCCGGCGGGGCGTCTGCCCGGCCGCATCCAGATCGCGGCGGCGGGTTTCGGCGGATGGTCGCAGCTGCCCATCTACGAATCGGGCAACGTCTGCCTCGCGATCACCGTGTATCCGTTCGAACCCGATCCCGAAACGCGCAAGCCGGACTACGACGCGATGGACGCCGCCGCGAAGAAGAATTGGGGCGTCGACCGCTACTGCCTCGCGGGCGTCGGCGGCAAACGCGAGGATTATTTCTTCTATCCCGTCATCCTGGGTTCCCTGCGCGCGATCGACTGGTTCGCGTCGCGCGAGGACGTCGATCCCATGCGCATCGGCTACCAGGGCACCAGCCAGGGCGGCGGCCTCGGTTTCGCGGTCACCGCGCTTTCCGCGCGCATTCGCCGCAGCGTGCTGTTCGTCCCGGCGCTCACGGGGCACTACGGCTGGAAGGACGGCCTCCAGAGCGGCTGGCCGCGCATCATCGACAACATGCCCGATGCGGCCGCGCGGGCGAACGCCGAGAGAAACGCCGCGTATTTCGACGGCGTCAACTTCGCGCGCTTCGTCAAGGTGCCGGTTCGCGTGATCGCCGGCCATTCGGACAACACCTGTCCGCCCGCGATGGTGCGCACGGCCTTCAACGTGATCGACTGCTACGACAAGGCGTTCGAAGGCGGCCTCAGGATGACCCACGGCGTGTACGGGCATCTCTACGCCAAGTATCTCAAGTGGCTCGGCGAATTCTGACGGTCCGCCTGGCAGGACGCGTTGCCGTGCCCGGCACAAATGTCCGAGAAGACTTGAACGCAAACACAAAACGAAAGGAATGACGAAAATGAAGGTTGTTGGATTGACGGCAATTGCGATGGTTGCCGCTTTTGCGGGATGCACGTGCTGTTCGCCGAAGGGCGAATCGCTGCTGGGCGAGAAGCTCGAGAAGGCCGACTACGATCCCAAGGTCTGGTATTTTGACGCCGAAGGGAACCTCACGGCCAATTCCGACCAGGCGATTTGGACGAAGTGCGACTGTTGGGAGAACTTCGAGCTCGACCTCGAATACAACCTCGATCCGGCGGCGAACTCCGGCATTCTCCTGTACTGCGTCGACACGGTGAACTGGATTCCCAACGCCGTGGAGGTGCAGTTGCTCGACGACGCCGCGGAGAAGTGGGCGAAGGATCCGGCCTACATGAAGAACGGTTCGCTTTACGGCCATCTCGCGCCGATCGCCGCGCCGCAGAAGCCCGCGCGCCAGTGGAACCGCGCCGTCCTGACGGCGCAGGGAAAGTTCATCTCCCTTGCCATCAACGGCGTGGTCGTGCTGGACAAAGCGGACCTCTCCAAGATGACCGACGCGAAGAAGAATCCCGACGGCACGGCCATTCCGCCGTGGTTGAGCCGTCCGTGGGCGGACCTTCCGACGAAGGGTCGCATCGGGCTTCAGGGAAAACACGCCGGCGCCACCGTGCGTTTCCGCAACGTCAAAGTGCGCAAACTCTGACGGCGGATTTTTGGGCGGAAAAACGACGACTCAAGGCGTCATGGCGCCCGACACGATGGCGCGCGCCGTCATGTCCGCGATGACGCGTTGGGCGCCGCCCTCGGGATGGCATCCGTCCCCGGCGTAATGCGCCGTCTCCGCGTACGGCAAAAGCGGTGCGTACATGTCGAGCGGCTCCGCGCCCACTTCGCGCGCCACCGTTTCGAGCTCGCGTTCCAGCACGAACGGATCGGGTTTCCCTTTCATGCGGTGCCCCTTGCCAACCGGCGCGAGGCGCGTCCACATGATCAATCTCGGGGATCGGCCGTTCCTGGTGAACGCCTTGAGAAGTTCCTCGTACTGGCGACGGAAAAGACCCGGTTCCGTCTTCGGGACGCCTTTCTCGTCGTGCACGTATTCGTACATGTGTATCGCGGCGTCGTTGATGCCGAGATTGCAGACGACGATGTCGGGATCGAAGGCATACGCCGACTTGCCCGATTCGCCCGTCCGCCACGGATGCGGACGCCATCCGTCGGGTCCCGTCTTCGGATCCAGATAGACGCCGGCGCCGGGGTCGCCGAAGTTCGCGACTTCGTAGCGGTCCCCCAGAATGCGCTGGAGTTGCGCGGGATAGCATTCCACGACGCGGTTCGTCATCGCGTAGCCCCAGGTGATCGAATCGCCGATGCAGGCGACGCGGATCTTGCGCACGCCGTTGGAAACAGCTGATGAAGGATCTGCGCCGGCGGACAGGACGCCGCCCAAAACAGCACAGCCAATCAAGAATGAACATTTTGACACCATACGCCACATCCCCTATCCGGTTCTCAATCCACGTACGCGCAGACACGCGTTTTCGGGGGGCATTGTACCACAACCAATCCGCCAGAGTCGCCGTTGGTCCTACAATTCTCGCCGCCGCTGGCAGATGACGGTTCGCCCGATGGTGGGTGCCGGCGGATTTGTGATACAATGCCCGCGATGAATTTACGGGAAAGAAGTCGAATGAAAAAAGCTGCTGTAACGCTCGCCTTCGCGGCGGGAATGGTTGTGGGGACGCATGCCGCGGCAAATGCCGCCGCCGGGCTTTTGGTCGCCGAGGCGGAAAAGCCGTGGTTCATGAATGTCGTGCCTGCCTGGCCGGGGACGAATCTCGAATTTTCCGTTTCCGAAATGATCCGCCAGAAGGACGCCGCCGGACTCGACCTGTTCGTGCCGTCGCTGTCCTTCCATCCGCAGACCACGCCCGCGGAAAACCTCATTCCCGAACTCTGCGGGCGTTTCCACCGGATGAAGCGGGGCGTGGAAGGAAAAGGGATACGGCTCGGCGTGCTGGTGCAGTCCATCCTCGGCCACGGCTGGAACGGCAAGGTGCCGCTTACCGACGAGAAGTGGCAGCATGTGGTGCTCTTTGACGGCAGGGAGAGTCCGCGCTTCTGCTCGCTCGATCCGGGTTTCCGCGACTACACCCGCAAGGTGATCAAGGCGGTCGCGCAGGAAAAGCCCGAATTCATCCTGATCGACGACGACGTGGGCATCCGCCACGACGAGTGTTTCTGTCCGCTTCACCTTGCGCGCATGGGCCGGGCGCTCGGACGTCCGATGACGTACGAGGCGGCGCGGAAGCTGTACGCGGAAAAGCCCGTCAGCGATCCCGAGGTTGTGAAGGCCAACCGCGTGCTGCGCGATTCGATCGTCGAATACGCCCGCGAGGCGATCCGCGCGCCGATCGACGAAGTGGACCCGTCAATGCGGTGCGGACTGTGCATGTGCGGCTACTGGTTCGCCAACGACGTCGTCCACGCGCTCGCCGGCGGCACCAAGCCGTTCGCGCGCGTCGGCGACGCGGTGTACAGCAACTACCACGCGCTCTTCATCGTGCACGCGTTCCGTCTGCAGCGCGCCGAGGCGTACCAGCTGGACGACGACGTGGACGTGCTGGACGAGGCGGACACATTTCCGCACAACTACATGAGCGAGAGCGCGACGATGTACCACGCGCATCTGACGACGGCGCTCCTTTCCGGACTCGCCGGCGCGAAGCTGTGGACGAGCGAGTTCCAGGAGCCGGCGTTCGCAAATTCCCAGCGCCGCTACGAGGCGCGGCTCAAGAACTACGCCGGCTTCTACGCCGCGCTGCGCGGAATGGCCAAGGCCGGCATCCGCTGGCAGGGCGTCGGCAATCCGCTCGTGCGGCCGCCGGAGGGGTTCGACGGCAATCCCGTTTGGGGCGGGTTCGGCATCGGCCACGGCGAGCGCTGGAATTGTCCCATCGAGGCGGTCTACGCCATCCCGCTGCGCTACGAAGGCGTTGAACGGGGCGGGGTGATGGCGGTGCGCGAGGAGGACGTCGACCGCATGTCCGACGCGCAGATCACGCAGGTGCTCTCGGGACGGGCGCTCGTCGATTCGTTGGCCGCGCGCAAGCTCACCGAACGCGGCTTCGCGGGTCTGCTCGGCGTCAAGGCGGAAAAGGGCGGCGGCGACTTCCATTTCAACAGCGAATGGTCGGCGGACGGTTCGCACTCGATCGGGCACATGTGGAAGGAAACCGACAGCGAGCTGACGCCCGTCGACCCCAAGGCGCGTGCGACCTGGAACTATTGCCAGGGCGACCGTTTCCAATCTCCGAAGCCGCGCGCGCCAGCGGCCGTCCGCTACGAGAACAAACTCGGCGGCCGGGTCGTGACGCTCGGCTGGTGGCTCGATCTCGTCTATTTCGACATGTTCCGGCCGGTGCGCAAGCTGCAGCTCGTCGCCGAACTCGACTGGCTCAACGGCGCGCCGCTCGACTACGTGGGCACGAGCGGCGACCAGATGCTGGTGCGGCACGGCAAACTGCCGGGCGGCGAAGATCTCGTTGCGTGCATTTCGATTTGCTACGAGGTTTTGCCGCGGCTCGAATTGCGCAGGACGGCGTTGCCGGCGCGGGCCGAAAAGCTGAACGCGAACGGTTCTTGGGAGCCGGTCGACTTCGTGCGCGAGGGCAAGGAAACGATCTCGTTCGGCGTGCGCGTCGATCCCCTCGAACCAATCATCCTCAAAATCACGAAATAGGACTGACGACATCATGAGAAAACTGCTGCCGCTGGCGCTGGCGTTCGCCGCCGCCGGACTTTCCGCCGCCGGACTTTCCGCCGCCGAGGCGGTTCCGAAAACCCCGTCGACCGCCGAGGAGATCCTCGCCGCGCCACGCCGCGCCACGCGGAAGACGAAACTCCCCGCCGAGGGCATCTACATCGGATCCGGCGTGTATCCGTGCGGGAGCCGTCTTCAGGGAACGGGCTTCTGCTTCACCTACTGGGAGCCGAAGCACCCGACGTACGACGAGACGATCGACCTCTGCGCGAAGGAGCAGGTCGGAAACCTCCTCCAGTTCTGGTGCGGCGGCAACTTCGGCTGCAATCTCGCGCGCAAGGCCCGCGAGCGCGGAATCAGTTCCGTGTTCCTGTACGGCACGCCCGGCATCTCCGACGCCGACACGAAGACGTTCGTCGCCGAGATGGGCGACTCCTACCTCGGCTTCGACATCGGCGAGTGCTTCTCGATGAATGTCAACGAACTCACGCCCGATGCGTACGCGAAGGGCGACCTCCAGGCGTTCGCCGACCGCTACATGAAGTCGGCCTATGACTACGTCAAGAAGCTCCACGACAAAGGCGTCGGCGATGTGCAGGCGACGTCCGCCAACTTCGGGCTCGACTACGAGGTCGCCGCGGGCGTCGAGATCCCCTGCACGGAGGATTTTCCGTTCGGCGATTTGAACCTCGCCTCGGCGCTGTCGCGCGGCCTCTACCGCCAATACGACCTGCCGATGTGGGGCAGCCACCTCGCGCACGAGTGGTACAGCTGGATCCCGCACACCTGCCCGTACAAGATGAAGACGCTCGAAACGGCCTTCCGCCTGAAGTACATGGCCGGCTCGAAGATGGTCATCAACGAGAGCGGAAACTGGATGCTCCAGAGCAACCTCTGTCCCGATTCGCCGATGAGCCAGATGCCCATCCTGCGCGGCAATCCGCCCAGCTGCCGCTACGGACAGGACGATCCCCGCAGCGGCTTCACGCCCGAGGTGATGAAGGCGGCGGAGAAGAAGTTCGCCTACATCGACGTCCGCTCGCCGGTGGCGAAGAAATACCGCAAGATCATCAGCGACTTCTGGGCGTTCTGCCGGGAGAATCCGTGTCCGAAGGGGCAGCCCGAGGCGACCGTCGCGATCGTGAAGGGCAACCTCGACCTCGGCAGCGCGCGCTACATGGAGGGGTTCGCCGTCGCGCACGCCTACGGCGTCGCCGAGCAGAACAGCGACTGGTACCACGGCGCGCCCGAGAAGAGCTGGGAGATCGCGCTCGGCCAGCTGCTGCCGCGGCCTCCGATGCTCGCGCCGGACTACAACCTGCACTTTTCGGGAACGCCCTTCGGTCAGATCGACGTCGCGTCCTTCGCGTGCGACAACGTCACGGCTGAATATCTGCTCAAGAACTACAAGGCGCTCCTTTTCGCGGGCTGGAACACATGCTCGCCGAAACAGTACAAGGTCCTGTGCGACTACGTGAAGGGCGGCGGCACGGTGCTTCTCGGCATCTGCCATCTTTCGACGAACAAGACGCGCGCCTACCGTTCGTTCACGCTCGACGACCTCGTCAACAAGGGCGACTTCACGGAACTGTGCGACATCCGCGTCACGGGCCGCGACCACCGGTTCTTCTGGGCGACCGGCCCCAAGCCGGAAAAGAACAAACTCGGTTTCTTCGCGCGCCGCCGTTTCGGCTACATGGGCGTGCCGCTCTCGAAGATGGAATACGTGGGCAAGCCGGAAAACTACGAGGCGCTCGCCGTCTGCGACGAAACGGAGAAGCCCGTCGTCGTCGAAGTGAAGAAGGGCAAGGGACGCGTGATCCTGCTCACCACATGGTGCTACCCGTCGGCGGTGAACCAGGACTGGGGTTGCGGCGCGCAGGCGATTCAGCGCGGCATGATGGGCGAACTCTACCGCTACGCCGCGACGTGCGGGCGCGGCAACGTGTGGATCACGGGCGGCGATTTCGAGAACCCCGACGCCGACTGCGACTGGATCGCGTTCTCGTACTTCCCCGAGGGCGGCAAAATCTGCCTCCTGAACCTCGACTACAAGAACGCGCGCAAGTGCGTGCTGCACTGGTTCGGCGAGAAGGATTTCATCACCCTCGCCCCCGGCGAGTTCCGCCTGATGGACGCGCCGGTGCTCGAGCGCTCCGAGATGCTCAATTCACTCTGAAACCCAGTTCGTCTATTGGCGGGCGATTCGAATTGGATCTCGTGCGCAACGCCGCGCGACCGGATCCCCCCATACGTCAAGAACACTTGGAAATGATGGCCCGCGAAGGGCGCAACTGGTTCCAAATCAGTCTTCCCGCACGAAATTCGCGGGATAGTTTGCGCCGTCCTGCCAGGCCTGGTGCTCGACATAGATGCTGTAGGTCGGCGTGACGTCCATGTTGATCCGGAACGATTCCGGCAGTTTCTGGGAGAGCGTCTCGGTCCAGCCCTTGGCGTGTTCTCCGGCGCCGAGTTCCTGTTCCGCATCGCGCACGTCGCACTGCGACCAGTCCAGTTCAGAAAGACGGGTCATCTCCTGGGCGCCGATCGTCACGTCCAGGGACGTTCTCACGTTCGAACCGCGGCCGACGTTGAACATTTCCCGTTCGCTGAACCACGAGAGCGAACTTTCCACCGTGTACTGGCTGATGGGCGTCTGGCTGTCCATGTGCAGGGAAATGCCGCCCTGGTCGTCAAGCGCCAGGATGATGGTTGGCGGGATGACGGTTTGCTCCGCTTCGCCCGTGCGGCCGTCGCCCGAAACCAGTGCGGGGCTTTTCCGCTCCGAGTCTATGGCGGTCGTGACCGCGCGGTGGGAAACGTCGACGAGGTCCTTGGTCAGCATGCTCATCATCAGCAAGGCGCGCGTGCGTTCCGATTTGTTCAATTCGTCGAATGTCGCTTCCTGGTTGCCCTTGAGCAGGCGGGCCAGCGCGTCGCACGCCTTTTCGGGGTTGTCCGGCAGCAGCGTCCCGTCGGAAAGGCGCACCGTCAGCTTCCGGCCCGACACGGCGGCCTTGAACCGGGAAATGACCGCGTTCTCGCCGCCGGCCATGCTTTTTGCGAGGTGACAGTTCAGGAGTCCGGCCCCGGATTGCGCCGTGCGCTTCAGGAACCGGGTTGATTTGACCGCGTCGTAGCGCCCCATCGCCGGCACGTAACCCTGCCGCGAAATGATGGTGTTTTGCGCGGAGAGACGGCAGGTCACCGACGCGGGCAATTTCGAGAAGTCCGACGCGATCGTTCCGCCTTCCTTCGGCGGCGGCACCACCCGCCCGAGAATGCCGTCCCGGAGTCCCGCGAAGACGTGTTGCATCATGGGCTGCGTGGCCATGGTGGTGATGTCGTTGGACAGATTACCGCTGAACGCCGACTCCAGATAGAACGCATGGAGATTTTCCGCCATGGGCGAGGCGAAGAATGTCTTCAACCGCTCGCGGTCTTCCGCCGGGAGCATGGCCGCAAATGTCCGCGCCTGATGGTAGCACATGCACTGTTCGTTTTCGGGACCTCCCTTGAGCATGGCGCCCTGGAACACCGGGATCGTAAGGAATTTCCGCGTGAGGACGTACGTCAGCCGGTCAACCAACGCGACGTTGGTGTTTTCGGCAAGCGCCATCTTGAGTTCGGTCTTGACTTCAGGCGTGATTTGCGCCGTGGCGTCGAGCACGTATTTTTTGAGCAGGACGATGTTCAGGTCGTATTTGCCGTTCAACGGCGCGCCGGGGAAGAGTTCTTTCAGCGCGTTGATTTCCCCCTGGTCGATCTTGGTGGCGCCGCCGAGGCGTTTGACGTAGGACAGGGCGATGTCGACGACATAGGGCTTGTTTTCCGCCTGACCGAGCGCGCGGGCGTCCTGGATGAATTTGTGGCAGGCCTTCAGGTTGTCGATCACGTCCTCCGGTTTGCGCAATTTGGCGTCGCCGCGCACCAGCATCTTGGTGAAATTCTTCACGAGCATGTCGGTCAGCGGCGGGTCGCCGTTCTCGGCTTCCTCGACCATCGCCTGGCATTCGCACAGAAAAGCCGACAAGGCGGTGCCGACGGAGAACGAATTCTTGCGGTCGTCGTTGAGCGCGTTCCTGTACGCCGCTTCCATGAATTTCTTGGCGATTGCATTCAAGTCCTTGACGTCGCCGTACTTTTCGAACGACAAGTACGCCGGGTGGTCGAACTTGGCCGCCAGACCGGCGGTCGTCAATTCTTCAATGCCGCGGGTTTGGCTTTTGATCGCGTCGATTCGGGTGAACAGCGCCGACAGGTCCTTGCCGCTCAAGGCGGACCGGCTTTGAAGCGTGCCCAGCTCATGGACGGCCGCTTCGTCGCAGCCGAAGAATTCGACCTGGTCGAGAATGGCGTTTTTCAGTGCGTCCAGGACGCGTCGGTTGTTTTCGTCGCGCGCGCCGCCGATGTTGAAGAACATGCGGAACCTTTCGCCAAAGGTCGCTTTGGCGAATCGCCCCGTGCTGTCGACGGTCAAAGTGCCCGTGTTCGCCGCCGCGAACTGCCTGATTTCTGAAATTTGCATGGACATTTGTCATTGCTCCTTGTCTTGCGTGGCGTCCGCGCCGATGCGGACAACTTGGATACGCATCGGAACGGGACGTGGTTACGTCAGGCCCGCAAAAAGTTCCAGATGTTGTCCGCTGGCGGTTCGGCCGAATCTTCCGACTCAAGTTGTTCGCGGTATGCCCGCCAATCCTCCACCATTTTCGTGGTGTGCGTGGAAAGGAGAATCAACCGCTCGGCCAGCGTCTCCGCCGTCAGTCCGTCGGCGGCAAGCCGGTCGAAAACCATGAGATCGTCCCCGAAAAGCCCCAGTTGCAGTCCGCGCGTGTACCGGCCGAGGAAATTTGCGGACAGCGCCGCCTCCAGAACTTCCGTTCGCAGGGGGTCGCCTGCCGGCTTGAGCTGTCCAACCACTGCGATCGCAAACCACGCATGTTCCTCCGAACGGTACTTCAGCAGCACCGCCCGGTCCGCTACCACCAAATCGCAAGTGTCGCCGTCGAACAGAAGTTTCTGTCCCGTCAAAATCGACAGCCGGTCAATCAATTCCTGTTCCGTGTCCATGCCGTATCCTTTCTTCTTGCGTGACGCCCATTGTATCACACTTGATCGTACTCGGTGCGTCCACGACTTGCCGAAAAGGCGTTCAATGGCTTATAATCGAGACTTGCGCCGGCGAGGACGTCGAACGGTTTGGCGAACAGAAGCATTCCTTGTGTGAAGGACCAGGCGAAAAAGGATGAGCATGAAACGGATGACGGGATTTTTGGCCGCTGCGCTTGCGGGCGCGGCGGCGTTCGGCGGAGTGACGCATTGGACCGTCGACCCGATGAACGAGACGCCGTATCTGCCGGATGTGATTCCGGAAGATGGGCGCTTTGCGTTCTCCCGGGCCGGCTACTGGGACGCGCCCGGTTCGCCTCGCCGGGTTTCGAATTTTAATCTCGGTTGGGAGTTCTCCCTGGACGGTTTCAAGACCACCCGTTCCGTCTCCTTGCCGCATGGCATCGACGAGGGCGAACTGCCGATGCAGGCGTCCGGCTGCGTCAATCGCCAGCAAGAGGCCTGGTACCGCAAGCGTTTCGCCTGGCGCCGGACGGCCGCGCAGAGCTTCCTCCATTTCGAGGCGATCATGGGCAAGAGCCGCGTGACCGTGAACGGGCGCACCGCGGCCGAGCACTTCGGCGGCTACCTGCCGATCCACGTCGACGTGACCGATCTTCTCAAGGACGGCGAGAACGAGGTCGTCGTGTGGTGCGACAATTCGGACGACCCGTCGTATCCCCCCGGCAAGCCGCAGCGCGACCTCGACTTCGCCTACTTCGGCGGCATCTACCGCGACGCCTACCTGATCGAGACGGGCCCCGCCTACGTGACCGACTCCGATCATGGCGGCGTATTCGTGCGGACGCGTCCGCTGGCCGCCGGAAAATGGGAGGTCGCCGTGGATGCGTCCGTCGTGAAGGGCGCGGGGGATGCCGTGCGCTTCCGCTGCGACGGGCGGGCGGTCGTGCCGCCGTTTGTGATGGACCGGCCGAAACTCTGGACGCCCGACGAGCCGAATCTGCACGATCTCGATGTCGAGGTGCTGCACGGCGGACGCGTGAGCGATGCCGTGCGCGTCCGGTTCGGGGTCCGCGAGGTGAAGATCACGGGCCAGGGTCTCTTCCTGAATGGACAGAAGTGGCGCAAGCTGGTCGGCGTCAACCGGCATCAGGATTATCAGCATCTCGGCAATGCCCTCGCGAACTCCCTGCACTGGCGCGATGCGAAGAAGTACCGCGACGCCGGCTTCACGGCGATCCGCAACGCGCACTATCCGCAGGATCCCGCCTTTATGGACGCCTGCGACGCGCTTGGACTGCTCGTGATCGTCAACACGCCCGGCTGGCAGTTCTGGAACGACGAGGATCCGCGCTTCGCCGCGCGCGTCTACGACGACATCGCGAAGATGTGCCGCCGCGACCGAAGTCGCGCGAGTCTCTTCATGTGGGAGCCGATTCTGAACGAAACGCGCTATCCTGCCGACTTTTCGTCGCGGGCACGGGAAATCGTGAAGGCCGAAACGCGCGGAACGGATGGCGTCTGCGCGTGTGATCCCCAGTCCGCGGGTTCCGATGCGTATGACGTCGTCTACACGAGCTGTTCGGTGACGAACGCCGTCGGCGCGGCGCGCCCGACCTTCATCCGCGAATGGGGCGACTTCGTGGACGACTGGTCGGCGCAGAATTCGCCGTCCCGCGCCGCGCGCGAATGGGGCGAGCAGGCGATGCTCGCGCAGGCCGAGCACTACCGCACGGGACACGGCGGCTGGGCGTCGCTCAAGTCGATCCTCGCCTCGCCCGATTCGATGCTCGGCGGTTGTCTCTGGCACGGGGCGGATCATGCGCGCGGATACCATCCCGACAACTTCTTCGGCGGCGTTCTCACGTACGACCGCCGCAAGAAATACGCCTGGCACATGTTCAAGGCGGAACTGACGTCCGAGCCGTACGTGTACGTCGCGAACGCGCTGACGCCGCTCTCGCCGCCTGTCGTCACGATCTACTCGAACTGCGCCTACACGGCGAGCTGGTACGGCAAGCCCTTCGCGGGCGGCATGTGCCAGAGCGAGGACGACCGTCGTGCGCACGAGGACGCCTACTTCTACGAGCACAAGCTGCCGCTCGCGTTCGTTTCGCTCGCCGTGACGCGGGCGGACGGCGCCCAGGAGGTAAAGCCCTGGGCGCGGCGCTTCTCGGGTGTCGTCCTCTCGCTCGACACGGAAGGCCTCGAGCCGGTCGCGGACGGCTCCGACGAGGTGACGGTCGTCGCGACGCTCGTGGACGAGCATGGCAACGCCAAGCCCTATCAGAACGAGGAAGTCGTCTTCTCCGTCGAGGGTCCAGGCGAGCTGATCGGCCCACGCCGCCAGACGACACGCTTCGGCGAGGCGACGGTCGTTTTGCGCCTTAAGGCGAGAGAGAAGCCGGAGGAGATCCGTCTCACGTGCGAACTCGCGCGACGCGGACGCCACGTGCCGCGCGGCGCGGTGTATGCCTTCACGCCCGGACGAAGAGACGGAAAGTCGGTTCCGCTTGAAGTCGTCGAGGACGATTCTAGGCACGTCGGCATGGAACAAAACGCTTTTGGTGAGGCGGAGCGAAAATGACGAAATGCGGCCGCTCAAGAAGAACGGAATCGTCCGCGCTGTCGACACGCCGGAAATCGTGGTAGAATGTCGGCATGAAAACAATTTTCTTCGTTAGCGCCGGAGCGGATGGGAGGTTTTGATTGGACATTGTCGGAAGGTATGAGTTTCAAGTCCGGAGCTATGAATGCGGCGCCGGAGGCGTGGCGTCCCTGCCGTCGGTCTGCAATTATCTTCAGGAGGCGGCGAGTCTTCATGCCGAGCAACTTGGTTTCTCCAAGTCCAATTTCGCATCCGAGGGGGAGAACATCTCGTGGGTGTTGACCCGTCTGCGCGTGCAGATGACGCGGTATCCGCGCTGGGAGGAGAAGGTCGTGGTCGAAACCTGTCCGCGCGGCGGACGGCGCATCACCGCCTATCGCGATTTCGTGCTGCGCGTCGGCGACGAGGCGATTGGCGTCGCGACGAGCGAATGGGTGATCATCGATCTGGTTACGCGCAAAGTCGTGGCCGTGCCCGCTTTTGTCTTCGATCATGTCAACGACGTGCGTCCGCCCGTGTTGGGCGGCGATCCGTTCGCGAAGTTGCGTTGGGCGGGATCTCCGACGGAGAACGCGCGCCGTTTTCGCGCACGGCGCGGTGACATCGACTTGAACGGTCACGTCAACAACGTCCACTACGTCGAGTGGGTCGTCGAGGCGCTTCCCGAAGCGGCGGCCGCCGCCCGCGATTTTGAAATCGTTTTCAAGTCTGAGACGCTCGCGGGGGAGGAAGTGTGCGCCGAAGCCGTCGAGACGACTCCGGGCGTGTGGAGCGCACATGTCGCGTCTCCCGCCGGGCAAGACCACGTCGTCGCACTCGTGAGGTGCTGAAAGATGAGACGTATCCGATTCTTGGTCATGGTGTTTTCTTCTTTGGCGACTTTGTGCATGACTGCCGCTCCGACGCCCGATTGGCGTCCGCCGACGCGTTGGCGGGGATTCAACCTGCTCGGAATGTTCCGCGCGCCGACGATCGGCCTCGCGCCGGATCCGCGCGTGGACGGCCATTTCGTCGAGTGGGAGTTCAAGGCGCTGCACGACTGGGGTTTCAACTTCGCGCGTTTGCCGCTCGACTACCGCATTCTCATCGCGAACGACGACTGGTCGAAACTGGACGAATCGAAGATGAAGCTCCTCGACCAGGCGATCGCATGGGGCCGGCAGTACGGCGTCCACGTGCAGATTGCGTTGCACCGCATTCCCGGCTACTGCATCCTCGACCAGACGGAGGCGTTTCCGTTGGGGACGAGTCCCATTGCGCAGGAGGCGGCCTGCAAGATGTGGGCGGCGTTTGCGAAACGCTGGAAAGGCATTCCGAACGAGGCGCTTTCGTTCAACCTCTACAACGAGCCCACGCGCCATGCGGACGGCGCGAACGGCGAGCGGTTGGCGCACATGCTCATCCGGGCCATCCGCGCCGAGGATCCCGTGCGGTTCGTCATGGCGGACGGCCTCGAGTGCGCGGGCCGTCCGATTCCTTCGCTCTACGCCGTGCCGGCGGTGGGACAGGCCTTTCGCGGCTACACGCCGCATGCGCTGACGCATTATCTTTCCGGCTACGCGGGCGGCGCGGCCAAGGAGCCGCCCAGCTGGCCGCTGAAGCCGGGCTACGCCGAACGCTGGAATGCCACCACGCCCGAGGAGACGGTCGCGCGGTACCAGTCCGCGCTCGACGCGGGCGAGTGCTGCATGGTGGGCGAGTTCGGCTGCCGCAACAAGACGCCGCACGCCGTGACGCTCGCGTGGATGGAGCACTGCCTGAAACTCTGGAAAGCGAAGAACCTCGGTTGGGCGCTGTGGAATCTGCGCGGCCACAACGGCATTCTCGATTCGGGACGCGACGACGTCGCCTACGAGGATTTCAACGGCCACAAACTCGACCGCAAAATGCTGGAACTGCTCCAACGCTGGTGAAAGATGCGTTATGATGCTTGCCGAAATGCTTTTGAAAACGAAAGGAATCAAGTCATGGAGATGAACAGAAGGAGTTTCATGGGAGCGGGCGCGGCGCTTTTCGCGGCGGCGGGTTGCCGGGCGGTCGGCGGCGGGGGCGCGTCGAAGGACGGCGACGGCAAGGTCATCGCCGGGTTCGACGACACGTACGTCGGGCGGCTCTCGACGGAACCCTGGAAGCCGTACTCCGACCGCAAGGTGCGCGTCGGCATCGCCGGCGAGGGTTTCTGCCAATTCGGCTCGGCGTTCGCCTACCAGACGAATCCGAACGTCGAGGTCGTCGCGTGCACCGACCTCGATCCGAAGCGCTGCGCGCTCCTGCAGCAGCGCGTCGGGGCGAAGAAGACGTATCCGAGCTGCGAGGAGATGATCAAGCACGCCGCCGCGGACAAGCTCGAGGCCGTCTACATCGCGACGGACGCGCGCAGCCACGTGCAGCTCGCGATCATGGCGCTCGAGCACGGGCTCAACGTGGCGACGGCGGTCCCCGCGATTCTCGGCAAGGACCAGCTCGAGTACGTGCCGAAGCTTCTCGACGCCGTGAAGCGCTCCGGCAAGATCTACATGATGAACGAGACCTCGGCGTTCCGTCCCGAGTGCTTCATGATGCGCCGCCTGTACGAAAGCGGCGCGATCGGACGGATGACTTACTGCGAGGGCGAGTATTTCCATTTCGGCGGCACGAAGCCGGACGATCCCAAGCAGCGGCTCAAGGCGCACGACCACTTCAGCTACAAGGGCTGGCGCTGGGGCCTGCCGCCGATGTACTATCCGACGCACTCGAACGCGTTCTACACGTGCGTCACCCACAAGCGCTTCACCGAGGTGTCCTGCCGCGGGACGCCGTCGCAGTACTTCCAGTTCCTGCCGGAGGGGAAGAACGAGTACGGCAATCCCTTCGGCAGCGAATATGCGACCTACCGCTGCGAGGAAGGCGCGACCGCCCGCATGCTCGTGGCGTTCGACACGCCCAATTTCTACGCCGAGACCGGCCGCATCTGGGGGCAGAACGGCTGCTACGTGCCCGAGCACAACTTGCGCGCGGGGAAGTTCGACTACTTCCACGGCCTCAGCACGTGGGCCTGGGACGAAGTGATGGCGAACAAGAACAACTACTTCAAGCCGCAGCTCGCGCCCGGCACGGTGAACGCCGGCGGACACGGCGGTTCGCACGCATACCTCACGGACGACTTCATCCGCGGGATCATCCTGCCGGACCACAAGGTCTGCGTCGACGTCGTCACGGCCCTCAACACGACGGTCTCGGGCATCTACGCGCATCTCTCGGCCATGAAGGACGGCGAGACGCTCAAGATCCCCGAAATCGCTTTGTGAGAGCGCATGCCGCTTCGGGCGCGGGCGAATTCGCGAAGTCGCGCGTGTTGCGCGTGATGACGCAGAACACTACGACTTCTTGGTTCAGAACTTGAGCTTGCAGCCGAGATACCACATGATGCCGCCGATCGGATAACCCGGGTAGTATTCGTAGTCGGCGTTTGTGAGGTTGTCGAGCGAAACGTAGAGCTCGCCTTCGCAGGGCGTGAACGATTCAAGCGGCATGGCAAGACGGGTGTTGACGAGGAAGCCCGTGTCGAGTTCGCGAAGCTCTGCGGCGTCTGACGAGGCACGCGCGGAATAGGCGTGCATCTCGTCGATGAACTGGCCGTCGAGCGTCCACGTGAGCCAATGGCAGATCTTCCACGTGCCACCGGCGGTGGCCGTCCACATGGGCAGTCGCGAGACGGGCGACGTCTCGGGATGCGTGTAGGCGAGGCCGGCGAAGAATGCAAGCTCTTCCGTCGGTCGCCAATGTCCCGAAAGTTCGACGCCTGTTGCGCGCATTCCGCCGGCGTTGACGTATCCGTCGGCCGTTTTGTCGATGCGGTTCTTCGCGTCGGTGTGGTAGATTGTGACGAGCGCGTCCGCCGTTTCGCCGACGGCGGCCCGGGCGCCCGTCGAGAAATAGTCCAGCGTTTCGGCGTCGAGCGTGTCGCGTGCGTAGTTGGGCGACATGGCGCGGGTATAGACGCCCGGATAGTGGACGCCGCGTGAACCGTTGACGAAAAGCGCGATCTCTTCACGCCAGTCGAGCGTCAGCGCAGCGTTCGGACTCCATGCGTCGTCGTATTCGCTGTGAAAATAACGGCGCGCGCCGGCGGATGGCGTCAGCGTCCAGTCGTCCGACAACCGGAAGTCGTAGCGCGCGCCGAAATAGGGCGAAACCGTGTTGAGGCGACCGTCCGTGGCGAATGGCGTCTTGCCGTTCTGGAGATTGCGGGTCTGCGTTTCGCCGTCTTCGTTGGCGACGTCGAAGCCGCCCGTGAACCAAAGTTCCCGCCAGACGTTCCAGTCGTAGAAGTTGCGGAAACCGACGTTGAACCATTCCGTGTGCGCGTTTCCGTCCATGGGTCCGAGGGGCGTCTTGCACAGGTCGTCCTGCCACCAGTCGACGTTGCCGCGTTCGAAGTAGAGAAGCGAATGGCCCTTGAGACCGTCCCGGTCCGTGTCGAAGCGCAGAACGTAGAGGTCCGTGTCGAGATCGAAACGATCCGTGCGTGGCGTCGGACGGCGCTCTTCGCCGGGGTCTTCGACCTTGCTGTCCGTGCGCTGGTAGGTGAAGCCGACGTGTTCGTGTCCGGAAAGGTCGGCGCCCAAACGGGCGAAGGCGCTGTCGAGCGTCGACTTGTTGTGGTCTCGCACGCCATCGGAGCGTTTGTAGCTTGCGCCGCCGTAGGCGTCGAACGCGCCTTCTTTGGCACCGGCGGAGCCGGCGGAAAGGAAGGTGTCGTGTCGGCCGTAGGCGAGGTCGGCCTCGCCCTCGTGGCCTTCTTCGCGGCGGCGGCGCGTTTCCACGTCCACGGCGCCGAACGCGTCGGCGTAGCGCGCGGGATGCGGGCTCTTTTGGACCGAGACGGACTCTGCGAAATCGATCGGCATGGAATCCATGAGCGGATGGCTCCACA
>DCIH01000018.1:0-294 GCA_002317575.1 Verrucomicrobia bacterium UBA1731 | reverse complement strand
AACGCGAGATGGTGACGCCGGGAACTTGGCGCAGTGCGGTTTGGAGGTCCCGTGCGTTAAGTGCGGCAAGTTGGGCGCGTGAAACGAGGACGCGGTCGGAACCGTCCTTCGCGACGGACTCATCCTGGGTGACGGGCGTCGCCGTCACGACAATCGCCGGCAAGATGGCGACGTCGTTCGTTCCGGCTGCAAGCGGCAATCCGGGAATCAGGAGGAAGGTCGCTATCAATCGTTTGTTCATGGCCGGACGTGAAGACGGTTTTCTCATCGCGGACCATTATACCAAATGGATGT
>DCIH01000112.1 GCA_002317575.1 Verrucomicrobia bacterium UBA1731 | reverse complement strand
AGCTTCCGATCACGAAGCTCATCACGCACAAGTACCCGCTCGCGAAGATGAACGAGGCGATGGAGATGAACATCTCCATGAAGGGCCTCAAGATCGCCTTCACGCCCACGGGCAAGTAAGCGGTGGTTATCGACTTCCATACGCACAACTTTCCGGACGCCTTGGCGTCCCGTGCGGTGGAGTCGATGCTGGCGCGGCTCGAAGGCCGTCTGCTCCCCGTGGGCGACGGCACGGCCGCGACCCAGCTCATGGACATGGCGCGGTTCCGGGTGGACCGCGCCGTCGTGTGTCCCGTGGCGACGAAGCCCGCGCAGTTCCGGCACATCCTGGACCGCGCGAAGGCCGTCGCCGCCGGCGGCGAGGGCAAGGAACCCGCGCGCCGGTTCGTCCAGTTGGCGTCGCTCCATCCCGCCGATCCCGACGTTTCGGCGCATGCGCGCGAGATCGCCGACGCGGGCGTCCGCGGCGTCAAACTGCATCCGTATTGCCAGGGGTTCCGTCTGGACGATCCCGGCGTGTTTCCGTTTTTCGCGGTCCTGCGCGACGCGGGGCTTTTCGCGATGGCGCACTGCGGCGGCGATCCGGGATTCCCGAACGCGCCGATGTGCTGCGGTCCGAACGAAGTCGCCGTGCTTTTGAAGGCCGTGCCGGGCCTCGTGTTCGTGGCGGCGCATCTGGGCGGCGTGAACGGCAATCCGCCGCACGCGACGGACGTGCTCTTGCCGTTCGAGAACTGTTTCATCGACACGGCGGTGCTGACGCCGGACGAGACGAATCCCGAAGCGCGTCGCGTGGCGGCCGAGTGGCCCGCGGACCGCATGCTCTTCGGCAGTGATTATTTCTGGCGCGACGCCGCCCATGTGGCCGACTGGTTGCGCGAATGCCGTCCCGACGCGGCGGACCAGGAAAAGATTTTCCACGCAAACGCCGAGCGTTTGCTCGGGCTGTAGCGCGCCGCCCGAACGCCAAAATCGGCACTTGCGTTTCGCTTGCCGTTTTGTTAGACTCCCGGACGGAAAGGGGCGCTGCGGCATGCATTCAAATCGGTTTGGACGCATCAGACGGGTCTTTCGGGGCGGTCTTCTCTGGGCGGTTTTCTGTCCGGTTTTCGTCTTCGCCGGCGAACCGGCTACGCCCAAGTTCCAATTCACAGACATCACGCTCACGCCCAGTTCCGCCGTGATGAGAGTGTCCGTCGTCATCCCATTGAAAACGGTGTTTTCTTGGACATGAATTACGAGGCGTATCGGCGCAACGAAAATGATTGGCCGAGTGGTCGAAAGTCTTTTTGGTCAAGCGTGCCTTTCGTTTCAGATGACTTATCATGGCATCATTCCGACATTAAGGATCTCGCTTATGGTTTTGTATATCGTGTTTTTAACGAAATTATTTTAAATTCAAAGTAAGGATGGGTTGCGACAATGGCTACCTGCACTAAAAAAGTTTTTCTTTCCGTAGTGATCGTTGTGACGCTAACGGCGCTTGCGGATACAGCCAAGATAGGAGCTGTTGTTTTGGATGAGGAAAATATTCCCATATCTGGCGTGGTTGTATCAGGCGGATTCGAAAATCGTACAGACCGCGCCCGTTCTAAAGATAAGTTTGCAAATGTCTTTGAAGAGGATTTGACAGATCGCCAAGGATGGTGTTGCTTCCGTGGAAAAACAAACACGGGAAAGGCAGGTTGCGGCATCAAGAAAGTTCCCGATGGTTATTATCCTACACGTATGTTTGGAGGGTATGCATTTACAAACAAAAACTTTTTGGGGACATGGCAACCGGACAATTTGGTTGTGACGCTCAAGCTGCAGCGGGTCGTGAATCCGATTCCGCTGTACGCCAAGATGGTTGGGCGGTTGATGGGAGGGTTTTACAGTCGAGATCTGTTTTCGAAGGGCACCAACACGGTTTCATATGATTTCATGTCTGGAGATTGGTTGCCGCCGGCGGGCACGGGTGTCGTGTCGGACGTGGTGTTCAAACGATTGCCGAGGGAGTCGTTTGGAATTGTTGAATTTCCGTCGGGAACAAAAGGCGAGACATACCGCGATCACATGGTGGCGACATTTACGGGTGAAGGGAACGGGCTGGTTGAAGAGCGCGTGCAATGGGGCTTGGGCCTGAAAATCCGCACAGCCCAAAAGGAAGGGTTCAAGAGTGAGTGGCGTTGCTGGAACGGGTGCGACAGGCAAGCCAATACGGACACCAATTTCGACAAGAACAGATGCTTCTCGTTCCGTATCCGCACGAAGCGGAACGAGAAAGGCGAAATCGTCGAGGCGTATTATGGAAAGATCTACGGCGATCTCGCCTTTGGATGGGGAATGGCGGAAGATGGTGTCACGCACATTCCCGTGGCGGAACCGCGCTTCAGCTATTATCTGAATCCGACTTCGCTTGATCGCAATCTTGAGTGGAACAAGGTGAATCTGTGCAAGAATCCGGGCGATCTCGACGATCGCCAGCCGTGAGAGGTGACGAAGAAGTTTTCAGTTGTTAGGTTTGAGATGGGGGATGATGAGCAATGTTTGGCGTAGAATCGCAATGACGGCGCGGCATTGATGTGGACAGGAGATCGCGTTTTCGGTGTCGTGGATGGTGCCGTGAAGGGTCAGAGCTTATTGACATAGTAGCGGTGACATAGTAGTCGGGCGGCGGATTGATGGAGATTGAGCATGGCGTGTTGCGGAAGCAAGAAGGATTTTGAGGAATTGCAGAAGGTGGACATATTGCTCACCTGGGCGATCGAACACGGCGACAAGGAAGAGGAAGAGCGGCTCCGCAAGCTGCTCGACAAACTCCAGGAGCGCGTGGAGTAGACGGGCGCGGGACGCGCCCGGGTCCGCAAGGGGACTCGGCGGCGAAATGACATGGAGGTGGACGGCGCATTACGGGAAAATCTACGGCGACATGTTTTTCGCGCTCCAGATCCAGCCGGAGCTGGTGGTCGTCGCGGTGCCGAGCATGTGCTATTACCTGAACCCGAAATCGCTCGACCGGAATCTGGAGTGGAACATGGTGAACTTGTGCAAGGAACCCGGCGAGTTGAACAGCCCCGAACCATGAGAAAGGAGACGCCGTGAAAAGGAAATGCGTTGGCGCGAAATGGCTTTTGCCGGCGGCGGTTTGCGCCGTTGCTTGGGGCTTGGCGCAGGATGCTTGGGCGTTTGGCGGGACGGAGAACCTCGCCACGGTCGGCGTGCTGGTTTTGGAGGAGGCGACGCGAGAGCCCGTGGCGAACGTCAAAGTGGTCGGCACGCTGGCGGGCCGGACGAATCCGGGCGGCCGCTGGGAGACGTTGCCGAAGGTGCACGGCACGACGGACGCGCAAGGCCGCTGCACGATTTCGGGCGTGTCGGCGTCCGGCGTCGTCACCGTGGAAATTTCGCGTGTGCCGTTGGGCTACTACCGCACCAGCGTCGAGGCCGCGCGGACATTCACGACGAAGAGATGGAAGGCCTGGAACCCCGGCAATCTCGTGGTGACGTTGGCCGTGCAGCGCGTGGAGCGTCCGGTGCCGCTGCACGTGCGGCAGGTCGGACGAGGCGATCCCCGGCACGCCGCGAAGGATGTGTTTCCCAAGGAGAACATGCTCTCCTACGACCTCGTCAAAGGTGATTGGCTGCCGCCGGCCGGGGTCGGAGAGCAGGCGGACGTCGTCTTCACGCGGCGCTTCAAGGAGTCGCTTATGCCCATCACGCTGCCGAACGGCGACAAGGGCGAGGCGTACCGCGATGTGCTGAAGGTGTCGTTCCCCGGCGACGGCAACGGCGTCGTCGAACATGTCGCGCCGGCCGGCGCGGGTCTCAAAATCCGCACGGCCCCCGCAGACGGGTACGTGCACGACTGGGAGAGCTGGGATGGCGTGGATCTGATGGCGAAACGCGACACGAGCTACAACGCGAACCGCTGCTTCAGTTTCCGCATCCGCACGAAGCGCGATGCTCAGGGGAAAATCGAATCCGCGCACTACGGGAAGATCTACGGCGACTTGTTTTTCTCCATGCAGATGTGTCCGGAGAAGGTCGCGATCGCGGTGCCGCGTTTCGCGTGTTATCTCAACCCGACGCCGCTCGACCGCAATCTGGAATGGAATCTGGTAAATCTCTGCAGAACGCCGGGCGAGTACTACCGGCTGGAGCCGTAAGCCCGTACGGGGAAGGAGCGGACGATGAAGAATGCGATGCTTATTGGAATGGTGGTGGCCGTAGCGCTGTTGGGCGGTTGCGCCGGCGAGCAACCTGCGGCGACGGCGGACAAATTCGTCGAGTACCTGCTGCCCGGAGACGAGGCCAAGTTGGCGGCGGCGGCTGATCGCGTGCGTGTGGGTTTCGGCGAAAACGGCAGCACGGCGGCAATCAGGGTCGGCGCGCTCAGCGCGTCCAAGGAGGCGCGCATCTGGTCTGCCTGGTGCATGCTGCAACTGGGCGCTTCGGACAAAACATATGCGATTTATTTCGAGCCGGAGTGGGCGCAGAACGATCCGCGCGCGATGCTGGTGATGGGTATGCTCGTTCTCCGGCAGGCCCGGCGTTCGCGGCCGGTCGACGAGGCGAAATTCAGAGAGGCGTTCGAGTGGTTCCAGAAGACGGTGGCGGCGGAAGGTGACGCACGCGACGGTCTGCTCTGGATGGGCAGGGCCTATTGCAAAGGATGGGGGACGCCACGCGATGACGCGAAGGCCTGGGAGTGCTTTTCCCGAGTGGCCAACGAAGGAACGCTGCCGATCCGGTGGTCGGCGTTGCGCTACATGTTGGACATGGAATCCGAAGGGCGGCGTCCGCGCACGACGTCGCGTGATGACGGTTTGATCGCGCGCCGGGAGAAGGCGTTGCGCGAACAGCTGAAGGTCGAGCCGGTGTTGTTTGACGATAAGTCGCTTGCGTATTACGAGAAAGTGGTAGCGGACTTCATGCGGCAGGCATCCATCCGCAAGCGTCGCGAGCGGTTGCGCAATCTGCCGTCCGTGGCCGCGGAGGAGCCGGATGGCGTGTTCCGCGATTGTTTTGCCGTCCGCAAGGGACGGTCCTGTTTCGTGGCGAGTGTGGAGCCGGCGACGTCGAACAAAATCTCCTTTGCCGTTCGCGTCAATTCGAACGGCAAGTCGTGCCGGATCAGCGTAGGTAATTTGGATTCCGAATGCGATTTGTTTTTGGCGAACGAAGGCGACGTGGTGGCATGCCGCACGATGCGAGAAGAGAAGAGGCACGAGGTGAGTGTGGATGTTGTCGGCACGGAAACGCCTGTTGTGGCGTTTCGGTGGTGGTTGGACGGCGATCCCGAGACGGACAAGCCCATGCGCGTGGGGTGGTTCAAGTTGTTTCTTGGGCTGGCGGATGACGTGGATACGGCGCCGGAGCGCCGGATGCGCTATGGTTGCGGCGTTGTCAAAGTGATCGACGGGGCTATGTCGAACGGCCCCGATCTCGTGGTGGGAAAGTGAGGAGGCGGAATGATCGTCAAACGAACAGTCATGATGGGCGCGCTGTCGGCTTTGCTGCTGGCGGGCGGGTGCGTCACGGGACCTTTCCGGACGCGGTTGGTGGGCCCGGCCAAAAGCGCCACCGTGGAGTGGGCGAAGGGAAACCCCGATTGGCTCATTCCGTTCATGGGCACATGGGGCGTTTTGTCGGATGTGATGATCACGGCGGGCGACACCGCCTTTAAGATTCCGGTGAATCTGGTGGTTGGGCCCCTTACGCCCGAGTGTAATCTCATAGTGGGTTTGGCTGGAGTGCATTGAAGAGGTGATCTATGGCAATCCTTTTGTCGTTTATGGTATTGATTGAGCTTCCGGTGATTTATGTCATCGGTTTGTTCGGCGTGCCCGAGCATACGGACCAGTTCGACGATTGCTTCGGTTACGCCGCGCCGACGGAGAACTGGGTGTTGGCGGGGCGCCGCGAACGGGCCCAGAAGAAACTTGCCGAAACATATGTTCCGAAAATCGGCGACGTGTTCGACGCCTGCACGATCGAAGCGTGCGACGAGAAACTCGCGCTGATTCACGCGTATCCCGAGGACGACGAGGTCGAGCGCGAGGAACGCGCGAAAATCAACGACGCGCTCAAACCACTCTTCGAAGAAAAGCGCGCGTTGCTGACGTGGATTCAGACGGAAGAAGGCCGCGAGGCGACGGCGAACGCGCGGCTCGCGCAGAGGCCGTCCGCCGAGTCGGCTCCCGTTTCGCTCTTCGTGAAGAAAGTGAAAACGCGGATGAAGGTGCCGAAGAAGCCCGGGGAACATCTGTCGATCACGAACCGCTACGAATACGATTTTTTCAAGGCCGATTGGTTGCCGCCGAACGGCACGGGCATCACGGCGGATGTGGTGTTCACGTTTCCGCCGAGCGCCCCGTCCAATGCGTCCGCCGGCAAGGACGCCGTGACGGTCGCTTTCCCAGGTTTCGGGAACGGCATCATCGAGATGCCGCCTTGTTACGGACCGAAACCGTCCTTTGAATTGGCGCCATTGGGTGGCTTTAAGCCCGAACGTACGTGCAGAAACCGTCGCGGGAAATACAATCAGGACTTGGACCGCCGCGACGACGACCGCTGTTTCTGCATTCGCTTGCGCACGCGCTTCGACCGGAACGGAAACGTGTTGTACGCTTTCTACGGGAAACTCCGCGAAGATTTCAATCTGGAGACATGGCAACGCCCGGAAGACGCCGAAATGAACATCGACCTGGAGTTCCGGTATTATCTAAACAAGACGCCGCTCGACCGCAAACTGCTCTGGAATCGGGACAACCTCGACAAGAGCAAGGACAGAGAATCTTTCAGCGATTGGGAACTGTGAGGATTGGTCCTCGCACGCGTAGGGGCGTCCGAATCAAGCGCTTCCCCGTGGCGCAGGACGTGTCGGTCTGCGCAGTTTTGCGCTTATCCGGTCATTTTTCGCGCGTCGCCCCCCGCCGCGTCCCCGTCCGGCGCCTACCCTGTCCTGCGCCGCGCCCAAGGGGGCGGTTCCGCTTCGCGATGCATCCGCGCGTCGTCTTTCGCGCGCCGCGCAAGCGCGCGCTCGACAGTCAACGTAAGCCACGCGAAGCCGGGTCCGGTGATTTCAATCAGACGCTTCACGACGGGGTGATTTTCCGTCAATGGTTCGGGGTCGGCTATGTCCGCGACCTGCTTGAGCTTCTTCGCGAGCGCCT
>DCIH01000004.1:21170-59163 GCA_002317575.1 Verrucomicrobia bacterium UBA1731 | reverse complement strand
AACGGAGGTCGCGCATGAAAGGCGAATATTTCCCGATCTTCCGGGATGACGTGGAGCAATGGGCAAGCGTCGGCTTGACGTCCGACGAAATCGACGCGCTGGTGCTTGCGCTGTTTCGATGGTGGCGCGGACGGCCCGACGGCGACACGTCCGCGCTTTCGGTTGGCGCGCGGTTGCTGTATCATTTTCTCGTCAACGAATGGAATCGCAACCAGCATACCATCAAACGACCACGCGAAAAACAACAAAAACAAGGTCGCAAAACAAGTGTCCCTTTATAAATAAAAGACAAATAGAAAGAAAGACAAAGGGAAGTGGGTACACGCCGAACCATGCGCGCGCACGCGCGCGCGCGTGAAGGTTTCGGTTTCGGAAGCACGATGGACAAGGCGGAAGATGATGAATTGCAGGCGCTCAAAGGCCACGAAAAAAAGTGAAAAAAATTCAAAATACCGCTTGCTTTCGTTTTTGAACGTGGTATGTTCATGGGCGTAACGACGGGGGTGGAAGCCCGTCGGGACGCAAACCAAAAAAAGGAGAACGGACGATGAACAACAAAGCGGTCACGATGGAAGAATTGGCGACGATCACATTCGGCGTCGAACTCGAATACGAAAACATCACGCGAGAGGATGCCGCGAATGCGGTTGCGCGCGCAACAGGCGGAACGGTCGACTACACGACGCAATACGAAGCGCACAGTCCGATCACGGTAGTGACGCCGGACGGGCGCAAGTGGAAATGCGAGACTGACGGGTCGCTTGACAGAGGATGCGAGACGGTCTCGCCGAATGAGAACGGTAAAATGGAAACGGAATACCTCTATTTCGCATACGGGTCGAACCTCGACGACGCGCGCCTTCTCGGTCGGGTCGGAGCCGACGCGCGCCCGGTCGGCAGGGGAGTGGCGGACGGGTGGACGGTCGAAGAGCGTCTGTACGCAGACATGAGACGCAGGCGCGGCGCGAAGGCGTACGGGATGGTTTGGCGTTTGACGGAAGACGCGGTGGCGGCGCTCGACAGATTTGAAGGGTGGCCGACGACATACGCCGACGCATGGGTCGACGTGACGCTCCTCGACAGCGGCATCGAGGTCAAGGCGATGGCCTACGTCATGACGGACGCGGCTCGGGCCTCTCGGCGCGGCAAGAAGTACCCGGACGATTACCGGGCGATCTGCTCGGCGGGAGCGCGAGCGCACGGACTTCCTGACGCCTTCGCGGCGGCTGGATGAAGGTTTATTGGAAACGGAAAAAGGAGAACTGCGATGGAAAACGGAAAAACGAGATTGGTTGCCGTCTACGGGACGCTGATGGCTGGGGAGCGAAACGAGAGGTGGGCCGGAAACGCGAAACGGACGCCCGGAACGTTCCACGGGGAACTTTGGGACACGGGGTATGGATTCCCGAACGCGAAGCCGACCCGTTGCTCTTCGGCTCCGATGGTCGCCTGCGAAGTCCTCGAGACGGATGACGACGGATTGGCGCGCATGGACGTCCTCGAGGGCTACCCGCGACTCTACGGTCGGACGCAGACGGAGGTCGAGTTCGAAGACGGGACGAAAACGCAGGCGCTTGTGTACGTGCTCCAAAAAGACCGGAACAACCCGAACGCGCGGATGATCGAGCCAGCGCGACGGAAGTGCGACGGAAAGCCAGTCGCCGACTGGCGAGCATACAGGGCGTCGCAAGAGAGGCGCGCAAAAGGCGTCCGCTGATTTGCGCCACGCCTTGAAGACGGGCGGAAGGCCGCGAAGAGCGTCCGTTCCGCCGCCCGACGGCAAGGCGCTTCCAACCCCGCGAGGTTTCCGGCGGTGGAGCGCTCACGGAAACATAAGGGGGCCTCCGCGCGCGCCATGCGCATGGAGGCCCCCGGATTTTACCGCCACGGCGATGACATGAGCGACCACAAAGACAGATCGTGGCGCAGGGGCCACGGAAAGACGGCTCGCGGCGGCGGTCATTTCGGCGTTTTCGCGGATAACTGGGACGGGAAAACGACTCGATTTGCTGAAACGGGTCAAAAACGGCCCTGTGTGCGCGCGGAGCGTTTCACGGAAAAACGTGCGCGCGGGTTCACGCGCGAAGCGTGACGGGGCGGATTTTCGCGTTTTTCGGGCATTGCGGTTTTGTCCGTCTTTCTTTTTGACTTGATCGGCGACTGCGGGAGGTTTTGGATGATCGACGGAATTACAACCATGATCGGCGGCGTTGGAAACGCCATAGGCGCGTTTTTCAAGTGGAAATCTACGAAAAACAACGAAACAAGGGATGCTGAGGGAGACGTGGCCAAAGCGAGGGAATCGAAAGAGGCGGCGTACGAGGAACTGAACGCCGCCGTGTGGGGCGGAGACGAGCAGAAGGTGAACGCCATGCTACGTGGATGCGTCGCCGGGATTTTTGCGGCGTCCGCCTGCTGGGCGGTCGGCTGTTCGAGCGCGAAGCCGCAGGCGGTGGTCGTTTCGGCGGATCGCTGGGTTTACGCCGTGACGAACGCCGAGGGAAAGGTCGACCATTGGCGCGTCCCCCCGGCGGTCATGGAAGAGCTGGTGCAACAGCGCCAACGCGTCAAGGCCCTCGAGGACAAGATCGACGTGATGCAACGGACGGGGGCGACGGCCTCCGCGAACAAAGGAGCTAACTGACATGGCATGGAGAACCCCGACACTGCAGGACATCGCCGCCACGCTCTCCCAAAAGGAGCTGGAGGCGTACAGGACGTCTCCCGACTTCGCGTCGGGGGCAGACCCGGTCGAAGACCTCCTCAAGCGCACGGCGGCGATGGTGCGCGGGTACGTCCGAAAAAACAAACAGGTGCGGATGTCGGCGGCGAGCTACGACATCCCCGAATCGCTCATATCCCCGGCGATGGACTACGCCGCCTTCGACGTGCTGAAGCGTATGCCCGTCGAGATCAAGGAACCGCGAAAGGACGCGCGACAGCAGGCGCTCGATCTGTTCAAGGCGGTGGCCAACGGCGAGGTGACGCCCGAAAGTTTCGACGAGTCGGAAGACGAAAGCCACCTCGCGGGGCCGGAATTCGGCGAGCCGCGAAAGAAACTCCTCAACGAAAAAATATGACGGCTCACTGAACCGAAACGGGAGGGGAAAGGGAATGCCGCAGGCACAAAAGCCCGAAAGCGCGAGCGAAAAGCGTCTCGTCCGGCTCCAGCCGAGGCCGACGGAACTGTCCTCGCGTGCCATCGGATCGGAATGGGACGAGCGAATCAAGCAACAGGCGCTCTTCTCCGCGCGGACGACTTCGCGCGCATACCTCGACATGGTGAAGCGGACGCTCGCTGACGTGGCGAGCCGACGCGTCATCCCGTCCGTGGCCGAGGCGAAGCTCCAAGGAGTCCTCCACCAGCTCGGATACACGCCGCAAACCGGGTTCGGTGACGGACGTACTCCTCCCGCGACGCCCGGATCTACGACAGACCTCTCGTCCTCACGACGCATCCAGCTCATCATCGACACCAACGTCAAGCAGGCGCGGTCGATGGGGCAGATGGCCGTTGGCGAGGAAGACCCCGACGTCCTCATGGCCCTCCCGGCGTGGAAGCTCACGCGCACCGGGGCTCGCAAAAAACCGAGGGGCGACTGGGCCGCACGGTGGAAGGCGGCGGGCGAATCCGTCGGATGGGCTGGCGCTCTCAAGCGGCGCATGGTCGCCCTAAAGAACTCCCCGATTTGGCAGGCCGTCGGCGACGGCGTCGGCGGATACGACGACGCGCTCGGATCTCCGTACCCGCCGTTCGCGTTCGGTAGCGGCATGGCGTGGGTGAACGTCGACGGGTGCGAGTGGAAGGCCATGTGCAAACAGGAGGGGAAGCCCGACGGCCTCGAGGATTTCGGGCGCGAGGTGGCCGCGAAGGCAAAGGCGTCCGGCAAGAAAATGCTCCGCGACGAATACACGGAAGAGGAAAAGGCGAAACTGCGCGAACTCAAAAAGCGCCTCTACGGCGACGGCGACCGCCGCGATTTCGAGCCGGGAACGCAAACGCCGTACAAACTCCAGCCGGAGCCGGAGGTTTCTAGCGAAGGGCGGGCGTCGGCTGAAGCTCCAACTGCTGAAACGCCCCCGGAGGAAACGACCGCGATCCCGACGGAAGCCGCCGCGTTCGCGCCGGACTTGTCATCGAAGACGGAAGCCCTCTCCAAGATAGGAGAGGCGAGAGCGTCCGTGGACGCCTCCGCCGAAGCGGCGGACGGTCTGGTGCGCAAGGCGGAAGCGGACGCAAAGACTGCGGAATCGTTGGCGAAGGGGATAGAAGACGCGGAAGTCGAAGCGGCGCTCGGACGGATGCGCGGTGCGCTCGAGGCGTTGCGCGAAGGCGCGAAAACCGTGCGCGGCGAGGCGGAGCGGCTCGTCGGCTACGCGCAGGCCGTGGACAAGGCCGAGAACCCGCAAGACGAAAACGCGCAGGGTCGGTTCGACGGCAAGATGAAGCTGATGGTGATGGCGGCGGAAAGCGTCGCGCGGCGCGCAGCAAAGGAAGCTGAAGACGCCAAGGCGATGGCAGACGCGTTCGGCGAAGCGGAAAAGGACTCCCGCCTCGCCATCGAAGTGTTCGCGGACAACGAAATCGCAGATCTCGCCGACGAAGTGGACGATGCGCTGAAAGCGGCGTTCGCAGATCCGGCGGCGAAGGCGAGAAAACTGCTCGACGAGGCGAAAGCGCGCTGGGAAGGCGCGACGGCGGACGACACCGTAGCCGAAGAGGCGGTCGCGCGGCTCGAATCCGCCGAAAAGTCCGCGAAGCTCTCCCGCGTCATTTTCAAGACGTCCGTCGACACCGGGAGCGTGGACGCCTGCCGCAAGCTCGCGGAATCGTCGAAGCGCAGGGCCGTGGCCGTCGCAGAAAGCGCCGCCGCCGCCGCGCGGGCGATCCGGGAATGGGAGCTCGCCGCGAAGGCGGACGCAAAGTCGGCGTGGAAGCCCGTCACAGACCTCGAGAAGAAAACGGCGACGGCCATGTCCGTCATCGGCGCGAAGCACTCGAAAGAGGATCTGCCGATGGAGAAGACGAACCCGAACTACTCCAAGCCGAACCAAGGCGCCCGATTCCACAGCAACTGCCAGCGGTGCGTCGGCGCGGACGAAGCGCGTGCGCGCGGATGGAAGGTCGAGGCGTTGCCTTGTGAGGTCAACCCGAACGGAACGGCGAAGAACGCGGACGTGATATGGCGCGGGCTCAAGTACGGGACGAAGCGCTATATGTTCCCGCTTTACAAGGAGCCGGACAAGGCCATGCCGTGGAAGAGCCGACAGGACATCGTGGACAAGATGGCCGAATGGGGCGACGGCGCGCGTTGCGAGATCGGCATCTCGTGGCGGGACGGCGGAGCTCACGCATTCCGCGCCCGGCAGGAAAACGGCAAGACTGTGTTCTACGATCCGCAAGACGGGAAAGAACCATACGAGCCGTGGGACAGGGCGACGAAGAAAGGACGCGTCGCGCAGGTGTTCAACCTGTTCCTTCGAACGGATGACCAAGAGTTCAGCGACCGCATACGACTCGCCTGCTCGGCAGTCCCGGATGCGGAATCGGCGTCGGACGGAACCGAGACGGAAAGCGACGTCAGCGGATCGTGAACGGCGGCAACACGACGCCGCCCGAAAGCTCCATGAGGGACTTCCCGCCGACCAAGAAAAGCGACACGGCCTGACCGAAAGACGGGAAAGATTCTTCACGCCATTCGTCGGATTCGATTTCCTCGTAGACCCAAACGAGTCCGTCCTCGCGGCGCTCGACGCCGTATGACGTCCCGTCCTGCAACTGGAATCGGCACGCGCCAAGCTCGTTCAGCTTCGCGTCAAGTTCTTCGACGGACGAATAATCGACAGGTTCAACGTTTTCCATTGTCAGTACCTCCACGCAATGTGCCGAGCGGGTAAACCACGCACAAAATACCACGCCGGAGACGATGGCGCAATCCCGTTCGTTTGACCCGCGCGGCCATTTCATGGCCGTCACCGTTGAAATTCGCGCGCAGGGAGCCGTCCAGCTCAAGAAAGAGCTGGAAGGCGTGCTCTCGACCGCCCGCATACGATCCGTGGTGCGCAAGGTCGGCGTGTTCTGCCGGGAGCGCCTCGCCGACCACGTGGCCGAGGCGTCGACGGCGCGCCACAAGACGGCAGACAGACTCGGCGCGATGCACACCGGGTTCCTCGAGTTCGCGCCCGGACGCGGGCAGATGCGAGCCGGATCGAAAAGGCGTCCCGACGGCGGCGAGGGTTTCACCGAGGTGCGCAACGCAACCGAGAACGGCGTCGACGTGGTTATCGGAAACACGCCGTCTCTCGTCCGCGCCTTCGGCCCCGTGACCATACGACCTAAGCGCGCGAAGGCGCTCACGATCCCAATCGACAAAATCTCGTACGCACGGCGCGCCGGAGAACTGCGACGCGAAGGGCACTCCATCTTCCGGGCCGGACGCGTCCTCGCGGAAAACGACGGAGGAAAGCTCCGCCCGCTCTACCTTCTCGTGAAGAAGACCGTCCTCCCGAAAGACGAGGGTCTCCTTCCGACGCGCGAGCGATTCGGCGCGTGGGCGTCTCAGGCGTTCGACGACGTCCTGTTCCAGTTTTGACCGAAACAAAGACCGACAACCTAAAAAAGGAGAACGCAACGTGAAAATCGTGGTGTACGCCATCGCCAAAAACGAGGCGAAGTTCGTGGACGCATGGATGGATTCGATGGGCAAGGCGGACGCCGTCGTCGTCCTCGACACGGGATCTACGGACGGAACCGCAGAAAAACTCCGCGAGCGCGGAGCCGACGTCTCGTGCGCGAAGATCGAGCCGTGGCGTTTCGACGTGGCGCGCAACGCGTCGCTCGATTACGCGCGCGCGATTCACCCGGACGCCGACTGGTTCGTCTGCACGGATCTCGACGAAAAGTTCGCCGACGACGGGTGGCGCGAAATCCTCGAGAAGGCGGTCGCCGACACGAAGGCGGACGTCGTGCTCTACCGATACAAATGGATGATCGCCACGAAGGCGGACGGGGCCGACATCGGATTCACCTACAACAAAATACACCGAGCCGGGAAAGGCCGATGGAAATACCCCGTCCACGAATACCTCGAGGGCATCGCAGAGAACGGATACTGCAACCTCTACGGCCATCTCGTCCTCGAACACCACCCCGATCCCGAAAAGGGGCGCTCATACTACGGCGACCTCATGGAACTCGCGCTCGACGAACACCCGACGTCTCCTCATTGCCAATTCATCTACGGGCGCGAACTTTGGGCGCGCAAGGATTACGCCAAAGCAGAGAGCGTCCTCTTGGATTTCGTCGACAACCCGAAGAGCCGATGGACGCCGCAGAAGGCGGACGCCCTGTACATGGTCGCACGTTGCCACGGCGAACGCGGCGACTTGGACGGCATGGAGCTGTGGCTGTGGCGCGCGATCTGCCTCGACCCGACGTACCGCACGCCCGCCTGCGAGATGATGGACTTGCTCACAAGCCAAGAGCGCTGGCAGGGCGTCGTCCTCGCCGGACGCCTGTGCCTCATGACCGAAAACCGAAACACGGAATACCAAACCAACACGCGCGATTACGGCCCGTGGCCGTGGGAAACGCTCGCAAACGCCCTGCTGAAGCTCGGCGTCGCCGGGGAGGCCGTCAAAGCGGAGCGCGAGGCGTTGGCGCGAGCCGAAAACGTAGAAGACAGAATGCGAATCGAATCGAACCTACGCGCGCTGGAAGAGGCGACGGGGGCGAAATCGGCGAATTCCGCGCGGAATGACTGACGCGGCGAACTTGGAAAGAATGAAACCATGCGAATGACGCTGAGACACGTGGCTGAAGAGATCGCCGAAGGCATACGCGAAGACGAGTATCTGCGCGAGTCGGGGAAAATGGCCGTCATCGTCGAAGACAATGCGGACATACGAACTGAAATCGAACTCGGCCTCGCCGAGTCGGGACTGCAGATCGTCGTCGCAGTGACGGGCTTCGACAGGCGCGGAGATTCCGGCGCGGTGCTGACGGGTACGGTCGCCATCGAAATCCGAATCCTCGAGAACCCGTCGCTCAACCGAAGCGAGAGCGAAGGGCTGACGGCGCAGAACGCAGCCGAGCATTTGGCGACGTGCCTGCACTGGTCGCTTTGGGAAACCGTCAACGGGCCTCTCCGTTTTTCGGGGATGAACCGGGACGACGTGGACGGCATCAACGTGATGCGCATGAATTTCGCGGGCGAGTGTTCGCTTCGCGGGTAACGAAACAGAACAAAGAAAGGCAATAAAATGGCATACAAGCACAACACGGCCTATGGTATCAAGCCCGCGTTCGGCATCGCCGACACCGCTACCGCGCAGATCACCATCGGCACGAACGTCACGATCATCCCAACGAGCATCTCCATGTCCAAAGAGGGAGAACTCAACGAGTACAAGGGCGCGAACGGACAGGTCGTGACCCTCGCCTCGCCGTACACATATCGGCAGATCAGCGTCGACGGTTTCATCGCCCTCTCGACCTCGATGGATCCGTCCGGCTCCACGATGTCCGCGACCACGGTGGACATCAGCGCCATCGAAAAGGGCCAGTCCTGCTCTCTCACGGGCATCGAAGCCCTGCCCACGAACGTCGTGTGGCGTCTCGAGTCCATCAACGTGACGTACTCCAACGAGGACATCACGAAGGTGAGCTCGACCCTGCGCGAATACCCGGCCATCGACCAGGCGTCCGAGTGATGATCGGAAGGCGCGCCGATGTTGCCCATCGAGACCATATCGGCGGTCTTCCCGTCGTCGGCCCGGCTCGGCAGAACCGAGATCGGGCCGACGACCATCTACCACGCGGCGGCGCTCGAGGCGCTTGGCGTGGAATTGTCCCGCCGAATACCGAGGGAGCAGGCGCTCCTCGCGGCGTGGGTGATGTCCCTCGACGGCAGGGGATGCGCGAAGGCCGTCAACGGAAACGGGGCGCGCGCGATGGCGCGATGGCTCAAGGACAACGCCGTGACGGAAGACAAGGCGTTCCCGGTCGTGAACGCCCTCGTGGAAGAGGGGTTCGCGTCCTTCGTCGCCGGAAAGACGGAAAAAAACGAAATCAACCTCGGCATCGAACGCGGGTTCGGATGGCCTCTGGAAATCGCCGAGTGCATCGCCGCCGAGCATTCGATTGATTTGGAGCAGGCGCTGGAAACGCCGCTCTGCCGCGCGGGAGCCATCATCGCGTGCGCGAGACAAAGGAACGGCGGCGAGAGCGTGATGGACTATTTCGAGAAGCGCGTGATCGAACGGATGCGCGCCATGAGGGGGTGACGGCATGGCCAAAAAACACGAAATCAAGTTCCACATCGGGATGGACGCCGACACCAGCGGCGTCGACGCGGCAACAAAGTCCGCGCAGAAAGCCGAAAAGGCCATGAGGAATCTCGGCGAAGCGGCCAAAGAGGCGGACAAGGCCGTCGCCGTGAAGGCGAAGGTCGTCGTCGACGACGCGGACGCCAAGAAAAAGATCGAGGCGGCTGACAAGGCGAAGTCGTACACGCAGGAGGTCAAGATCGCCGTCAAGAGAACGGGTGACGACAAGCCCGTCGAAATCGTCGGAGAAAAGCAGAAGGCGGACGTCGTGGACGCCGCCGTGGCCGCGCGAGACGCCGCGAGAAACCTCTCCAAGGCGGCGACGGGAAAAGACGCGCTGGATGGCATGGGCGCGTCCGTGGGCCGAATTTCGCGCGCTCTCGCGGACGCTTCGCGGCTGGACTTGGACGAGGTCGTCACCGGGTGGGCAGACCTAAACGCCGAGATCGCCATGACGGAAGAAACAGACCTCGCGTCCGTGAAGGCGGAAACGGAAGCGCTCGCCGCGACCGTCGAAGCGTTCATCGCAAAGGCGGCAGACGCGCGCGCGCAGGCGACGAAGGCAACGGCTCCGGCGAAGGCGAAAATCGAAGTGGAAGCGGACGCGTCGAAGGCGGAGGCGGCGGTGGACGCCGTCAAGGCGGAGGCCGAAAAGGCCGTCGTGACGCCCGTGAAGGCCGAAATCGGTCAAAACGTGGAGGGGCGTGGCGCAACCGTTGCGCCGAAGACGTACAACGGGGCGCAAGAAAGAGACGTGGCGGACTTGCCGAAGGCCAAACAGGTGGTCGAACGCACGGCGGAAGGCCCGGAAGACCCTGACAAGGCGTCCCAAGAGGTGGTGCGGACGGCAACGGACGCACCATCGCCCGCCACGACCACGCAAGAGGTGGAACGCACGGCCACGGACGTACCCGCGCCCACGCCGACCACGCAAGATGTCGAACGCCGAGCGGCCAACGAACTCCCCGATCCATCCCCGACCACGCAAAAGGTGGAGCGCACGGCCACGGACGCACCGAATGAAGAGGTCGTCGTACAAAGCCGCGTGAAGCTCGACACGGCGGAATTCGACGCGTTCGTCGCACGCGCCGAAGAAGGCGTGGAAGTGAACGCCGTCATCGGCCCTGTCGACTTGCCTGCAAAAACGGGCGACAACAAAGTAACTCTCGGTGTTGACGCGGACGCGGAAGACGCCGAGGACGCGGTGGACGCCGTCAAGGAACGCGCGAACAAGCCGCCCGCAATCATGCGCGTGGAAGCGACCACGCAGGGCCTCGTGAACGCAATCGACGAACTCTCGGCGAAGGCCGGGCAATTCGGCACAGCGGTCGGAAACGAAATCCAGCAGACGCTCGACGGATTCCGAAAGGCGGTCGAAGGCGGAACCGTGGACGGAACGGTGTTCGACGAATCGACGATGAAGGGCCTCGCCGGGTTCCTCGGCAAACTGCTGACGCAGACGGAAAACATCAAGCCGGACGGACTCGTCCGCATCAACAAGGAAATCAAAAAGGTCGGCGCGGCATACGAGGAATTCAGCGACGCCGTCCAAGACGCTCTCAAGATCAAGCTCTCGGTCGAAGCCACGGGCATCGACAAGATGGAACTCCTCAACGAGCGCATCGAAAAGATCAAGAGCGCGCGCGGACTCGAGGAAGGCATAACGCGGATGTCGGCGGCGCTCAAGAACGTCGACCCGTCGAAGGCGAAAGAGGCGAACGGACACCTCTCGCGCATGAAGGAACTCCTGTCCGGGGAGCTGAACGCGCAGTCCCTCGCAAAAATCAACGAGGAAAACGACAAGCTCCGCAAGTCGATGCAGGGCATGAGCGCCAAGGAAATGGAGAAGTTCGGCCCCGTCCTCCAAGACATCGACAAAAGCGTCTCGAACCTCCGGCAGAACGTGGACTCCGCAGGGGAATCGCTTCGGCGAGGTTTCGACCCCAACGAAATCCCGACGCAGATCGTCAACGGCGACGTGAACGGCCTCATAACCTCGCTCTTCCGTTTGGCGGCGGGCGCGCGCATTACAGGTACGGCGCTCAAGAATATGCTCAAGGCGACGGCCATCGGGCTTGCCATCGAGGGATTCTCGAAAATCGTCGAATTCTCCAAGGCGCTCTTTTTCTATTGGAGCGGCATCGAGCGCAAGGTCGAAACAGAACTGAACCAAATCGAAGCGCTCGGGCAGGCGACGGAATCTGCGAATTCGATCCTCGCAAAGCGCATGGAGATATACGACCGAAACGCGGAGATGGCGAAAAAGGAGCTGGAGATCGAAAAGGAGCAGGCGGACGCCGTACGGGCGACGGAAAAGGCGCAACGCGACCTCATGAAGACGCGCGCCGCGATGAGCGCCGTCAGCGCAAACGAGAGATTCTACGCCGAGCAGAACGCCAAAGAGGCGGACGACCAATCGAACTACGAAGAGCAGACGCAGGCGCTGGACGTGGAAGCGAGACGAAACGCCGTCGAAACGAAAAACGCAGAAGACAAGCTCAAAGCCGCTAAAGAGGCGCTCGCAAAAGCGCAGGAACTCGGGAAGCAGATAACGGACGCACAAAACCAATACGCAGACTTCGGGTACTTCGGAGAAGCGGCGAGCCAATGGGGGCTGAACGCGGGCGAGAAAGGTCTCAAACAACTCACGGAAAAGGCGGACGAGAACAACAAGGCCATCGAATCTGCTGCGCAGACAATCAAGGCGCTCGAAGGCGTGATCGTCGGCGGCGAGAAACTGACGAAGGGACAGCTCGACGTCCTCGCGGAAGAGCGCAAGACCATCGAAGAGCGCCGCAGAACCGTGGACGCGCAGAAAAAGGCGACGGACGAGGAAAACCGACTCGCCCGCGTCGAGCAGGCGCGCTCCATGCGCATGGCCAAGTACAACCGCGACGAGCAGATCGCGCGCGAGGAATACGACATAAACGAGCAACAGCGCCAATACGCCCGCGAGCAGGCAAACGAGGAAGCCGGATACGCGATGAAGGCAGAAGACGCCAAAAAGGAAGTTGCGCGCTGGCAGACTGAAGAAAACGACGAAGACGCGACCGTCAAGGAAATCCGCGCGAAGTACGCGGACAAAATCGGCAAAGCCGCAGACGACGAATACAACAGACTCTACTGGAAAAAACAGGAAGCCGAAAAGGCGATGTCCTCCGGGAGCGCCACTGAAGAGGAAAAGGCGAAGCTCGCCGAAGAGATCGCGTCCATAACGGTCGAAATGCAGAAGGTTAAAGACACCACGAAGACCCTCGCCGAGCTGAACAAAAAGGACGCCGACATAACGGCAAAGTTCCAGTCCGGGAGCATGGGCGAAAGCGAACAGCGCGCCCTGCTGGAAGAGCAGATGAAGGTGCAAGACCGCATCGCCGAAATCGAAGCGAAGTACTACAAGGAAATGAGCGACGTGGACGCCCAGCGCCTGTCCAACGCGATCAACTACAGAAACGCCGCACGATCCCAGCGCTTCGCCGCGCAGTCCGCGCAGAAGGCGCTCGAGCGCGAACTGCGACGCGCGGAAGAGGATCGCCTGCACGCCGTCGAAAAGGAGCGCAAGGATTACGAGCGCGAAGCGAAGTACAACGCTGAAACGGACGAGGGACGGCGCGCGATGGACGAGCGGATGCAGGCGGAGTACAGCCGCATCTACAACGATCTCGACGAAAAGATACGCGCGTCAAACGAAGGTCGCGGCCCGAAGATGACGCGGGACGAGCAGTACCAAGCGGAGCGGCAGAGACAGGAAGCATACGACTACATGACCGGGGCTCGAGGACGCCTCGCCCAAGACGATCTGCGGCGTCGCGACGTCAAGATGGAAAACGAGCAACGCACGCATCAGTACAAAATGGCAGACGAGGAATTCGAACGCGACCAGCGCCGCAAGCGCGCGAGCTACGAAGGCCGCATGGCCATCGAGCATGAGCAACTCGCTCGCGGACGGCGCGAGTACGCCGACAGCGACGTCCTCATCCGTGCGCAGGAGAACGGCGGGAAGCTGAACCTCACGCGCCAACAGCGCGCGGAATACGAGGCGCGCGTCAACGCGAACCCGATGGACGAGGCCGCGAAGCGCATCATCCAAGTCGCCAACGGCGCGAAAATCGGCGTCGAAGAGCTGGCAGTCCTCAAGCGCACGCGCGACGAAAGCCGGATCCGCATCGAAAGCGCGCGCTCGGCAATCGCCGACATGAAATACGAGGGCGACGAAAAGGAACTCGCGTACCGCGAGAAGCTGAAGCCGCAAAACCGACTCACGCAGATGGGCCTCGGCGGAAACGTGTCCTCGTGGGGCACGAAGACGGCGGAAAACACGAAGTCGCTCGTCGGAATCACGCGGCAGATGCTGTCGGCCATGACGAAGCAGAACCCGGAAGGCGGCAGGCGCGCCGGAACCGTCCGCTGGTCTCGCTGACGCGGCCTTGCGCGTTTGACCTCTTCGGCAATTGCGAAAGAGAGAGGAACGCGACATGGCAACGAAAGAGCCGATCTACTACGGAAAGCTGGCCGAAGGCGAAATGTTCGCTCAGCCGGAACTGTCGATCAAATACGACGACCGCAGGTACGTCACCATAACGATGGTCGCCCGTTGGGAAGACATCAAGGGAGAGGGCGCGTACGTCGGACAGCGCGCAACGGACTGGCTCGTCAAAGCGGAAGACCTCCCGGACGCGTCGCACTACTACATCATCGACCTCGAGAAGAGCAGGCGCGACGCGCTCGTCGGCGTCATAACGGCACAGCTCGTCCACGCGCCAAACGGCGTCGACAAAGAGTTCGCCGTCACGTACAACATCGAGATGCGCGAGGTTCAGAAGTCCCTCGAGACGCACTACCTACTCATGCCAGCGAAGCTCGACGCGGACTCGAAGAACGCACAGAAGCAGATACGCAAGTGGAACATGACAAACGAGGCGGCGCGCACCAAGTGGGACGAGAACAACGACCCGACGTTCTATTATTTCAACTTCGACGAACGCGGAAGCGCGGTCGGAAAGGAGCTGAAGGTAAACAGCGTCGGCGCGAAAAAATACTGCGCGGCCAAGACGGCTGGCATAGACAGCTTCAACCTCTACCTCCCCGTGATCCAAAAGGTCAGCAACTACGTCCGCCCGAAAGGCGTCAAATTCGACCCCGACACGCACGCCATCGAAAAGGGGGCGACGTTCGAGATCTGCGACGACGACGAAACCATCGGGCAGTTCTGCGACCCCCCGGTGAAAATCAAGGGGTACACCGACTCCGATAAGTACCGCTGGTTCAAATCCGTCGACCAATGGCAGATGAACGCCGACACGACGTGGACGCGCACCGAAGAATGGGTGTGCACAAACGACCTGAACCACACGTGGATCTACGACGGAAAGCTGGAATAGCGTAAGGGGGATGCCGCCATGCAGTACGCGCCAAAACCGCCGAACCCCGACCAGCCGATAACTGTGGCGTTTGGTCGCACGCTCGTCAAGATCATCAAGCAGTCGCAGGTCAAGCCGTCCGTCGGCCAGCGCATATCCCGCTCCGGCTTCGGGACTACCATCAACGCGGCCACGGAATCGCCGCGCACGAACGTGTTCGCCGACGAAGAAGCGGTCAAGCCGTGGACGATTAGGTGGTTCCCTTGGAGCGAGGAAGACGACACGCTCGGAGAATGGCAGATTTTCGTGCCGACGGGATCGGCGATCCTCAACGCCGACGACCTGTACATGGCGAAAAACGACAACGCGAAAGACGCGGATGGCGAAATCATAGGCGACTGGTACGCCATCGCCGACGTGGATGACGATCATGCGACGAGCGACGAAAGCGAATACGAGGGCGTGGCGAGACGCGTTGAAAAATGGACGATTTACGCGCACTTAAAACCGTGGCCGCGCGTCTTGGCGTCGGCTGACACGGACGGATTCGGAAAGACCATGCAGAGCGACGTCGTCGGAACCATCTGCCGCGTCACATACACCTACGACTCCGGCGAAGGCGAAAGAACGGTGACAGAGCACTTCGTCAACCAGCAGATCATGGACGACGTCGTGAAATTAGAGCGCGACACGACCGGGACGTTCGCCATCGTATACGAAACGGAAGAAGGCAAGGAAATCGAAAAGGACGCGGCGTGGAAGCCGTACGTCACGAACCAGCGCATGATGCTCGGTCGCGTGCAGGCCACGAAAACGGAAAACACGTGCGTCAACGAATGGCAGACAGTCGTCGTCCGCGTCGACCACCCAGCCGAGGATTTCACGCTCTCGGTCGTTCAAACGGAAGCGCAGAGCGACGACGACAAGACGTGCGTCACGATCTATGAACTCGAAGACGACGTCGTGACCCAAGACAACAGAAGCCAGCTCTCTAAAATCCCGTTCTACAACTGACGCGGGCGGAGGCGAACAAATGGCCTACGATTATGAATTCTTCTTCGACGATGACCTCCGGCGCGTGGAAGACAACGGCAAGGAAGGCAAGCTCCCGATGCGCGCGCAGAAGCGCGTCATGAAGACGGAAGATCCGCCGTTCCTCGCCGAAGCGGCCATAGAGCGGACGGGCGGGCCTTTCACGTGGACGGGAAGATTGATGCCCGACTTCCGCTCGTGGGTGTACACGATTCCGCGAATCACGGAAAACGACGTGGACGTCCCGCACGGACAACTGACAGGCGCGCTTGATCTCGGGTGGATTTGGAGCGCTGACGGAATCGACGAGCCGATGGAGTCGAGATTTCGATTCGTCTGCGACAGGGAGTGGGACTTCAAGTTCCGGGATTACGCAAGCCAAGTTCTCGCCGAGCAAAAACGCATGGCGGAAAAGATGAGCGCGTCCGAAATCGCCGACAAGATGATCGAAGCGATGGACGAGTACATGAAATACGAGGGCGACCCGGAAATGAAGGCGCTCAAGAAGGCCGTGTACAACAAATGGAAGCAGTCGCTCGACGAAAAGATCGACAACGCGAGAGACGAAGACGATGAACTCTCGCTCAAACAGACGGCTACAGGACTCAAAAACGACCTCAACACGTACATACACGGACGCACGCCGGAAATGTACTCGCAGGAACTCGTCGACGCGCTAAACGATGCGATAGACAATACAGAAATCGCCATCGCTGAGGTGCAGGGCGTCGGAGCCGAAATGGCGGCGTACAAAGACGCAGAACGGGCGTACGCAGACGCGCAGGAGGCGTACAAGGCGATCATGGACTCACGATCCCAAAAGAGCGCGGACTGGGCGGAGCGCGAAAAGGAGGCCAAGAAAGCGCTGGAAGAAGCGGAAGAAGCATACGACAAGGCCAAGCGCGACCTCGACAACGCGCGCGGACGGTAATTGGAGCCGACGATGGGAAACAGGGAAAACTACAAGCGCATCGGCGCGCTGATGAAGCAGGCGGGGATGGTCTCGTACCCGTCGTTCGGAAAGATCGCGGCGCGATACGCCGAGCGGGACGAAGCCGTCGAAGAGGCGAATGAAGCCGCCGCGCAGGCGGCAATCTCCGAAAACTCTCGCCTTTCCGAAGCGCTCGCACAAGTCGCTGAAACGCACAGCGCACAGCAGGCGGCAGAAAACGAGACGTACGCCGACGCCTTGGAACGCAAGACGAAAGAACTGCAGGACGACGTGGACGCCAAACAGGAAGCATACGACACGCTCAAAGAGGCCGAAGACGCGGCCAAGGCGGCAATGGAATCCGCAGAAACGGAAGAAGAATGGGTCGCCGCCGCCGAGGCGTACGCCGCGTGCGCGGATGCCTGCTCGACGGCGAAGAGACACCTCGCGTGGGCAAAGGAGAAGAAAAAGCTCGTCCTGCGCGGAATGGCGTTCCACCACGAAATGCGTCTCTCCGCCATAACGGACGCGTGGAACGCGGCGACGGAATCCGAGCGCAAGACGTCGTCGAAAAACCTGTACGCCATAAAGACGGAATGCGAAGACGCGAAAGCGGACGCATACGACTCCGCGCGGATCGACGTCAAGGAACTCGCCTCCAAGGAAAACCTCGCCGACGGATTCACGAAGTACGCGTCGCTGGAACTGTGCGACTTCGAGGGCGAAAGCGCCGACGCATACGCCGCAAACGTCCTCGACTTTCTCCTTTCCGACAAAAACCACAAAGGTCACGGGTTCTGGATTGCGGACGCGCAAGGCGCAATCACGCGCGAAGCGCCGGAGAACCACCGTGCGGAACTTCTGCTGGAGGACGACGTCAAGCGCCTGTACGCGGACGCCGAACGCATGACCATGACGTGGACAAGCGCCGCGTTGCCGATACGTTCGGGATTCCATGAAACGTCAAAGTGGAAGACGCAGTCCGGTAGCGAAGGCGGGAGCGAAATGGACAGGCCCGACCAGCAGGCGAACTTCGGAGAATACCAAAACGCCAACGTGACGGACACGCTCGGGTGGACAAACGACACGGGACTCGCCGCGTACAGCGCGTGGTGGCGTTACGACTACGCAAACATCGCGTACGCAACATACTACGGAAAGAACGGAAGCCGCAAGGTGGCGGCGACGCCTCCGAAGCCGCGAACGCAATACGACACGTACACGCGAATCACGGCTGACTCCGTGAAATACAAGATCAGCGTCGCAAACTGCTACCAAACGGGACGCATCAAGGCGGTGCGCGCCGATTTCGTCCTGTCTGCGGCGACTTGGGTTATGGCCGCGCGCATGGACGGACGGTGGGAACTCGACGAAGACCAAGGAACCTATCCCGAAGAGCAGTACTGGGGAGAATACGTGCACCTCGTTGACAAGTTCGGAGACCCAATCGACAAGCAGACGGAACGGCGAGAGGTGCAACGCGAGCTCTGCGACATCGGATTCCAGCGCGTGTCGTTCTCGTTCAAGGAGCGAAACGAGAAAAAAGTGGCTGAATACGAAACGGCGTGGGAAAAGGCGAACACAGAGCTTACTAAATCACGAAACAAGGAGCGCGAAGAGGTCGCGTCAATCGACTCGTCATGGTCGACTACCGTGGAAAACCTCAAAAAGGCGGAACTCGGCGTCCGTCACGCGGCGCGAAAGACGATCATCGAATTCCGAAACGAACGCCTCGCCGAAGCGCTCGACGCGTGCCGTCCGACGGACAGGAGCGCAAACGACGCGGTCGAGAAAATCATACGCATGGACTGGCTCGAGCCGGACGCACGCGACGCAAAAATAATCGAACAAATGGACGCCGCTTATGAGGCGGCATCCGAACCGAACGCGCACGCGCAAAAACTGATACGAGACAAACAGCGCGAGCTGAACAACGAGATCAACAAGGCCGTGGACGCCGTGAAAGACGCGCGAAGCAAGTGGACGAAAGCGAGGGCGCAGAGAATCAACAGCGGATCGGCTGAACGCGAGCAGATCGTCAAGAATTTCTACGCCGACCTCGCGTCGATACCGAGAACGCTCGAGACGTGGGAGGCGACCGTCCAGCCGTTGCCGTTTCCGCAGGCGGACGCTCCGCAGGCGGAATCGTGCGGGATGACACAATCAAGCCACGTCATCTCCATGCGCAACCTCGTGGTCGAATACGAGCACAGAACCCTGCTCGGATTCGACATCGGAGAATACGACGACGACGACCCGGACGATTGGGGAAAGGCATACGAACCTCCGGCGTGACGGACGCGCGCGCCGTTTGACCGTTACGGCGATTCGGGAGGGATTACGACCATGTTCAAACGGCACATGATGGTGGATACTGCGCGTCCGTCGGCGACGCTTTCGGAACTCGACGCGGGGCACAACTCCGCGCTCAACCTCGTCCTCAAGGACGTGGACGCGGCGGTCACGTCTGCGTCCTTCACCTTCATAATCGACGAAGAGCAGGCGGCGACTTGGAACTTCTCCAAAGTCGACGGTACGCGCAACTGGAAGGTGACCGTTCCTTCCGGCGTGTTCGTCGAAACGGGGTCGTTCCATTACGAGATCGACTTCTTCGCAGACGGCCAGCCGTACTGGGCCGGATCCGGGGTGTTGCGCGTAAAGCCCTCGTGCGTGAGCGCGCACGACATACCAGCTGGCCCGACTGGGCCGACGGGGCCTGCGGGCGAAGACGGCGAAGACGGCGAAGACGGTGCGACAGGGCCTACTGGAGCCACGGGTGCAACGGGCGCTCCCGGAGCAGACGGCGCGGACGGAGAAGACGGCGCAACCGGGCCTACGGGGCCGAAGGGCGACAAAGGAGACAGAGGCGAGACGGGGCCTACGGGAGCTACTGGAGCGGTCGGCCACACGGGGCCTACTGGCGCGTCCGGCGCGCCTTTCTCAATCTCGATCCAGCGATCCAGCGTGGCCGAACTGCAGGCGGGGCACGCAACGGACGGCGTGCCGTTCGGAGGATTCGCAATCATCGCGTCGACGCCGGAAGACCCCGACAACGCGAAACTGTTCGTCAAGGGAGAGACGCAGTACGTCTTCGTCACGGACATGAGCGGATCGAGAGGCCTCATGGGGCCGACGGGGCCTCAAGGCGAACAGGGCGCGCAAGGCCCCACGGGAGCGCGCGGAACGGACGGCGCGCAAGGCCCCACGGGGCCGCAGGGCGCGCAGGGATCGCCCGGAAACGACGGCGAAGACGGCGAAACGGGAGCCACGGGGCCGCAAGGCGCTACAGGCCCTACGGGGCCGACGGGCGCGGTGCAATGGGGAGAATTGACGCCCGAACAACGCGAAGCGCTCAAGGGCGAAACGGGCGAAACGGGCGCTACGGGGCCGATGCCGGAACTCAAGGCGGGCACGGTTTACACGCGCGAAGCCGGAGCCGCAGCAGACGTGAAACTTCGCGGGACGAAGGCGAACCCGTACTACGACTTCTACATTCCGCGCGGATACACGGGACAGCAGGGCGAGACGGGAGCAACCGGGCCTATGGGAGCCACGGGATCTGTCGGCCCTACTGGGCCTAAAGGCGACACAGGCGAGACGGGCGCGACAGGGCCTCAAGGCCCAACCGGGCCGCAGGGCGAAACAGGGCCAACTGGGCCTACTGGCGCTACGGGATCGGTCGAATGGGGACAGCTCACGCCACAGCAGATCGCGCAACTGCGCGGAGCCACGGGGCCGACGGGTGCGACGGGAGAAACTGGCGCGGCAGGCGAGAACAACAGAATAACCGCCGTTCAAATGCGTCAAGAGACGAGCGGGTGGTATTTCGTCTTTTCGCAATTCGTCGGCGAAAACATTTGGGCACCCGTCAACTCCGGCGCGTACCAAGGCCCGACCGGGCCGACAGGCCCTCAAGGCCCTGCGTACGTTTCCGTCGGCGTCGGCGAGGCGGTGGAATCCACGGGGCCAACCGTTTGGGAAACGTCGCCGGAGCCGAACCGCGTCGTGCTGAATTTCGGCATACCGCGCGGGCAGACGGGAGCGGGCGTCTACGCCGAACAGAGGCAGGGCTACGTCTGCATCAAAAACGACGCGGGCGAAGAAGTCGCATACATTTACGACGGCCCGACTGGGCCGACAGGATCGAGCGTCACCGCACAGCCGTCCGGCGACGGATTCGACGTGTTCCAAGACGGGTCTCTCATCGGTCACATCTACAACGGATCGACTGGGCCGACGGGGCCTACTGGCGAGATCGGGCAGGAAGGCGCGACGGGAGCGACTGGGCCGACCGGGCAGATGGGCACGTCCGTCACGGCCAATGACGTCGGCGACGGCATCGAAATATACCAAGACGGATCCTACGTCGGAAAACTGATGCACGGCCAGCCCGGTCTCGAGGGGCAGACGGGGCCGACCGGGCCGATGGGGCCGACGGGCATGGACGGACGCGAAGGCCCGACTGGCATGATGGGCGCGACTGGCGAAACGGGGCCTACCGGGCCTATGGGGCCGACGGGTATGCAAGGCGAAACAGGGCCGACTGGCCCTGCCGGAAGCGGAGGCACGGGCGACGTCAAAAAGACCGACGTGTACGCATTCATCGACTCGCTCGGCGGCATGGTTTCGCTCACGGCGGAGCAGATCGAGACGCTCAAAAAGACGTTCCACGAAGGCCACGTTTTCTGTCGCGGAAACGAAACGAACAAGTTCAAAGTGACTGAAACGGTCGGCGAATCCACGACGCTGATGGGAACAGACATCGACCCGAACTGCAACGTGTTCGCAATGGGCACGTCCGTCAGATTCACGCGCACGAACGCCACGCAGTACACGATGGAATTGGGCGGCATGAGCTCGGGAACCTTCACGCTCGTCAAACTCGAAGCCGAGGGATGGTACGGAGAAGAAGGCGGAATGGGCTACAACCTCGTCATCGAATAATTGACCCGCGCGGCGAAAACGAGGGAGGCGACAATGTACGGCAGGCAGATCACGACTTCGGTTCAACTTCAAACGGGCAACCCCGAAATCCAGCTCACGGCGCTCTACGTCGGCGAGAACTCGGCGGCGATGGCGGACATCGTCGGCGTGCCCACCGGGGCCAGCGACGTCAAGGTCGTTGTCGTCAAGCCGGGGAGCGCGATCCCGTGGGAATATAACACGCGCAAGGTCGGCAACGTTTGGCGCGTCACATTCACAAACGAGACGTTTGACACGCTTGGCGAGAGCTTCTACGAAGTCCACTTCAAGATGCCGACCTACTACTTCAGCGGGCGCGGAAAGCTGACGGTGACGGAATCGACCATGCAGGGGATCGTGCCGCAGATGGATCCGAGCGACCCGGAAGCAGGGCGGTACGTCGTCCTCTCCGTGAACGGAAAGAAGCCGGACGGTACAGGAAACGTCGTGATCGACATTTCCGCCGAAGTGGCCGACAAGGCCGACAAGGTGAAAAACGCAACTGCTGGCAACCTCGCGTCGCTCACGGCGGACGGCAATATCGCGGACAGCGGAAAGAATCCGGCGTCGTTTGCAGGTGCGGAAGACCTCGCCGCAGAGACCGTGACGCGCGCGGCGGCTGACATGGCGGAAACGGCGGCGCGAAAGGCGGCGGACGACAAGCTCTACGAAGGCGTCTACGGGAACGGCTACTCGCTCATCAAAAAAGTGCGGGAGTACCTGTGGCTGACGGAATACCGCGCCATCGACTACGAAGGCGTCGAAGAGTGGCTCAAGCAAAACTACCAGTTCGCGGCGATGGGACTCTGCTCGGTCGCCCGGAACTTCCGATACTTCGGGCGCAACTACGACTGGTACTACGACGAAAGCGCGAGCTTCATCGTGCGCACGGAAGCGCACAACGGAAAGCACCGTACTATGGGCATCGCCGGGGGCATCAAGCAACTCACCGACGAGATCGTCGCAAGCAGGGCTAAAAACGACTGGATGAAGGCGATGCCTTGCATGATTACGGACGGCATAAACGACGTGTCTCTCACGGCCTGCGTGAACGTCGTTCCGAAGAAGGCGACGAGCGGATGGCATGGGCGCGACGTGTGCGTCTTCTCGGGCGTTCGGTACGCGCTGGACGGATTCTCGACGGCGCAGGGCGCGGCCCGGTTCCTCGCGGACGCGGTGTGGGTTCCCGTCAGCTGGAACTTCGACGTGCACTTCATCCTCGCCGACAGAACAAGCACGTGGCTGGTCGAGGACGGCGTGGCTAAAGACATTACGAGCCGCCCGTGGGTGACAAACTACCGCGTGGCGACAGACGCAACTGGAAGCGGACGCGTGGACTACTCCATCGTCAACGGACTCGATCCGTACGGCATCGGACTCGAGCGCATGAACATCATCCTCGAGAACTACGCGACCGCGAACACGGAAGCTGGCATGAGGTCGCTTCTCCAAAAGCTGAAGTACACCAAGGCGTACGCGCCGGAAGAGGAACCGTACTGGCACACCGAGTTCTGCGGCAACGATTCGTTCGGGAATTTGACGGTCGTCAAGGCGGTAACCGAGCCGGACGCGTTCGCAAACAAGGAATCGCACTGGCAGGCAGTGTTCAACGAAAGGTCTCGCAAGCGCGGGACGCCCGGCTTCGGAACTTGGCAGACTGTCAGCTCCGTCGTTTACGACGTGTTCCTGCAGAAGATGAAGATCATCGTCCAAGAGGAAGACGCGTCGTTCTCCGTCGAAGTGAATCTCGACGGAACGGCAACGACCACGATGGACGGACTCATGAGCGCCGCCGACAAGGAAAAGCTCGACAACGGCGGAGCGGGAGAAGGCAAGGCGGACAAGGTCAAGAACGCAACGGCTGGGCATCTTGCGTCGCTGACCGTCGACGGAAACCTCGCAGACAGCGGCGTGAGCGCAACGGAAATCGGAGCGGCCATCGCCCGCATCGGTTCTCGCGTCGGCGCGTACGCGAACGGGCAGAAACTCATTCTCACCACGGGGGACGTTCCTTCGTGATGTTGCAACACCACAAACAAACAAAAAAGAAAGGCATTGAAAAATGACTGACGATCCTACCAAGAATTATCTGTCGCAGATTGTCACCCCGGACAACGTGACGCGCTACATCAAGGACGGCGAGGCCCGCACGGCCATCACCGCGCTCGAAGAGCTCGTCGCGCAGGGCGTGAAGTTCCTCGGCGTTTCCGCCACGGAGCTGGTCGACGGCTCGACCGTCAACCCGATTGACGTCTACAAGACGGGCAGCTCGGGCGAGACCAAGGAAGTGACGGTCACGAAGGGCAACTTCGTTTGCTACAACAAGACGGTCGGCCAGACCACGCAGGGCCTCGAGTTCATTTGGAACGGTACGAGCTGGTGCGAACTCGGTTCGTCCGGCAAGCTCGGCGCTCTCGCCTACAAGGACAGCGCAACGGGTTCGTTCACGCCTACCGGCACCGTGAGCGTCGGCATGATCACGCCCGAAGGCACGATCAGCGCGCAGACCTTCACGGGCACGGCTGTGACGCCCACGGCGACCTTCACGGGTTCGTCCGTTGCGGTGACGGGCACGGTGACGGCCACGGGTTCGGTCAGCGCCCCCGCGTTCACGGGCACGGCGGTGACGCCGAGCGCGTCCTTCACGGGCACGACGGTCGACCTCGCCAACGGCTCCTGCACGCCTTACGGCACGGTCTCCGCTCCGACCATCGAGGTCTCCGCTCCGACGGCCAGCATCGGCGAACTTACGGCTTCTGTTTCGGGCGAAGTGCTGACGCTCACGGCGGCCAGCAAGTCGTTCGTGACGGGCGCGACGGCGACGGCGACGGCCCCGACCTTCACGGGCTCCGCTTCGGCGGTCACGGGTTCGGTCACGGCGGCGGGCAACGTCTCGGTGGAGAGCATCACTCCCGCCGGATCCATCTCCGCTCCGACCTTCACGGGCACGGCGGCGAACCTCGACGGCGGTCTGTGCACCCCGTCCGGCACGGTCGCGGTCTCCGAGATCACCCCGGCTGGTACGGTCAGCACGGCCACCTTCACGGGCGAGGAAATCTATCCGAGCGCGACCTTCACGGGCGTGTCCGGCGCGGTCACGGTCTCGTAAGGGACGCGGCTTGAGCCGCAAGTGATCAAAACAGGGCGGGCGGCGTACGGAAACGGAAACCGTCCGCCCCGTTTTTACGGGATGGTGACAATTTACCGCAACGGCAAAGGCGGGAGGGATGCTATGGCCGACATTGCGCAGATCAAGATGACAGACGGTACAACTTACGACATCAAAGACGGTGGCGCTCGCACGCGCCTCGACATGACCGGGATACCGCACAACCTAAACACGGACGACAACGACCTCGACCAGCTCATGGCGGCGTTCAATTCGCTTGTGAAAAAACTTGGGGCAATCGCGTGCGTTTCGTTTTTGGCGTTCTCCGCGCAGGCGGATGTCGTCGAACCGCTCACGTGCAAGTGGGGCAAGGTCAAGGGAAACCCCGATACGGTGACGAATCTCGTTCCGTGGGTGGAAAGCCGATACACGGACGCGACGAACCGCATCGAAAGCGTTCGGAAGAGCGTCAACACGGAACCGTGCTGGAGCAAGGCGGGCGCGTGGGGAATAGAGTTCAAACTGTCCAGCTCCAGCTCTTCGCAGACAATCGTCGGAACGTACGAAAACGACTGCGGGCAGATTTACAACGTTCTCCAGTCGCACCACGTCCGAAACCTCGAAGCGGACTGCTGGGGCGAACTTTACGACGAATACAGCATCGAGGCGTTGACCGTTGGCGGGTGGAGATGCCTCACGTCGGGCGGCTCCGTATCGTCGAACGGACACCTCACGGCGAACGCGAGCGGCATCTACGTCGTGAGCGCCGTGAACCAGTACGGCGAAATCAAATACGCCGAAGTTCCGATCTCGAACGGCACGCAAGACACGATAGACGAAACGCTCTACTGGGCAGACCACGAAGGTTCAGCGCGCAAGGCCGTAAACGACGAAGCGTTGGCGTGGATAAACGCCGCGCCGAACCACGGCCCCGGAATCGTCGGCACGGAAGAAACGTGGTACAAGTGGGGATATTTCACTCAACCAGCGTGGGCGGCTACGAGCGCAGGACACGTCGGAAACGACAAGCCGTTCGCGCTCGGTACGAAACTGCTCGTCGGCGCGACTCACTACCCGGACTGGTGCAAGTGGGAGGGTTTCCAAACCATCGGCTCCACGACCGTGAAAAAAGGCGAATGGGTGCGTCTCGACAAGTGGGCCGTTTCAAACGGGTGGAACGCCGCGCAGATCGCGGCAATGAACATAGACGACATTTCGATGGTCACGATCCTCGAAGGCGAAATCCCGCTCGCCGACTGCCCGTACCTCATGAGCGAGGCGAAGATGAAAGAGCAGTTCGTGAAACTGCAGGGCATCCAATGCTGGTGCGCGACGCAGGCGTTCGACGACCCGATGCAACTCGTCTACTCGTCCGTGCGCGGAGACGGCTCCACGTGGAAATTCGACATGGGATGCGAGTACTCCCGAAACGACATCGCCACGAAACTGAAGACGATGGGCGTAGCATACCCGATACATTCCGGCGACAGCGGACACCCGATTTATTTCCACCACGACGGAAAGTGGATAGTCACGTCGCTCTTCACATACGCGGGAAGCGGCCCGAGTTTCATCAAGGCGTTGCCCGTCATCAAGGCGTACGCCGCGAGCGTCGGATGCCAGCTGAACCTCTACGAATGACAACGAACCCGAAGGGAACGCAAAACAAATGAAACAGGCAACAACAATCATCGCGGCTGTCGCGGCGGCGCTTTTCGCCAATGCGGCTCCGCTAATCGTCCCGAAGACAAATCCCGAAACGGCGTTCTCTACGCCTCTCAAGACGGGCGAGGTCGCATACATGGACGAACGCAACGGTTCGGTCTCAATGTTCATCGGGGACGAGGGCGAGACGAAACCCGTTGCAGACCCCATGAGCGTGCGCGGATACACGCTGGAAATCCTCGACAGGAGCGAGGCGTCCATCGTTTGGGACACCGAAATCGCATACGACAACGAATTGGACGAGTGGACGCTGTGCGGACATTGGGCCGGATCTCAGTGGATTAACACGCTGAACGTCACGAACCGCATCATCATTACTTGCCGAAGCCACGTGCGCATCGCGGACATCGTTTTCGACTCGGTGAACCAATCGCCGAGAATCGGAACGCCGCCTTGCGGCTCTATCACCACGGAGATCAACGGCAACGTCGCAATCATCTACTGCGTCAAGACGGAAGCAGGCGACTTCTCCATCAGCGACCTCGCAATCTACGAGGTGGCGAACGGAAACACGGAATGGGTAAACGACCTCACGAAGCTCGTCGTTCCGACCGTGGACTCGATGGGCGAGAGCCAGCTCGGAAAGTGGCGCGAGTGGGCGTACCATTGCCGCGCCGGAAACCTCGGGCAGGATTGGAGCAAGTACCACGCGTCGAACAACGTGACTGTGGCAAACGGATGCCAAATGGCGTTCGACGGGAAAGGCACGACCAAAGGACGCTACGCGATCCGGCAGAACAACGCAAACGAACTGGTCGTCAAGGCGGGCGACACGAACGCGATAGAGGTTGCGTTCCACGGCATCGCGTCGAACTCCCTGTGCTTCACGTCGGTGAAATACGACGCGGCGGCGGACAAGGCGTACCTCGGATGGAACCTCGACGCGGACTCCGTAGACCTCACGAAACTGACGGTCTACTACAAACAGCACCTTACGAACGCCACGTGGACTGCGGCGGCGAACGCGCAGAAGGCCATCGGCATCGTGACTGTTCCGGGCGTGTCGAATCTCGTCTCGGACGCGCGGGAATGCTACTGGCGGCTCGGTTACGACGCGCAGGTGACCCGTATGCTGAAGACTACCATCAACGGCGAACTTTGGGTGAACGGCCAGTTCTTCCTCAAAGGCGAAGACGGACAGATGTGGGGAATTCGGATTCAACCGGGCGGAAACATAACGGCAATCGCCGTGAACCAGTAATCGGGGAGGCGCGAAATGGATGCACTGAAAATCACGGCGGCGGCTTTTTCCGCGTTTGCGGCTACGGCTGGACTTCTTGCGGCGATGCCGCTCGATTCGGGAGAGGTTTCACGGTGGGCAGACGAATGCCTGCGGCGCGACTTGAGATGGGTCATGACCGCCGACACGCCGGACGCGCGAATGGAAGCGGAAGAGAACGCGAAGCACGCGCAAAGCGCGACTGGCGAGACGCGCGTCATCGAAGACGGACGCGTCAAGCACAAGAAGTCGCAGGCGAAAATCAACAGGAAGTACAATCTGCTCGCCCGCGAAATCGAAGTGGCGTTCACGAACACGCTCGCCGGGACGGACAAGGCGTGGCTCTCCGAGCACGTCGGCGCGAGACGCGAGGAATTCGAGGCGTTCGCGTTCGCCGTGAGGACGAACGGGATCTCCAAAATCAAGCGGAAGTTCATGACGCTCGGATCGCCGTTGGAAGCGGAGTGACGCCATGTTCTTCACAGTCCACGTACGCGAAGAAAACCACAGGCCCGTCGTCCGCGTCGGACAGCTCGTCCGCGAGAACGGCGACACGCTGCGCATCGCGAACAACGCCGAAGAGTGGCATCGGCGCTATCGCGATTTCGCCAAGCAGGCGAACATGGCGACGGCGGATGCTATCGGAAGAAGGGAATCGTACAAAGCCCTCGAAAGCAAGTTGGTGATGAAATAACAAAGAGCGAAAGCGGAAGATTTTATTTGGGTGACGCATAGGCCAGGGCCGCGCACAAGTTCCAATAAAGTGGGAAAAGGTTCATAAACATAGCGAACGGAACAGTCGAAGCGAAACCCAGTTGACATGAACGGGATCAAAGAAATGCACAAACGAGAATGCCGGAAATGAGCGCGAAACAGAAAATGAAATGCGCTGATTGCGAAAGGCCGCAAAACGGTTTTTGCCCGATTTTCGCCGTCATCGTTTCTCCGAGAAGCGAACGCGCGTGTTCGCAGTTCAAACTGAAACGGAAACCAACAAAAGGACGGAACAAAAAATGACGGAAGAGCAGATCAAGAGGTGGAAAGAGAAGCGCGACGCGGCGAGGGAGAATGCCGACCCTGCGATCCGCGAGGCGCTCCTACGGCAGGCGTACGACGACCGCGACGACCTCTTGATGGAGTGCGTCTCGCACCAAGCCGTCCGCGTGAAGAAATCGCTCGAAAACGACGAGCGCATCGAAGGCAAGATCGACAAGCTCGACGAGCGCATCGACAAGGTTGAGTCCGATCTGAAACCGTGCATGGAGTCGGACAAGGACTACCGCGCGCAGAAAGAGCGCATCGAGGGAGCGAAGACGCTGTGGCGCGTCCTCCGATACGTCGCGACCGCAGGAGGCGGCGTCGTCATCGGCAAACTGCTCATGGGAGGCGGACAAGCCGCGCAGGCGGTCATGTGATGTTCGGAACGCGTCCGTGATAACATTCCCGGCCCGTGGATAGCGGGGAAAGGGGGTGGACGACATGGACGAAATCAAAAGTGGATCGGAAAACGGCGACGCGGAAAACCGCGTCGTCGTTTTCGTTGAATTCGACGAGGCCGAAGCCGAGGCCGTCTGCAGATGCGCGGACGAAATCGGCGTCCCGGTCGAGGCGTTGGCGCGCACGTTGCTCGCCGCGCGCAGATCGCCGTGACGGACGATTGACGCACGCGGAAGATTCGGACGCGCGTCGCGGCCACACGGCCCCTCCCGACATTTTCCTCGGCGCGTAAAAAAAGGTAAAAAAAAAGTAAAAAAGGGGCTTGCGCGTGGCCCCGCGCGTGTGGTATAGTACGGGGCAAAGAGGAAAACTGAAGAGGCAAGCGGGAGCGGAAAATGAGTTCGGGGCCGAGCGGAAAACACAAGACCAAGAAGATCGGATTCTGGTTCAACGACGACGACGCCCGTCTTCTCCGAGCCGCCGCGCAAGCCGAAGGGATGACCTACACCGATTTCGTAAAACGACTTGTACACGACCACGCAAAAAGGAAGGGCGTCATCGATGCCGAAAAAAAACAAGCTCCTGCTCGACGCTGAAACGGTAGAGCTGGCAAGCCGGATGGCAAAAGCCGAAGGCAAAACCCCGGAAGAGATGGTGATTTACGAGTTCAAATTTTTTTTGAAGACGCGCGGGTGTCCGCGCGCGTCTCGCGGAACGGGAGCCGGAAAGCCCGCGAAGCGCGCACGCGGTTTTTTTTGACGAGCGCGCGGGTACCCGCGCGAGGATCGGAGAAGAGAAAATGCAGGAAATGACGAAAGAGATGATCGTGCGGATTGCGCACGCAGACCCGACGGCGACGGACGCGGAACTCGAGCGCATCGAGCGCGCGCTGGTCGGCGGAAGGCGCTCGTCGGTGGTTTCCATCGGCGACGCGGCACGTCGGCTCGGTCGCCACCGCAACACGGTCGTGAATTTGGTGCGCGCAGGACGGCTCGTCGGGGTGCGCGGATCGGGAAGCCGGAACATAGGCGTGACGGAAGCGTCCATCGAGGCGCTCGAAAACGAAACGAACAAGGAGAACAAACGATGAAGGGAAACACGAAAGAAGCGAATACCGTCCTCGTCCACGTGACGCTGGACAAGGCGCAACACAAGCGCATCGCGGAAAACGCGAAGCGCGAGCACCGATCCATCCGGGGGCAGATCGCAAAGCTCATCGAAGACGGCGAGCGCGCCAACGGCGAAACGAAGTGAACAACGCAAAAAGGAGAACCGACATGACGGCAAAGGAAAAGAAGCGCGAACGCATGACAGACTGGACGGTCAACGCCGCCGTCGCAGGTGTTTTCGCGGCCATCGCGGCGCTCGTCCTCGTCAACCTCGAGATGAAGCTTCGGGCCGACGCGGCTGAACGCGAGATCGACGCGATGCGGAGAGAAGCAGAAGACAAGCCGACGAAATCTTGGCCGACTGCGGAAGACAGGAACGCCGAGGCGAAGGCGGAATACGAAGCCGAGGAAGCGGAAACGCGCCGGATTCTCCAAGGGATCGGCCCGTCGAAGACGGAAGCGGAGACGGATGCTCCGAAGCCGGACGAATGCAAGGGGCCGACGAAGTGCGCAACCAGCGCCGATCCTTGGACGGTCGCGGTGGTGAGCCAAACGCTGTGGCGCGAAGCGCGAGGCGAGAGCTTGGCCGGGATCGAAGCTGTGGCGTCGGTGATCGTCAACCGGGCGCGCGAACGCGGCACGGACGCGGCTACCGAATGCCTGCGCAAGCGGCAGTTTTCGTGCTGGAACAACGCGCGGCCAAGGATCGGAGAGAAGCACGCAGGGGCGAAATGGCGTCATTGCGTGTCCGTCGCCGAGCGGGTGGCGCGCGAAGAATTCCGCCCGACCCTGAAGGCGAACCATTACTACGCGCACGCGAAGTGCTACCCGCGCTGGGCGAAGAAGCTCCGCCGGGTGCGCACAATCGGCGCTCACAGATTCGGCGACCTTTGACGGAAACGACAACCGACGAAACAAGGGAGAACGCAAATGGGAAAGTGCAAACACGTCTACACAAACGAGGAAGCCCCTACAAACAACGGGTCTGTGACGCGCCCTGCGCGTTTCAACATGAGGATGACGTGCGCCACGCGCGGACGCTGGCACACGGCGCTCATCGGCCTGCGAGAGGAATACGGCGACCTCCTCAAGGGGTGCGGCAAGAGCGAAGCAGACGTGGTCGAACGCGTACTCCTTCCAATCGTCGAGCACCATCTCCGCAAACTGCGCATCGGAGACTCGGCGACGCGGCGCTTCTTCCGGGCGCAGGCGCACCCTCTCCCGAAGGAAGACCACGTGCGCAACCTCGTCCAGCAGATGCTCCCGAACTTCGACGTGACTGTTTCGAGGAAGGCGGCGGCGCTGTGAGCGGATACTCGGAGCAGAAGGAAAGCAGGTCCGAGAAGCTCGTGCGTTTGAATGCATTGCGCGGAGCGTGGCTCACGATTCGGGGGCAGGCAATAGACTCGCGGGACGAGCAACTCTTCTACCACGCCAAGGACGTCTGCCATTTGATCGCCGCCGAGATGACGTCCATCGCACGCGCCTGCATGAGCGGAGCGCGAGAGTACGTCGAAACAGACCCGCTACACGCCGAGGAAGCCGCGAAGACGGATCTGCAGGTGGCGGCGGCGGTCTACAGCCGGAACGCGGCCAAGAGGCGCGGAGGCGCGTTTTTCAAAAAGTCGATAGAGCGAAACGACGCGCTCAACGCGCGCCTCGCGCGGAGAGAAGTTCCGCCCGAGTGGAAAAACGAATAGTTCCTCTTGACTTCATGCGCTGATTTTAGGATATTGTAACACGGAAAAACAAAAAAGGAGAACGCGAAATGGGCACGATGAAAAAGCACCGTTTCGACGTGGGGAGCCGCGAAGCGTGGCTCGCCACCCGGACGGAACTTGGAAAAACCCGCCTCGGCGGGAGCGAACTGGGTGCGGTGATGGGCTTCTCGAAATACGAGACGCCGCGCACGCTCTGCCTCCGGCGGATGGGCCTCTTGCCGGACAAGGCCGACAACGAGGCGATGCGGTTCGGGCGGGACAACGAGGAATACGTCGCAAAGCGGTTCGAGGAACGGTCGGGAAAAAAAGTCCACCGCGAGAACTGCGTGATCACAAACGACGACTACCCGCACCTCATGGCCAGCATCGACCGCAAGATCGCAAACGAAGACGCCGGACTCGAGTGCAAGACGATGAAAGAGCTGGCCGCGATCCGCAACGGGCGCGACCACCTCCTCGGCAAGCACCCCCTGCCTTTCCCGACGACCTACCTCGTGCAATGTTGCCTCTACATCGCGGTGACGGAAAGCAGGCGCTGGTACCTCGCTATCTACGTCCCGATGGTCGGACTTTCGGTATACCTCGTCACCACGGTCGAAGGCGACGCGGAGAACAAGCCGGAATGGGTGGACGACGTCATCCACGTCCCGACCGCCGAAATCGCCGAGATGGAGCCAGCGGCAAAGGAATTCTTCGACAAGCTCGCGGTCGCCGAAGCGACGGGCGTCCTCCCCGACCCGACCGGGTCGAAGGCGGACACCGAAGCCGTCAAGGCGACGGTCGGCGCGTCGAACCCCGACGCGGAACCAGTCCGTCTCGCCGCCGACGAATTCGCGGCGCTCGCCGCCGCAAAGGAGGCAGAGGACGCCGCAAAGGAGCGCGTCGCAGAGATCGAAAACCGCATCAAGGTCGCGCTCGGTTCCGCAGAACTCGGAACCGCAGACGGCTGGAAGGCGACCTTCAAGACGAGCGTGACCAACCGCCTCGACTCCAAGGCCGTCGAGACACACTTCGGGGGAAAGGGGAAAGTGCCCGAATCGCTCTACAAAAAGAGCGAAACCCGCACCCTCCGCGTGAGCGCCGTGACCGCGGCGTGAACGGAATCCCGCTTCACACAAACACAAAAAACAAGGAGAACGCAACATGACAAGTTCGATCATGCAACGGCGCAACGACGCGCCTGCGGCCAACGGCGGAGACGCCATGATGGCCGCTCCGAAGAACGGAACCAGCGCCATGCAGATGACGCGCGAAATGGCGGAGACCATCAGCGCGATCAAGATGGCGCGCGCACTGCCGCGAAACAAGCTCGCGGCGATGGACGAAATCAAAAACGAGTGCGCCCGCCCGTCGCTCGCCAAGGCCGCGATGTACACCTACGCGCGCGGCGGACAGGTCGTGACCGGGCCGAGCATCCGCCTCGCCGAGACGCTCGCCCAGTGCTGGGGAAACCTCACCCTCGGCACGCGCGCCACGATGGAGGTCGGCGACGACGGAAAGCCATACACGAACGTGCAGACATACTGCTGGGACATGGAGCGGAACGTCCGGCAGGAGCGCATCTTCCCCGTCCAGCACGTCCGCGACAACGGAAAGGAGGTGACGACCGGGCGCGACGTCTACGAGCACGCCGCGAACCAAGCCAGCCGCCGACTGCGCGCCTGCATCCTCGGCATCATCCCCAGCGACGTCGTGGAAATGGCCGTGGACGCCTGCAACAAGACGAACGCCGACCACAACAAAGTGACCCCGGAGCGCATCAAGAAAATGCTCGACGCATTCGCCGAATTCGGCGTCACCAAGTCGATGATCGAGGTCAAGTACCAGCGGCACATCGAAGCGATCCTCCCGCAACAGCTCGCCGACCTCGGCAACGTCTACAACGCGATCCGCGACGGCGTCGGCACGGTCGAAGACGCGTTCCCGAAGGGCGGCGACACGCCCGACGCGCCAAGGAAGCCCGCACGCAAGGCCCGTGCCGCGCAGAAGGCGTCCGAAGCTGAAACCGTCCAGCCCGAAGACGCGGACGCGTCCAAGGCCGCGCAATGCGGCGAAATAGACAAGCCGGAAGACCAGCCGCCCGTCGGCGGTCTAGCGGAGCCGGACATGGAGCAGGACGACCTCGACCTCCCGTACTGACGCAAGTCGGCACACGAACGCGCGTCACCGGGCGCGGAACGGAAACGGCGAGACGGGCGGAGGCAGAGCCGCGAAACCCAAAACAAACGATTTCAAAACAGAAGGAAAGAAGACATGGATGCACGCAAGAGCATTGGCGCAGACAAGCCGATGAAGTACATCACGTTCTTCGAGAACTGGCACGAACTCGCAGAGGGACGGGACACGGACGAGAAGCGGCTCGCGTTTTACGACGCGATCTTCCGCTACGCGTTCGGAGGCATCGTCCCTCCGAAGCCCGTCAAGGGCGCCTCCCACGGCCCGGAGTGGGCCGCGTGGGACGCCTACAACGCCGTGCGGCCCGTGGTCGACAAGAAGCTCAACCGAATCGCCGCCGGACGGATGGGCGGAGCGCCTCTCGGAAACAAGAACGCCTGCAAAAAACAACCAAAACAAGGTAGCGAAACAAGGTGCGAAACAAGTGTCCCTTTATTAAGCGAAGACAAAGACAAAGACAAAGAGAATAAAACGGAAGAGGAATCTTCCAGCGCACGCGACGAAGAGCGCGTTGTCGCGGTCGAAGACGGAAATCCGAACTTCACCATCGAACAACTGCGCAGGACTGCGCGCGCGAAAGGAATTCCCGTGGATTTCGCCGAGGAAATCTACGATGGATGGAAGCGCGTGGGCTTCACCTACGAGCGCAGGGGCACGCAGACGTCCACGACCGAAAAAATCACGGCGCGGAACGCCGGACGGATTCTCGGCTCCATCTACAACTACAGAAGGGACAAAGACCGCAACGGCGGAGCGAACGGCGACGCAACGGCGGAGCGGCGCGAAAAGGCGAAATTCGACAAGGTGGAGGCGCTCGCCAACCGCCTCGTCGCCGAAAGGGGGGACGCGAAGTGACGGAAGTCGGAAACGAGATCGGCGCGGTCTTCTTCGAGACCGAACGCACGCGCAGGGCGCGCGCCGTTTGGGCGAAGATTCCGCGAGAGATGGACGAGGAATACGGGCGGATGCACAACCTCGACAGGGACTGCACCGAGATGTACGCGACGCGCGGAGAACTTTCGACGCAGGCGCTGGTGCTCCTGCAGGCGGAACTTTCCGTGACCGTCACGGCCCAGCTCTACTGGCTGTGCAAGACGTACGGCCTCGAGCGCATCGAGCATTGCTGGGACATCCTCCGAAAGATCGGCTGGCTCCAGCACGAACCATACCGGGTCGCAAAAATCCGCGCCGACGTGGCGCGCCTGCGCCGAGACGCGAAGGCGATCCGCGCGGCAATGGCCAGCGACGACGAGGAAACGGGAAAGCGGAGGTGATCGCCATGACGGTCGAATGGTTCGTCATATGCGCGGTCTGCGCGGTCGTTTTGGGGGCGCTCGTTTTGGTCGCATTCCTCGCGTGGGAGATCTGCGCGGACTGGAAGCGCGAAGACGTGTTCGGCTACTGGGAGCGCGAAGAGCGCGAACGGGACGGCGAAGCGGAAAACGGCGGGCGTGTTTTTTCGGCTCCGCGCGCGGGGGCACGCGCGCAGGGTTGCGGCGAGTGAACAAACGGAAATGGAAACGGAAATGGAAACGGAAAACAACGGAAAGACGGAAGCGGAGCGCGCGGCGCGCCTCCGCAGACGGGCGAGGGACTCCAAGCGCAAGGCGAGAAGCGCCGCGCGCATGGAGGCGAAAATGGCCGTCAAGCGCGCGTCAGCGCAACGCGGGCTCTCTTACGGGAGGGCGTGAGCGATGGCAGTATGCGACAAAAGGAATGCTGCGTGCGCGGCCGAAAAGTGGCGCAGGCGATTCGAGGCGGAGCGCAAGGCGCTCAAGGAACTGAGCGCGGACTTCGTGTCGATGGTCTGCAAGTGGTACGTCGATTCGCAGGCGGTCGAATACGACGCGGGAAACGCAAACTACGGCCTCGCCGTCTGCGACGCGCGTCGGCTCACGGACAGCATCAAGGCGGCGCTCGACCGCTGGACGGACAATCGCGGACGCACGGATTTGAAGAACAAGTGACGACACAAAACAAAACCAAAAAGGAAAAAAAGGAGAACGCAAAATGGAAGAAGGCAACATCAAGATCGGCGAAATCGTCCTAGCGCCTTGGAACGCGCGAGGCGAAATCACGCCGGAAAGCGTGGCAGACCTCGCCGCGAGCATCAAGGAAACGGGCCTCATCAACCCGATCACCCTGTGGCGCGACGAAGAAGCGGGGATCACGTACTGCATCGCCGGAAACAGACGCCTCGCCGCGCTCAAGTCGCTCGGCCTTAAGGAGGTCGCGAATTCCGACTGGTGTGAGATCTACGGAGGCATCAAGGATGCGAAACTGCTCACCATCGCCGAGAACCTTCTGCGCGAAAACATCGGCATGATCGAAGAGTCCGAGGCGATGGTCGACGCGTTGGCGTCCGGCTTAGACGTCAAGGACTTGTCCGCGAAGACGGGGCACACGGAACGCTGGGTGAAAAGCAGACTCAAGCTCTCCGACCTTTCCTCGTCTTGGCGGGAGTACGCGAAGTCGAACCCGAAGGGCGTCTCGCAGGACGCGCTCGTACACGCCGCCACGTACACGCCCGAAATCCAAGAGCGCGCGTTCGCCAAGGCGAACCGTGGATACCTCGGCAACCACGCGAAGTGGGCGTCCGTCGGATGTCTTTTCGACGCCGAGACGATGGACTTGGACGACTCGCCTTTCTCGTGCTCCGCAGACGCGTGCGCCAAGTGCAACGCCTGCGCGAAGCGAACGGGAGCGCAGGCCGACCTCTTCGGAGAGGTCGACGGATCGCTCGGTCGGTGCATGGACAGGAAATGCTACAAGGCGACAAACGACGCGTACGTGCAGGCGCAAATCGACAAGGTCGCAAAGCCCGGAACCGAGGTCGTCCGCGTCAACGGATACTGGGACGTGCCAAACGAGGCGAACGGCACGAAACAGAGCACGCGCAAGCCATGCGCGTACGTCCTCGTCCACGGGCGTACAATCGACATCAAGTTCGGCCCCAGCAGAAAGGCCATCGAAGAGGCCAAGGAAAAGAAGCGCGCCGAGATGGCCGAGCAGAGGGCCGAGGAAAGCGCAAAGTGTGATCGCAACCGCAAGGTGTGCAACGCCGTCCGCGAGGCCGTCGTCGACGACGACAAGCGCTCCGAAATCGAAAAGAGCGTCGGCGATTTCGTCGACAACCTCGAGGATTTAGACGACGGGCGCGAGACGCTGATCGGCATCGTCCTCGAGTGGATGGGCGGGTACAAAAACGCGGAAGAGGTCGCCGACGTCCTGCGCAGGTTCCCGGCGGTGGCTGACATCGCCGGAATCGGCAAGGAAGAAACAGACCTCTTCATCGCCGAAAACACCGCAGACGAAGACGACGGCGAAGACGAATGTGAAGGCGACGAAGACGGTGACGTCGACGAAGCCGGGGAAGACGAATAAGGAAACGCAAAAAAGGAGAAAGTGAAAATGGAAACGTTCGAACAGGACTGGGAGCGCGAATCGAATCCCGAAGCGGAATCGGCTGTGCGCAAGGTGCGCGAGATGGACGACGGCGAGCTTGCTCGTTCAGCCGGAGTCATCGCCAAGGCGTTCGCCGACGAAGGCAAGTTCTACCACGCCGCCGAGACGATTCTCGAGATCGTGCGGCGCTGGAACTCCGTGACCATCGCAAACGACAAGATTATCGCGTCGGTGGCCAAACAGTTCGGCTGACACGACACGCCGCGCCGCCGGAAAGACCACCCGACGGCGCGGCTAAAACGACAACGAAGACGCAAAAAGGAGAACGCAAAATGAATGACAAGAAGAAGAACACGGCGAAAGCCGCAAGCGTCCAGCGCGATGCAATGGCCGAAAAACCGTCTGCAAGATGCCCACAGGAAACGCTGGATGCTCTTGAAGCGTGCGCCGCCGCATACTACAGGAACGCCGTGAACGCGGGAAA
>DCIH01000004.1:0-21024 GCA_002317575.1 Verrucomicrobia bacterium UBA1731 | reverse complement strand
GCTTGACGGCGGATATGAAATGATGAAGTGGGAGCGAAAGACCGACGGGAGCGGATGCGGAAAGTTCACGCACGAAATATCGGGCGTGTTAACGATCCTGGAGCCCGGAGGTATCATGCGCGAGAAATCGGGCGTGTTATCGGTCTCGAAGTCCGGAAAGATTGTTGTTAAATGATGCACGGATGGATCGCTTGGTGGCGTGCGTGGAAGCGCCGCCGCCAAATCGTCCTCGCGATTTGACCAGCGCGGAAAGAGTGTCCAACATGGAAATCAAATGAAAATCTCATTGTCTGTTTGAGCAGAGCGGTACGTTCAAAAGAGCGTTCATGTCTCTCGGCATTCCAGCAGAGGACTACGATATACAAAACAACTTCGGAGAGACAGACAACCAAGTCGACATCTTCTCCGAAATCGAAGAAGCGTACGCAGGAAGACAAAGTTTGCTCGACCGCATCGCCCCGGACGATTTCGTGATGGCGTTTTTTCCATGCATCCATTTTTGCGGAATCTCGCAAATCAACATAACACTCGCAAACTACGAGTACAAGTTCAAAACGCTTGACGGATGCGATGAATACATCCTCGAGAGGGTTAAGAAGCGCGAGCGTTTCTTCGACTTACTTCTCAAGATGTGCTTTGTTTGCATTCGCCGTGGAATACGCCTCGTTGTCGAAAACCCGTACACGACGAACACATACCTCAAGGGAAACTTCATCAAGCCACCAAGCGTCGTCGACAACGACAGAACAAGCAGGGGAGACGCATTCGTGAAGCCGACTGCGTACTGGTTCTTCAACTGCGAACCAATGCACGCATCAACTCTTCAACAAACGCCGGAAGAAAACAGAAAATACTTCCTCTTACACAGCAAGAGCCGAGAAGCTCATCCTAACGGACACTTTGCAAAAGGATCGAGCAAAAGCGGGATATGCAGTGAAGAGCGATCCATGATTTCGCCTGACTACGCGAGGAACTTCATATGCGACTTTTTACTTGGACGGGGGGGGAGTCAATAGACCACAGCAACTCGATCTGTTCGACGAATCCGAAATGTCGGTCTCCGTTTGACAGCATCGGCTAAAGAGCAATGGGAGGGAACGCAATGCAACCGACGGAACGCAAGAGAATCTACACGGACGCGGAACTCAGCGACCGCGTGTTCGTGCAAAAGTAATTCACGGACTACGTCCGAAACGACCTCGCCGCCATCTTCGACGAGCGCGAGCGGTTCGCCGAACTCGCCGAAACGTACCGCTCCCTCCTCGAGAAGGCGAACGCCCGCCTCGCGCTATACCGAGACCTCTCGCGCATCGACGAAAGCCAGCGGACGAACTACACGGCGCACGGCGACTTCAAGAGCGCCGCCGCCGCGTGGGCGCTCATCCACCGCGAAGCGGAAGCGCACGGCCAGCGCGCCGTCTCGTTCGCGGAATGGCTCTATCTCCCAGTGAACGCCCCTGCGACAGCGTGACGCGAGACGGCTCGCGTCAGATCTTCAACCGAACAACAAACACCGAAAAAAGACAAAAGGCAAGACAAACATGAGATACGAATTCACGGGAACCGTCGTCCGCATTTTCGAGCGCGTTTCCTTTCCGTCGGGATTCTCCAAGCGCACGATCCTCGTCGCCGACGACCCGAACCGCGAGCGCCCGAACAACGCCGTGTTCGATTTTTTCAAGGCCGACGAGGCGAAGCTCAACGGACTGCGCGAAGGCGACCGCGTGAAGGTCGGGTTCTACGTTAACGCGAACCAGTCGAAGGCAGACCCGAACCGCTGGTACGTTTCGCTCAAGGGCGCCGACGTTTCCTACGCCGACGGCGCTCCATCCCCGCGCGCCGTACCGAACGGCACGGCCCCGGCGGGCGTGCAGAACGCCGTGGATCCGAAAGCGACCGATACCGCCGAGCAGGAAGATCTCCCGTTTTGACGCAGGAGCGAAACGACTCCATGCAACACCTCGCATTCACGCTCGACCTCGATCCTGCCGTCCTTTCGACCGCCCAGCAGAAGGGCGCGTTCGTCAACCGGGCGACGGGACGCGTGCGGTTCTTCACCAAAAAACGCGTCCAGCGCGGCGAGAACGCCGTCGCATTCCTCGCAAGACCGTACGCCGCCGCCTGCCGATCCGCGTTCGGCGACGGCCCCGTGGCCGTTTTCTGCGCGTTCCTGTTCGCATACCCGAAGGGCGCGTCCAAGGCGGAGCGCGAAGCGCGCCGCGAAGGCGCACCCGTGACGTCCGCCCGATACGGCGACGCGGACAACAGGTTCAAGTCTGTGCAGGACGCCCTCGTCAAGGCCGGACTCTTCGCAGACGACCGCCTCATTTCAACGGTGTGCATAACCAAACGGTACACGCTCAAGAAACCGCGCATCGAGATCGTCGTGCGCGAAGACGACGCGGAATTCGACATGACCCACGAAGCGGAGGCGAAAGATACGGCGAAAAAGGCGAATTGACTGGCGCGGCGACTTCGCGCGAGGGCGTCCGTCGGTTTGACCGACCAGCGGAATGGCCTAAAAGCGTGAAACGGCACAACGGAAAACGGGGGAACGCAAGACATGAATGACGAAACAGACAGATTCGACGAAGCGGACGGCGAGACGGACTCGATCACGACGCCGTGCGCAGAAGCGGAAGCGGACGAACGGCGGACGCGCGTGCGCCCGTGCAAGCAGAAGTACGCCACGAAGGCCGCTAAAGACCGCGCCTGCGCAGAAGCGAACTGTCCTCTCGCAGGGACAAACGACAGGCGGTGTTCCATTTGCGACGGCCCCATCGTCGGCCCGCGCTCGTGCCACAAGTGCAAGTACTCCGGCAAGGCGCACCCCGTCTGTTGCACGTGCCAAGGCCCTGCGGAAGAATCCAACTGCGGCATTTCATACGTCCACCTCGAGGATCTGCCGATGCCCGGAGAATTCGTGTACAACGAAGGCATCGGAAACGGCGGAAAGACGAACCGCGCAAGAGCCGCAGAGGATGCGTTCTTCCGTGGCGGTCTCGAAACGGGATCTGACGCCGTGGACTACGACGCACAGCCGATGACGAAGACGGTCGCCGAAAACCACAACAGACAGTTCCGCGTGTCCGTCGAAGGCGCGCTACGCAGAATACTCGCCAACTTGATGGCCATCGAGGACACAGACCTCCTCATCTTCAAGTGCGTCTACCACGGCATGGACATGGTGCAGACCGCCAAGGCGCTCGGGCTCACGAAACAGGTCGTGTGGGCGCGACTCCTCAAAATGTGCCGCCGGAACAAGGTCGTGACCGCCACCATTTCCGGGATGCGCAGAGCAGGCGCGGGCGGGGCCAAAAGAGGCGTCCGCAGAGACCATTTCGTCCAAGACGACCTCTTCTCAATTTTTTGACCCGCGCGCGGACACCCGCGCGTAGGCGGAAACAACCCACAAAAACAACGGAAAACAACCTACAGAAACAAGGAACAGCAGACCATGATGAACGCCGTCAACTTCGCAAAGCGCCGGAAATCGATCTCCGTCAACCGCTCCGTCCGATGGGACTCAAACGAAAACCTCGAGAAGCTCGTCGATTCGACGCGCTACGGAACCGCCGCCGCAAGGGAACTCCGCCGCCGATCCGCGAACGGAAAGCGCGCGTGACGGGAAAAGCCGCAAGATGCAGGGCGAACCGCGCGAAAAGAAGAAGGGCGGGACGCGGCGCGTGGAGAATGGCCTGCACACGAAAGCGGCGCACGGACGGCGCTGGCAAGTGACATCAAACGCGCACGCGCGAAAGACAAAATAGCACCATTCCGAAAGTTTGTCAACTGAAACATCGAAAACGATGCGGCAAAGGCGAAGAAAAAGGAGATAGACGATGCCTCGCGGAAACATGGACAATCTCGTGCCGAACTCCGAGAGAACGCCCGAAGAAAGAAGGGCGAACGCCCGAAAAGCGGGGCGGGCTTCGGGCGTTAAAAGAAAAGCGGCCAAAACGTTCCGCGAAACGATAAAAGCGATTCTCGAAGGGCGGGTCGACAAGCGCTCCCCGTTCTACCAGCAGGCCAAGGATCAGCTGACGTTCTTCGGCATCAAGGGCGACCCTACTGGGATCGACCTCGTTAACCTCGGCGTGTTCAAAAGGGCGATGAAGGGCGACACGAACGCGGCGACCTTTCTGCGTGACACGGTTGGCGAGAAGCCAGCCGACACATTCGTCGACGAGACGCCGCCGCCGCCCGTGGTGCTCGGGCTTTTCAACCCGGAAAGGTCGGGAGCGCTCCTCGCGCAACAGGCCGAAGAACGGGCCAAGGACGCCGCCGAACTTTTGGACGGCCAAACGGACGCCGAAGACGGCGGAAGCGCCACGGAGCCGTCCGTTGGAGGAAACGCGGAGGCGTAGCGAAAATGCCCGAAGCGATCAAGATTTCAACCAATGAAAAAAGACGCCCGGCGGGGTTTTCGGTTGGTGTCCGTGTTTGCCTCGCCGAGCGCCCGCGCCATCGTAACGCGCTCCGTAACCACCCGACCTTCCAATCTTCTGGTCGGCGGGCACAGAGCGACCCGCACATCATGGCGGAGCGCGATGGAAATGGCCCAAGCGGAGGTCGGTCAAGCCCCCGCGCCTTTTTCGACACGACAACCAAGGCAAAGGAGCCGAAGACATGACGGCTGAAGACAAGCAGAAAATCGAATACTGGCCCGTCGAACGGCTGATACCATACGACAAAAACCCGCGAGACAACTCGCCAGCCGTGGACGCGTGCGCGGAAAGCATCAAGCGGTTCGGCTTTCGCGGTGCCATCGAAGTGGACAAGGATGGCGTCATCGTGTGCGGCCACACGCGTCGGCTCGCGGCGATGAAGCTCGGCGTCAAGGAAGTCCCCGTCGTTGTGGACGACGACCTCCCGCCGGAACTGATCCGCGCGCGGCGCGTGGCCGACAACAAGATATCCGAACTTTCGACGTGGGACGAAGACCTCCTCCAAAAGGAGGTGGCCGCGCTCCCGGAATTCGACTTCGGCGTCTACGGATTCACCAGCGACGAGCTGAACCCGGAGCCGAACGCGTCAACCGAGGAAGACGCCTTCGACTTCACGGGGCGCGGAGACGGGCCGGAAGTCCTCGCGGGCGACGTGTGGAAGGTCGGCGGACAGGTCGTTGCGTGCGCGGAGCCGGATGACGCAGACGCGCTGGCCGCCGCCATGAAGGCCGCGAAGGCGAAACGTGCGAACGCGATGGTGTGCGCGATTCCGCGCATGGACGCCCATGCCACGGGAGAAGAAGCGCGCGCGTCCATCGCCAAGGCGTTCTCCACGGCGGCAGGGGCGATGGCGGACGGCGCGGCATTCTACGCGTTCTACGAAGACGCCGACGGATACGAGGCGCGCGGCGCGGCGATGGACGCCGGACTGCAGGTGCGCGAGTGCCTCGTGTGGGATTTCGTCAAGAGCGGCGGTGCCGCGAAAGCCGCAGAAAACGGCTCGCGGTACGCTCGGGCTCACTTCCCGTGCCTCTACGGGTGGAAAGACGGGGCCGCGCACAAGTGGCGCACGGATCGCAAGCAGACGACGGTGATGGACTTCCGGCCACGCGCCGACGCGAGCGGAGCCACGCCCATCGCGGCGGCTGTCTACCTCATCCGAAACTCGTGCTCCGTAAAGGACGTGGTCGTCGATCCGTGGGGAGGATGGGGCACGACGGCGGTGGCGGCGGCGCGGACAAACCGCACGTGCGTCGTTTTGGAGGCCGATCCGCGCAAGGCGTCCGTGGCGTTGGCGCGCCTCGAGGCGGAAACCGGGAAAGCGCCGGAGCTGAAGCGCAGAAATGGGGAGCAGAAATGATCGGACGCGGACGCAGAACCGTTCCCGTCTTTTCGAGCGGACTGGCCATAGAGGCGGGACGGCGCGAAGGCGAACTGTGGCTGGAGGCGATGAAGACGCAACGCCCGTGGGTCGGTTTCGACCTCGACGGGACGCTCGCGCGGCACGAAGGGTGGCGCGGGCACGGCGAGATCGGTGAAACCGTCCCGTCCGTGGTCGCCCTCGCCAACGCGGCGCTCGACGCTGGCGTGCGGATAAAGATCGTGACCGCGCGCGTAAGCCCGGAATCCATGATGCTCGCCGGGGTCGAATACGGCGACGCGCTCAAACCGATCCAAGATTGGTGCGCCGAAAACCTCGGCGGACGGACGCCGGACGTGACGTGCCGGAAAGACCCGTGGTGCGTGATGCTCGTCGACGACGTGGCGCAGGGCGTGGAACGCAACGACGGACTCGGCGAGAGGGAGGCGGAACGCCTGCTAAAGCGGATGGAGAAGTGGGGTCTCGGCTGGAAGAGCGGAAGCGACGGCGTGCTGACCGTCAAGGCGCGCCCGGACGGAGCAGGCGTGAAAACGGCACGGCGGAAGTCCGTGTCGCGAGGAAAGAGCGAAACGGACAGCGCGGGCCGCTGACGGATCGGCGGGCGAAGCGGGAGGCGCTCAAGCGGCATGGGAAACTTCTGCGACTTGATCGTGAAGCCATACGACGACGCGTGGGACGACTTCGCGTCCGGCTACGCGCGCGAACTTTGGATGATCGGCGGGCGAAACTCGATCAAGTCCACGGTCGCCGGGTACATGGTCTCGGCGATGGTCATGGGCGTCGAAGACCTCAACGCGATGGTTCTGCGCAAGTACCAAACGAACGTCCGCACGTCCGTATTCAACCAATGCCTGTTCGCCATCGCCAAACTCGACGAGCTGAACCCGGAACTGCAGATCAAGCGTCGGTGGAAAATCAACGCGACGAGCATGACGATGACCTTCGACGGCAGGCGTAGCATCGTGTTCCACGGTCTCGACGACCCGGAGAAGGTCAAGTCCGAAAAGCCACAGCACGGATACTACGGCCTCCTTTGGATGGAAGAGCTCAACCAGTTCAGCAAAGACGAACTCGAGAGCGTGCGCAAGTCGGTGATTCGCGGAGGCCCGGTCGGGCAGAGCATCTACACATTCAACCCGCCGAAGAGCAAGAGCAACTGGGTGAACGCGGAGGCCATGCGCCCGAAGCGCGGGCGCGTCGTTTACCGCACAAGCTACCTCGACGTCCTGCGCGGCGGGCACGCGGACTGGATCGGGCAGACGTTCATCGACGACGCCGCAGACCTCAAAAAGGCCGACCCGAAGCGATACGAGTGGGAACTGATGGGCGTCGCGACGGGAACGGGCGGCGAAATTTTCGACAACGTCGTGGCCGAGGAATTCGACCCCGACGCCCTGCGCGCATCCGGCGCGGTCGAGGAATCGTGGGGGCAGGACTTCGGCTTCACGAACCACCCGTCGACAACCATCGGCGAACTTTACGACGCCAAGACGCAGACGCTGTACATCTTCGACGAGCTGATCCATTTCGGGCCGCGCCTCGACGAAATCATCGCATGGGCCGTGAAGCGCGGGCTCGGCGAAAAGGACGTGATAGCAGACCGCGCGGGAGATCTCGCCATCGCCGAGATGCAGAGGAACGGACTCGCGCGGACGCGCCCGTGCTGGAAGTCCCCGAACGGGTGGCGCGAAGAGGGCCTGCGCTGGATGCAGACGCGCAGACGCATCGTGATACACCCGAAGCGTTGCCCATACACGCTAAACGAATTCACGAAATACGAGAGCGACCGCTACGCCAACGGCGACGTGAAAGAGGGCTATCCGAAGGTAAACGACGACACCATCGACGGCGCGCGCTACGGGGCCGAGGCGTGGATCAAGCGAGAGCAGGTGAAAAAGGTCGTGCCGATGCCAAAGGCGTTCTCGCGCGGGTGGAATTGACTTGTGCGGCAACCTTCGCGCGGAACGGGGCAACCGAAACGGGACTGGCGCTCGCGTTTGACCGCGACGGCAAGCGCAGGAGGAAAAAGTAATGGCGACATACACAATCGGCGACAAGGTGAAAATCAAGGCGGGCGAAGGCGCTGGCAAGAGCGGCGTCGTCTGCGCCACGAAGGGGATGAGCGCGTTCGTCCGTGCGGAAGGCGAAGACGGGACGAGCGCCGCGCTCGTTGCGTTCGCGGACTTGGAGCCGGACGGCGCGGCTGACGATACAATCTCGGAAGAGGCGACAATGGCCGACGCTGGAGAAGCCGACGAGCCGTCCATGATATCGAGGTCGTTCCGGCTGGATCACGTCGTCGTGAACGCGGAGCAGGGAGAGCCGACGGCGGCGAACGGAACGCACAACGACGCGTTCTTGATCCAGCGAGAACTCGATAAATTCACGGACTACGTCGTGAAGCTCGAGCGCGCCGGAAAGATCGACAAGAAGACGGCAGACCGTCAGCTCGACGCGGCATACGAGGTCGAGGACTGCTTCCCTACAAACAACTATATGCCGATCAAGTGGACGCAGAAAGGCGTGATGAACCTTCGCGCGATTCGTGAATTCAACCGCAAGCACGCGATCAACTCGTCGACTGCGGAGAACGCGGAAGGCGACGTCGTGCTTCCTTTCAACGCGGAGACGGACGCAGAATGCGTCGCCTGCAACGGGAACCCGAAGGTGGCGGAGAAATGGCTCCACGACGAAATCAAGCGCACGACGTGGGAGGATTGCCGCGTCAAAATCAACGGATCGGAATACACGGTGGAAGTCCAGAACGGGCTGGAAGAGAACGCGAAGTTCGTGTCCGTCGTGCGCGCGGCTGTCGTGAAATTGGTCGACTCGATTTCACGGGCGACGAAACAAGTCGGGAAAATCAAAACGATGCAGGCGTCTGGCGGCAAGATCGTGTTCAAGACGACAATCGACATCGCCTCCACAAACGCGTGCCATTTTTCCAGCAACCCGGTCGTGAACGCGGCGATGCAAGAGCGCGCGGCGAACGCAGGCGGAAAAGAATGACGCCATGTCCGCGCAGAGCGCCGACGCAGGGCGAGGTGCGCGCATGGATGAAACGACACGCGTGCTACCCTCTCGGCGGCGTCGATCCTGCGGTGGCGAAAGCGGACGCGGACGGAATGACTAACGCGGAGAATTTTGACTGCAAACATTCACCCAAACGGAGGAAACAGACATGACAAGCAAAAACCCCATCGTGGCCAACGCGCTCGAGGAACGCGAGGCCTGAAACGCCTGCGGAGACGACGTGGCCGAGAACGCGGATGAAAACGCACGAAAAATGAAACAGGCATACGACAATTGCAAGAGCGCTGTGAATTTGATTGAAAAGGCGGCGTTCATCATCGCATACGACGAAGAAAAGTCGCAGGGACTGTTTGATGCGATGGGACACCTCAAGCGCGCCATGTTGTCGATGAAGTAATCGGCTCCGTTTGACCGTTTCGGCGATTGCGGAGATACAACGCAATGCAGATGAAAAACACACAGCGTGGCGACTCGAAGTCCGCCTTCCTCGACAAGGTGGTGTCCTTCGTGTCGCGGCGTTTCCGCAAAAGCGAGAACGGGCGCAAGCAGGAAACGATCAACCCGCTGTGGAACATCGACGCTCGGTACGTCGAAATGGTTCACGACCTCGCGCGCACGGGCAACATGACGCTCCTGCAGTACCTCTACAACGAGGTCGAGCAAAACGACCCGACACTGCTCGTCTGCAATTCCCGCCGGAGCGCGGCGCTCTCCGAACTCGACTGGAAGGTCGTGGAAAGCGACCAGCGTCGGTTCCGCACGTTCGGCGACGGGGCCGTGAAGGCGGCGGCTCCGGCTGACGCGGACAAGGTGCTCGTGCAAGAGCAGATCGCGTGCCTCGAGTCGGCGGTCGCCGGAATCGACAACCTCCCGGAAACGCTCGAGCATTTGGCGCTCGCGGCGTTTCGCGGCTACAGCCACGTGAACCCGGTGCGCGAGATCGACGGAACGGTCAAGCACTTCGACCTCTTGGATTCTTGGAACGTCTGCTTCGACCCGATGCGGCAGGTTTGGCTTTGGAACCCGGACGCGGCCCCGTGGTGCGTCCTCCACGGCGTGACGCCGAGCAACAATCCGCAACTCGAGGCGATCCCGTCGAGCGAACTCGTCACGGTCGTGAAAAAGCGGTGCATCGACTGGCCCGCGATGAAAATCTACCTCCGCATGGCGCTCGGCGAACGCGACTGGGGCCGATTCCTCGAGAGCTACGGCCTGCCGCCCGTGATCATCACGATGCCGGAGCTGACGAGCGACGACCAAGTCGACAAGTACATGAAAGCGGCGGAGGCGGTGTTCGAGGGGCGCTCCGGCGTCGTGCCGAACGGTAGCGAAATCAACTACGCGAGCGAAAGCCGTGGGACGAACCCGTTCACGGAATTCATCGAACACCAGCAGAAGCTCATCGTCCTCATGGCGACGGGCGGCACTTTGACGTCGCTCGCGGAAAGCGGTTCGGGAACTTTGGCGGGCGGCGCGCAAATGGACGTGTGGCGCGAAATCGTCCGTGCGGACGCGCGGGTGACGGCGAACGCCATAAACAAGCAGTTCTGCGAAGTCGTCCTCAAGCGCGCGTTCAAGGGAAAGCCGATCATGGCCGAATTCCAAATGGAAACGGAACCGAAGCCGAACGCCAAGGACGTGCTGGAATTGGCCGGGCTCGCCTCGAGCGCCGGATTCACGATGGACGCGGAGGAACTTTCCCAGCGCACGGGCTACACGATCCGCGTCAAGCCGGAAGGCGACGGAGGGTTCGGTGGCGGCGGAGGTTTCAACGGCGGCGGCGCGCCCGCGACGGAAGCCCGACACGATCCCGAACCGGGAGACGTCGTAGAATCCGCGTCGGCTGAAACAGCCGGAATCGACGGATCCGCCGGGACGGACGCTCCCGACGAAAAGGCGGTCTCCGAAGCGTTGGAATCGGCCAACGCGGAAACGAGCGAAAAACGGCCCGTGGACGCGCCCGTGGAAAACGCTGAAGACGGCGCGTGCGGAAACGCGGAACGCGCCACGGCGCGAAATTTGGCGGAAAACGGCGAAACGTCGGCCACCGCAGACGAACCGTTGCCTGCGGACGCGGACAACGGGGCGGAAAACGGCCCGTCGGATGCTGAAAAGTCGGCGGACGCGGAGCTGAATCCCGTTCCTACACCCGGCGCTCCCGAAGACGGCGACGCTGGAAAGACCGTGGCCGGGAAGACTGCGTCCCGAAAGAGCGCAGGGGACGCGCTCGTCGAAGCCCTGCAGGACGATTTCTCGGAAGTAGCCAAACGCCTCGCCGAGGTGCTGGCACTCCCGGAAGACGAACGTCCTGCGGCGGCGGCGAAGCTCGTAAACGAGATAGACCGCCTCGTGCCGGACGACCCCGCGATGCGCGAGGTGATCGCCGGGCAGATGAAGGCGGCGTTCGATGCGCAGATCAAGAAAGAGCCGCTCGGCGACGAACCAGCCGCGAACAAGGCCGTGCCGAACGCGCGCGTTTGACCTTCGCGGCGATTGCAAGAGAGACGAAAGGAGAAACGCAGATGCCAAATCCAATCAAACTGCCCGACGAGGTGAAGAGCGGCGACGAAATCGAAGTCCAGCTCTCGCCGCTCGGCCATTTCGGCCAAGTGGTCGAAGGCAAGGACGTGACGCAGATCGTCGACGAAGAGGCGGTGGACAACCTCGTCAAGAATTTCGACGGCGACGTGCTGGTCGACGCAGACCACTCGAGCGAAGACGGAGGATCTACCGAGGCGATGGCGTGGGTGACGCGGGTGTTCAAAGACCCGGATCGCGGCCTCGTCGGCGTTTTCAACTTCACGGACAAGGGCGCAGACGCGGTGACGCAGAAGCGCTACAGGTTCATCAGCCCGGCGTGGACTTTGGACGACGCCGGGAGGCCGCAGAAGCTCGTCTCGGTCGGCATGACGAACCGCCCCAATCTTCCAGTGGCCCCCATGCTCAACATGAGAGCGGTTAAAACGGGTGCGTCGGGAACCTACGCCGCCGGGAAAGCCGTGAAAAACGGCGAAGCCGGAGCGGCCTCCGTGGCCGAAGGCGAAGGCGTGACGACCAGCCACCCCAGCGCACCCGCTCGAATCGAAGGCGTCGGCGTTGCCGGAGAAGTGCCCGAAGCCCCCTGCGCGGAGGCGGACGGCGTCACCAACGAAAACGACAACCCCAACAAAGGAAATCCAACAATGGACATCCGTGAAAAGCTCGGTCTCCCGCCGGAAGCCACCGACGCTGACGTGGAAGCGGCAATCGACGCCCTTCTCGCCCGCGCCAAAGGCGTCGAAGCGGTGAACGAGGCGCTCGGCCTCGAGCCGGACGCGACGGCGGAGAACGCCGTGGAATGCATCAACGCCGTCATCGAGAAGTGCAAAAACGACGGCGAGGCCCTCGCCGGACTCCAGCAGGAGGCCGCGAACGCGGAGGCGGAGAAATTCGTCGCCGAGAACGAGGACGTGTGCGAATGCGAAGAGGAAAAAGAGGAACTGAAACAGCAGTACCTCGACGACCCCGTCGCGGCGCAGTCCTGCGTGGCCAACGCCCGCAAGCTCGCGGCACGCATCGTCAAGAACGCAAAGCCCGCCGAGGCCCCCGTGGCCGTGCGCCGCGTCGTGAACGCGAACGCCGCCCGCAAGCCCGTCGTGGCGAACGCGGCCAAGGCGATGGAAGACGGCCTCGCGGCCTGCGGCGGCGACCCCGCCAAGGAAAACGCGTACCTCGTCGCGCACGCCTGCAAGTAAGCACCCGATCAACGTCAATCAACTGAAACACGAAAGGAATCAAGACAATGGCTTCTTCGATCAAAGACCCCGCCGTGCGGTTCATGGCTAACCGCGCCATCATGGTCGCGCACGACACCATCGCGCGTCTCCGCGACTTCACCACCGACTTCACACCGGACGCCGTGCAGGCGGGCTCGACGATGCTCGTCCAGTTCTTCGACGACGGCGAAGCCGAGGACTTCAACCGCGAGACCAACAACTACGGCCACGCGAGCGCGTCCTCCAGCTTCGTCGAAGTGAAGTTCGGCACGCACATCAAGAAGACGTTCGAGTTCACGCCGGACGACTACCTCAACATCGGGTCGAACCGCTGGCAGAACGCGGGCGACGCGATGGGCCGCTCGGTGAGCCGTGGCTTGCTGAAGCGCGCGTGCGCGATCATCAACAAGACCAACATCCCGACCTCCGGGCAGGACAAGAAGGTCGCCGAAGACGGCACGATCACGGGCACGCTCCTCAACTTCGGCGCGTGGAACGAGAAGGTGTACGCCAACGCGATCACGAAGTCCGTGGTGGCCGAGGAATTCTACGACGCCTGCTCGAAGGCCGACATCGATCCCGCCGACACGGTGGTGATGCTCAACGGCAAGAAGTTCGGTCAGCTCCTCGCTTCGCTGGACGCCAACGTCTACGGCGACCGCTCCGCGATTGCCGAGGGCCGCATCCCCGGACTGTACGGTTTCCGCGCGGTCATCAAAAACGATATGCTCCCCGCCGACAGCGCCGAGCATCTGTTCGGCGCCCTCGTCCCGGTGAACGCGCTCGGCATCGCGGGCCGCACGATCCCCGTGCTCAACCCGCAGGAATACGCGGAAGTCGGCACGGTGACGGACGACGCGTCCGGCCTCGTGATCCAGTTCCGCCGTGGCGGCGACTGGCGCACGGACTGCTCCGACCTCACGGCGGAAGCGCTGTTCGGCTCCAAGCTCCTCCAGCCGACGAAGATCGTCCGCTTGGTGAGCGAGGCCACGACCCCGGTCGGGCCTTCCGTGTAAGCGGAGCGGAGAATGCGCTGACGCCGAAAGCGTGAGCGCATGAAGCGCAAGGCCACCGAAGACAGGCGACTGCCGACGGTGGCCTTTTGACGTAAAAGGCAATATCGGGAGGAAAAGAAAATGGCAAAGTTCAAGGTTGGCGACAAAATCAAATACAATGACGGAACCCCCGGAATATGGACTGTTGTAAAAACAGGGACTGACGCGACACGAAAGAAGAGACCACGCCAACGCGGCGCGGTCTCTTCTTTTTCCAAGCATTGCGAACCGCACGGACGGCTCACTCGAACTCGGCGCGCCATTCATCGCGGACGCCGACGAGCCGAACGCGGAACGCCTCGTCGAAAACCAAATCAAGGCCAAGCTCGCGAAGGCCGTCCGACATTCCGTAGAGCATGACGACGTAGTCCCGCACGCGCATGGAATCGCATTCTTCCGGGCCGTCGGGGCGAGCAGACCACGTGAGCGGCTTGTCGAAGGTGAAGGGCGTCGGCTCGTTTTTCCAAGTTTTTACCATCGCGGCGAATGCGCAAGGAGAACGCAACATGGCCAAGAAAATAAAGAAATCGGCGGCGCGCGCGACGGCGGCCACGATCAACGAAGAGGCGCGACACGACGGCGCGCCGGAACAAAAGACGGAAGGCGTGCCAGCCAACGGCGAGGATTTCCACGCGGAAGCGGAAGCGCCCGTGGAGAAGACGGCGTCCGTCGGCGGATCGGATGACGCGAATGCGGAGCCGACGAAGGCGGTCGAAGCGAAGACGTCGCGGACGGGCGTGCTCAAGATCGTCGTGTACGCCATCGCAAAGGACGAAGCCAAGTTCGTCGACAGATGGATGGATTCGATGCGCGAAGCGGACGGCGTGGCCGTGGTCGACACGGGATCGTCGGACGATACGGCGGAGAAGCTCCGCGCGAGGGGAGCCGTCGTCGTGCGCGAGGAAACGAACCCGTGGCGCTTCGACGTCGCACGAAACAGGTCGATAGACCACGCGCTCGCGGCATTCCCGGACGCGGACGTCCTCGTCTGCACCGACCTCGACGAGGTGCTCGTGGCCGGATGGCGCGCGAAGCTCGAGGCCGCGTGGACGGCGTGGACGCGCGAGAACGGTCACGCGCCGACCACGGGCGAATACGAATACGTGTGGAATTTCAACCACGACGGCACGGACGGCACGAAATTCATGTACCACAAAGTCCACGCCGCGCGGTGCGGAGCGCGGTGGACGCACCCCGTCCACGAAATCCTCGACTACGGCCCGGCGAAACAGGAAATCGTCCGCGTTCCGGGGATGCGTCTCGAGCACCACGCCGACCACGCGAAGAGCCGTGCGCAGTACCTCGACCTCTTGAAGGCGTCGGTGGAGGAATGCCCGCAGGACGACCGAAACGCGCACTACTACGGGCGCGAACTGATGTTCCGTGGACGTTGGCGCGAGGCCATCGAGGCGCTCGAGAAGCACCTCGCCATGCCTACGGCGACGTGGCGCGCCGAGCGCGCGGCTTCTATGCGGTTCATCGCAAACTGCCACGTGAAGCTCGGCGACAGGAAAACGGCGTACGCGTGGTGGAAGGCGGCGATGGCGGAAGCGCCGAACCAGCGCGAGGCGGCGGTGGAACTGCAATGGGCGGCGTACACGAACACGTCCCCGAACGGAAGGCCTCTCCCGGACTGGCAGACGGTCGTGGAGGCCGGGGCGTTCGCGGTCGCCGTGACAACGCGCGACATGAACTACACGACGAAGGCGGAGGCGTGGGGTGCGAGACCTTGGGACTTGCTCGCGCTCGGACTTTGGTACACGGGTCGGAAGGCGGAGGCGCGCGAGGCCGTCAAGGAAGCGATGAAGCTCGCTCCGGGAGACGAGCGCATCAAGTCGAACGCGCGGCTGATGGGCGTTGAACCGGGCGATGATGCTGACGGCGGCGCGAAGGCGTGACGGATTCGGGCGACTTGCGCGGGATTGGACTCGCGCGGCCAAAACGGTACAAAACGAATACAGACACGAAAAGGAAAGGCAGGCGGAAACATGGAAATCAGCAAGATCAAGCTCGTCCTCAAGGCGTGCACGGGCGGCGTGGCGGGGGTCGTCGAATACCTCCTCGAACTGTTCAACGAGCAGGTGCTCGCGCGCATCAAAGACAAGGAAGAGTTCGCCGCGTACGCGGAAGACGTCGCCGCTTTCGCCTCCTTCCTCGACGGCGTGTTCGGGCGGCACGAAAAATGGATGAGCGAAGAAAAGCGCGCCGCATTCACGGCGACGATCAACGCAATCCGCGAACTGGCCGAGGCGCTCAAAGACGCCAACGTGACGCCGGAAGAGCTGGACGCGGTCGTCGACAAGGTCGAAGAGGCCGTCGAAGCGTGGAAAAAGGCCAAGTGACGGAAAGGGGCGCGACCATGTGGAATTGGATCAAGGAACTGTTCGGCGCGGCCATCAAGGCGCTCTACACGGTCGCCATGCCACTCGTCAAGGAGGAAGTGGTGGCTCTCCTAAACGACGCCGAAGCGCAAGACGCGGCCAAGAGAGCCATCTACTCCGCATCCGAGCAGGGACTCAAAAACAACGAGGCGCTCGACGCGGCGGTGGAAATCCTCAAGGGAAAGGGCCTCGCGTCCGGCGAGAGGGCGGCAACCACGATACTCAAGACGCTCGTCCAAAACGCCTACTGCGCCATGAAGTGCGCGGAAGGGTGACGGCGCAAAAGACCTCGACAATTTGGGCGTCCGTCTTCGTCGGCGAAAAGCGTTCCCCTTGAACGGCGAGACGCCCAGGCCCCCTCCCAAAGCCCGTAACGTTTGCGCGGCGGTCACCGCGCAGGGCTAAAAGGGAGGGGGCTTTTTTTCAAGACGACGAAACGTCGGCTTGGCGATCACGAACGGGTAGCACTATGGTAGCACTATCCGCGCCACAACGTGGCATAAACGCGCACAACTGCGCACAACGGACGGAAGACGCACGAACGGGCGCGGAGCGCTCCAGCGCGGCACGGCGCTGATTTTCGGGGTTTCTCGGGTGGTTGCCCGGGGTGGAGTCGAACCACCTCTAACGGCATCAAAAGCCGTTGCACAAAAACTGACTTCGACCTCTCCAGCAGGGCGCTAAACGCGCGGACGCATTCGGAACGGGTAGCACTATGGTCACGCTATCCCTTGTGCGCAACGCCGAAACGTGCTACCCTTTGCGACTGATTGCACAATGTAGCACAACGAAATAGGGGGACGCACAATGGCGAAGGCGAAACGTGTCTCGCGCGACGGCGGGATCGTAGGACGCACGACCGACGGGACTGCTCCCGTGACGGAAACAGACGCCACGGACGGAAATCCGTCGGCTGGTGGCGTCGAGGCGGGTGGCGGAACGGCGAAGCCGAAGCCGAAACCGAAACCGAGGCGCGCCAAAGGTACTGGCTCGCTCTACCTAAAGCGCGGCGTTTGGTACGCGCGGTGGACGCACAACGGAATCACGCACGCGGAATCGACGGGCATCCGGGCGGAAGACGAAGACGCGGAAACGCGGGCTCGGGACTTCCTCATGGATCGCACGGAACCGCTCCGCCTGCGCCGTGACGAGCAGGGTCTCGAACTGGTGGAGCGGCAACTGCAGAAAAAGCGAGAGCGCCTCGAGGCGGCGATACGCCGCGTGCGGGAAGCTCAGTCTGTGTCGGAACTGTACGCGTCGTTCAGCGGGTCGCCGAGAAGGCCGGACTGCTCCGCCGGGCAACTCAAGCGGTACGCCGGATTCTTGGAATTGCTCGCGGACAAGATCGGCGGGACGACGCCCGTCAACGAAATACGGGACGGGACGGCGGAGGTGTTCGCTCGGAAAATTTCGGGATCGTTCGCCGCCGGAACATACAACAAAATCATCAACTGCCTCGACTTGGTGTGGCGGACGGTCGTGGAAGGCCACAACCCGTGGGAGGGAATCGTCCGCAAACGCGGAGCCGCGACGGCGTCGCGCCGACCGCTGACGGAAGCCGAGACGGACAAACTGCTCGACGAGACGGACGGCGAACTGCGCGTCCTCGTGGCGGTCGGGCTTTTCACGGGACTGCGCCTCGGCGACGCGGTGAACCTCCGATGGGAAAGCGTCCGGGACGGGGCAATCTTCGTGAAGACGCGAAAGACGGGAAAGCCCGTCGGCATACCGATCCACCCGCAACTCGCCGACGCGCTCGGAGGCGGCAGGCGCTCGGACTCTCCGTTCGTGATGCCGAAGCTCGCGGCGGAGTACGCCAAGGGCCGCGACAGAACCAGCATCCGAGTCAAGCGCGCGATGGAGGCGGCAGGCATCGAAACGAGCGCGAAGTCGAAGACGGGACGCATGGTTCCCGTCTGCGGCTATCATTCGCTCCGGCACTCGTTCGTGAGCCGGGCGATTGCGGCAGGCGTGCCGCCGCACGTCGTCCAAGCCGTCGTCGGGCACTCGTCGCTGGCCATGACGGAACACTACGACCACCTCGAAAGCGACACGGTTCTCGAGGCGTTCGCACGAATGAAATAGTCGGTAAAAAAAGTAAAAAAAAGGACTTGCGCGGGTGGCCGCGCGTGTGGTATAGTTCGCGGCAGAGGCAAAAGCGGATTGGAAGCCGCCAAGCCGAAAAACAAAAAAAGGAGAACGGACATGAGCATGACATACCGCGAAATCATCGAATCGAACAACGGCGACGAAATCATCATCTACCGCAAGCTGGATGACGGAAGCGAACTGACGGCAACTTGCTGGACTGACGATCCCGACGCGCTCGACTTGGCCGCGAGCTTCAGCGTCGACGCATCTTGGATGGAGTGCGGAATCGGAAGATTTGACAATCTGCACGGCGAACTCGACGGCGTGCTTGGCGAAATCGCACAGGAGATCGGCTCTCGATTCGGATGCGAGTGGACATACGATGCGGCGAACTGCGCAATCGTGCAGAACGGCTGAAGATTTCCGCGTACCCGGAAGCGCGCCATGACCGTGGCGCGTTTTTCGGGGCCGCGCGCGGGTGTCCGCGCGCACGCCGAAACGAAAGGAGAACGCAAATGAGCTACGAATACATCGAGGACAAGCCGGACGATCCGCGCGCATACGACGCGGAGCGGCAGGCGATGGCCGAACAGCCGCGCGATACGCGAGACCCGGACTACGTTCTTTTTTTTGGGAACGCGCGGGTGTCCGCGCGGCAAGCTGACGTGAAAGGAGATGGAATAATGATCGCAAGCGGAAAATTCTACTGCTTCGCGCAGAACGCCGGAGGCATGATGTGCCTCGCCGAAACGCGGATGGCGGAATGCGCCAACCGGGCCACGACGACGGAAATCAAGCGCGAGATCGAAAGCGACGCGGGAGTCGAATTCTACGGCTACGCATTCGAGGCCGTCGAAGAATTGAGGCGTAGGATCTGTCAGGACGGAGAAGCAAGATACGACACATTCCAGCGCCTGTCGCCCGTCGCCGTTTTCGGGTCGCCGGAGCGCAGGTGCTACTGGTACACGAACCTCTCGTGCGGAGATTTCTCGGCATTCCGCGAGACGCTGGAAGGTCACGCAAAACGCGAGATGCCGATCTACGCGGACGGCGTGCGCGGAATCGCGGACGGCCCTGACTGGTTCGACGGCATGAAAGACGCAGACGGACGCAACATCGGAATCGACACAGGAAACGAAAGGAACAAGTGACATGATCATGAGCATAAGCAGAAGCGAAGAGTGCCAGCACTGCCGTAACGCGGCGAAGTGCCGCGCAGGGACGTTGGAACCGCCGCCGCGCGAGATGATCGGCGACTGCGGTCACAGCGACGGATGCGACAGCTGGATTCCCGACTATGAGAAAGGGGTGTCGAAATGAAGAAAGCGTTGAAAGGCATTTTGTGCATTATCTTTGGCCACGACTGGGTGGACTACAACGAGCATTGCTGGATTTGCGCGCGGTGCAGCGCCGTCGCGACGAAGCACTGACGAAAGGGTGGAGGAACGCATGAAACGAACGATTGTGTTGGTGAACAAGGACTTCGAGTACCGTGGATTCATCGAGGGATTGCGGGAAGTCATCCCCGTGTCTTCCGGGACGAACGGCAGGGACGCGGAGTGTCGGATCAAGAACGTGCTGGCGGACGTGTACTGCATCGAGCATTTGTTCGACGAGAAGGAAAATTCGTCCAATTCCCATGTGAAGTACGGATTGCTGAAGAAGCTGTTTAGGAGCAACGAGTTCCGCATTGGAGACGTTGAGGCGGTGTTGAGCGTCAGCACGGCGGAGTCCACGCCGGATGTTCAGGGCAAAGGCGGTGAGGAATCCCGCAACGGCTGCGTGTATGTCGGCAATCGGTTCATTTCGTATGACCAGCGGCTGTGCGATCCGACCACCAAAAGCGATTTGGAGCTTGACGGAGGCCCGGAAGAAGATAGCGAACTGTTCAATGAGAAAGAGATTTGCGATGGACTGTATGCCGCGCTCAACAAAACCGATATGGCGTTCAAGTGGCCGTACCGAAATGCGTCTGCCAATCTTGGTTGCACGGCTGGAGACGATTTCGTCAGCGTCGGCGTCGTGAACGTGATGGACTATTCGTGCTACAAAGACGCGGATGCGGAAGCGTACAAGGCGTATGCGTCTTACGGGCAGCACAAGCCGGTCTGCATCGAGACGACGCATGGCGTTGTCGTGAAGGCGTTCAACCGCGTTTGCCGCGAACTCGGCTGTGCAACCTGTGCGCCGGTTGCGTTCGTTTCGCCTATTGTCGACCGCTACCTGAAGTTCGACGAAGACGTGGACGGGAAGTACGGTCGGCAGAATTTCGTGTGTTCGTACAACGGCGGCGTTGCGACAGGGCACATCCTGTCTATTCTGAATGCGAAGTTTGGCGAAAGGAACGCGAAATGAGCGAGACAATCAATGACATCGTGCGCGAGATGCGCTCTGATTATTATAAAATGAGCCGGTCGAATGCTCGGCTCAACACCGAATTGATGAGTTGCCTTCAAGGGTTCGCCGACCGCATCGAGGCGGCTCAAGAGCGCGAAGAGATTGCGCACATGGCATACGTCGCAAAGGAATGCGCGAAGGTCAAGGCGGAGTGCGAGCGCGAGAACGCGCAAGATCAAGGCCCGTGGCGAAGCCGGAATACATGGACTGGCAACTGACAGCACGGTGATCGGAAAGCGACACGGGCCGAATTTGACCCCTTGTGCGCGGTCTCGGCATTTGCTACAATTCTTCCCGTCACCGCAGGTATGAACCAAAGCCCATAGCGGCTCCGCTTCGGCGGGTACCGTGACCGCTTCCGTTCTCCTTCCTGCGTTTCCACCCGACGCCAAGGGGACAGTCCGGCAGAAACGACCTCCGAAAGGAGGCCGTTTTTTTTCGTCTCCGACGCGGGAGCAAAAAGGCGACGCTCACGAACTGACG
>DCIH01000049.1:7821-15079 GCA_002317575.1 Verrucomicrobia bacterium UBA1731 | reverse complement strand
CTGATTGGCGAGCGGTGCCGACGCGCGCGGAACGGCAGGATTGGCGTGGGGAAGGACGCCACGCCGACGTTTTACGCAGCGTCCGCAGGCATACCCATACGGCGGCGGGTAAACTCCAGTCAAACCTTCAACTTTCAACGCATCAGGCACATGTGCTATAATAGGCGCATGAAAAATTCGAAGTGGCGTTATTTCGAAGCCGGGCGTCTCGTGCAGGTGCGCGTGGAAACGGCCGACGACGTGGCGAATCTCAAGGACCTCGACCGCAAGCTGTGGACGGTCCTTTCGTGTGCGACGCGCGGACTGCGTTTCGATCCGCGCACGCTCGAACTCCTCGATGCGACGGGCAAAGGCCGCATCGACCAGTCCGAGGTGCTCGCGGCCGTGGACTGGCTCGTCGGCAAGGGCGTCGATCTCAATGAACTGTTCGTGGAAAATCCCGCCGCCGAGAAGCGTCTGGCGGCCGTGATGGCGCAACAGGCCGATCTCGCGAAGGCGCCGCTGAACGACGCGGACAAGGCCGCGGCCGACGCCTGGGCGAAACGGCCTGAACAGGACGCGGCCATTCTGCCGCTCGGCGACAAGACGGAAGCCGCGAACGCGGCGCTCGCGTCCGTCGAGGCGGCGATCGACGGTTTCTTCGCCGTGCCGGACGATCTGCCGCTCGTCACCGAAGAGCCGGACAAGGAACTTCCGCTCGCGTCCAACCTGAACCCCAAGTGGCAGGCCGGCGTGCGCGCGCTCGTCGCGCAGGCCGTGGAGCCGCTTCTGGGCGCGAAGACCGCGCTGACGCGCTGCGACTGGGAAACGCTCAAGGCGAAATTCGCGCCCTACCGCGCGTGGCTCGCGGCGAAGCCCGTGGCGGCCGCCGCCACGAAGGCCGCGCTCGAGGACGAGGAACGCCTTCTGCGCTACAAGCTCCATCTGGGCGAATTCCTGCAGAACTATGTCAACCAGGCGCGTCTGTACGGCCGCGGCACGCCTGCCATCTACCAGACGGGCACGCTGTACCTGGACGGCCGCGCGTTTTCGCTGTGCTTCGACGTCGCCGACGAAGGCGCGCACGCGGCGCTGGCCGAGAAGTCCAAGTGCTGCCTCGTGTACGCGAAGCTGACCTCCAAGAAGACGGGCGCCGCGCGCACCGTGTGCGCCGTCGTGACGGCGGGCAAGACGGCGCCGCTGTACGCGGGCCGGAACGGTCTCTTCTTCGACCGCGACAACGGCGCCTGGGACGCGACGGTGACGCGCGTCGTCGAGGCGCAGGTGTCTCTTACCGAAGCGTTCTGGGCGCCGTGGGCGAAATTGTTCGGTGGCGTTTCCGCCGCCTGCAAGAAGTTCCTTTCCGCGAAACAGGAAAAGGCGACCGCGGGCGTTTCGGGGGCGCTTCAGAAGGTTCCCGCCGCGCCCGCCGCCGCGCCCGCGCCGAACAACGGCGCGGCGATGGCGTCTTCCGTGGCGGCCATCGGCATTGGCGTGGGCATGGTCGGTGCTGCGTTCGCGGGCCTCATGAGCGCCATTTCCGGCATGCCTTGGTGGCATGTGCTTGTCGGTCTGGCGGGCGTGGTGCTGGCGGTGTCGCTGCCGAGCGTGATTCTCGCGTGGTTCAAGCTGCGTGCGCGCGATCTCGGCGCGATCCTGAACGCCTGCGGCTGGGCGGTGAACGTGCCGCTGCGTCTGTCGGCGCGTCTGGCCCGCGAATTCACCACCACGGCGAAAACGCCGTTCATGATCTGAGGTGTCCTCCATGACCTGTGAAGAGCTGAATCGCCGCTACGGGGCTCCCGGGCGCATCGTGTTCCGCGAGAACGGCGAAGGCGTGCAGATCGCCGCCCTGGCGAACCAGTACGGCACTGCGGAGATCTCGTTGTACGGCGCGCAGACGCTGTCGTACAAGCCCACGGGCAATCTGCCCGTCCTGTTCGCGCCGCCGACGATGCTGTTCGGTCCGGACCGCGCGGATCACGGCGGCATTCCCGTGTGCTGGCCCTGGTTCGGCCGCTGCGGCGAACCTGGGACTTACGGCCACGGCTTCGCGCGCCGCAGCATCTGGGAGGTGCGCGGCTCGGAATATTCCGAGGACATCACCGAGCTCACGCTCGGGCTCAGGTCGTCGTCGGAGACGAAGAAGCTCTGGCCGTACGACTTCGACCTCCAGCTGAAGATCTCCGTGTCGATGAAGCTGAACCTGGGGCTGCTCACCACGAACACGGGCGACGTACCGTTCAAGATCACGGAGGGCTTCCATCCGTACTTCCTCGTGCGCGAGCGCGACCTCGTGACGGTGCGCGGCGTGGACGGCTGCGCGTTCTGCGACGCGCGCAAGACGGATGTCGCCGACGCCGTCTGGACGGGCGACCTTGAGTTCACGGCGCCGCACGACCATGTGTTTGCCACCACGAAGAACGAATTCGCGATTCTCGATCCCGGGCTTCGTCGCGCGATTGCGATCATGAGCAAGGGGAACAAGAAGCTCGTGGTGTGGAATCCCGGTCCCGAAGAGAAGACCGACCGCAACCTGCGCGCCGACGATTGGCGCAACTTCGTGTGCGTCGAGCCGGCGACCCTGTTCCGCCCGGACGCGATCGAGGTCGCGCCCGGCGAAAAGCACGAACTGCTGATGGCGGTGCAGTCCGTGCCGGAGAAGTGACGTGCCCGCCGCGCTCGTCATAACCTCGGTCAAGGCCGGCAAGTCCGCGCAGGAGATGCTCCGCGTGCAGGATACGGCCGCCGCGCTGATGCGCAATGGCTGGACGGTGGACGTGCTGACGCCGCGGCCCAATCCCATCCTCACGGTGGCGTTGCCGCCGGACGTGCGCACATTCACGCTGCCGGGTTGGGTCCCGCCGTCGAAGGTCGGCCTGTTCCTCGTGGGTGTGGCGCTCGCGTCCTCGCGGCGCTACGCGGTGCTGCACGGATTCGACGGCGGCGCGGATGTCGCGCGCTGGATCGACCGCGCCACGGTGAAGCGGCTCGCCTATGTGGCCGAAATACGGCGTGGCGGCGTCGGGAAGTCGACGGTTCGCCATGCGTCCGCGGTGATCGCGACATCGGAGTCCGATTTGTCCCTTTTGAAGGAACCGCCGCCGAAGGGACGCGTTTCCATTTTGCCGGATCCGCACGCGGAACTGGCGCCGGACGCGTTCACGTTCGCGGAGTTCGCGGACGCGCTTGAAGGCATCTACACGTATGTGCGCCGTCTGCATCCTGAAATCGATCGGACCTGATCGCATCTGAAGCACGGACATGGGCAGGAAAAAGAAAAGAAAAGGCATTGGGGCGCCGCGCTGGTTCGGCCGTCGGTTCACAATCGTCTCGTTGGCGTTCTACGCCGTGATGTCGCTTGTGGGCGGATGGTTCATGAGCCATCCGCTGGCGTGGCTCGAGGAAAAACGCGCGTCCTGGCCGTCTGTTCTGTACGCGCCGCTCGAATGGTTCGGCGACCGGGCGCTTCTGGTGTCGGACGGGCTTGGCTGGACGGGCCACGACGCCGTCTACGAATACGACGAGCCGCCGCCCGCGAACGAAGTGTTTTTCGCGGGCGCGCCCAAGCGCGTCGGTGTGCCGGCCCCGGCGGACATCCAGATACTGCCGCGCGGCGAGTTCACGGTGGGCTATTCCCGCAAACTCGGCCACGCCGTGTGGGCGGCCTACCACGTGCCCGCCGAGGCGGCACACGAAGCCGGCAAGCGTCCGGCGTTCCGGCGCGATCCGCAGGTGCCGGACTGTCCGGCGGCGGAATCGTACGCGCGCACGGGCTACGACCGCGGCCATCTCGCGCCCAATCACGCGATCGTCACGCGCTTCGGGCCCGAGGAGCAGCGCAAGACCTTCTACATGACCAATGTCGCGCCGCAGTCGCCGGCGCTCAATCGCGGCCCGTGGCGTTTCGTGGAGCGCGCGATCGCGGACGTGTGGACGCGTCGCTACGGCGAGATCTGGGTGATCGCCGGCACGATACCGTCCGCCACGGGCGAGCGGCTGTCGGGCAGCGCCGTGGACGTGCCGAGCGCCTGTTGGCAGGTGATTGCGGCGCAGTCGGCCGAAGGTGTTCGCGTGATGGCCCTCGTGATGCCGCAGGCGATTCGCTTCGGCGCGTTTCCCGTCCACCATGTGGTGACGGTTGACGAACTCGAGCGGTTGACGGGGCTGGATTTCTTCCCGGACTTGCCGGGGTTCATCCAGGAGCCGCTTGAAGCGGATCTTCCCACGCGGCTGTGGCCCGTGAATTTCCTCGATGTGTTTCGTCTGGTGGCCCTGCGGTTCACGTGAAGAAAGGGGTTAGGAGTTAGGGGTTAGGGACTGTGGAGCAGTTCGTCCCGAACAGCGGCGGGGCTTCGAACAAAGTCAATTGGAGGCGTGGCATGGAGATGATCGAGAGTTTGAAGGCGGCCGGCGTGGTGCCGGTGATCGTGATCGACAAAGAAGAGCAGGCCGTTCCGCTCGCGAAGGCGCTCGTCAAGGGCGGGCTCAAGGTGCTGGAGGTGACATTCCGCACGCCGGCCGCTGCGGGCGCGATCGCGCGCATCCGCGCCGAGGTGCCGGAGGCGGTCGTGGGCGCGGGCACGCTTCTGACGCCGCATCAGGTGCACGCGGCGCACGCGGCCGGCGCCGCGTTCGGCGTGGCGCCGGGATCCGATCCGGCGGCGTACAAAGTCGCGCGTGAGCTCGGCATGCCATTCGTGCCGGGCGTGGCGACGGCAAGTGAATTGAGTCAGGCGCTCACCGCCGGTTTTTCGCTCGTGAAGTTCTTTCCGGCGGAAGCCGCGGGTGGCGCGACGATGATCAGGAATCTCCTGGGAGCGTTCCGTTTCACGGGCGTCAAGTTTATGCCCACGGGCGGCGTCAACGCGGAGAACCTCGGTGACTACTTCGGCATTCCGGAAGTGGTCGCCGTGGGCGGAACCTGGGTCGTGCCGAAGAAGGCGCTTGCGGACGGCGATTGGGCGGCGGTCGAACGCCTTGCCGCCGAAGCGTCCTCGCGCGTTCGCGCCCTGCGCGCGGTTGCGGTTGGCGCCGCAATGTGATATACTGCGCCATCTTATGGGAAAATTAGACGCCGCCATGGCGAAAGCCGCCGTTTTGACGGAAGCCCTGCCGTACATCCAGGACTTCTGCGGGGCGACCGTGCTCGTGAAAGTGGGCGGTAGCGTGATGGAGAGCGAGGAGAACCTTGATTCGCTGCTGGCCGACATCGCGTTCATGGATGCCGTGGGCATGAGAGTCGTGCTCGTGCACGGCGGCGGCAAGGCGATCTCCAAGGCGCTCAAGGAGTCGGGTCTCGTGCCGCAGTTCGTGGACGGGTTGCGCGTGACGGACGAGCCGTCGATGGAGATCGTGCGGCGCACGCTCAACAATGTCGTCAACGCGGACATCGTCCGCCGTCTGCAGGCGAAGAAGACGAATGCGCGCCCCGTGCACGGCAACTGGATGTTCACGGCGGAGAAGATCGTTTCGCCCGACCGCGGCTACGTGGGCGAGCCGGTCGCCGTCGATTTGCGCATTGTGGACGAGATGCTCGGCGCGGGCATCGTGCCGGTGGTGACGCCCATCGCCACGGGGACGGACGGTCATCTCTACAATGTCAACGCCGACTCCGCCGCCGCGTACCTCGCGAAGGCGCTGAAGGTTCGGAAATTCGCGGTCGTCTCGGATGTGCCGGGTCTGCTGAAGGATCCGTCCGATCCGTCCACGCTCATGTCCACGCTGCGTCTTTCGGATGTGGCCGGGCTCAAGGCGGACGGGACGATCTCGGGGGGCATGCTCCCCAAAATCGAAGGGTGCGAGGAGGCGATCGAAGCCGGGGTGAAGAAAGTCCACCTCGTGGACGGCCGCATGCCGCATTCGCTTTTGTTGGAAATATTCACGCGTGAAGGCGTGGGAACGGAGATCACGGAATGAACACCGAAGAAGTCAAGGCCCTCTACGACAAGTACCTGATGCCGACATATTCGCCGGCGATGGCCATCAAAAAGGCCAAGGGATCGCGCGTGTACGATCTGGACAAGAGCATCCAGTACTACGACATGACGAGCGGCATCGGCTGTCACAACGCGGGTCACTGCACGGAAGGCGTCGTGGCCGCGATCGCCGAGCAGGCCGCGAAGCTTGGCCACTGCTCGAACCTGTTCATGAACGACGTGACGCCGCGTCTCGCCAAGAAGCTCGTCGAGATCTCGGGCCTGGGCGGCAAGGTGTTCTTCTGCAATTCCGGCGCCGAGGCGAACGAGGCGGCGATCAAGCTTGCGCGCAAGTGGGGCGCCGCGAACGGCGGCCGCTACGAGATCGTCACGATGCGCAACGGCTTCCACGGCCGCACGCTCGCCACGGTGGCGGCGACGGGCCAGAGCTGGTGCCAGGAGGGCTACGAGCCGCTTCCGGTGGGCTTCAACTACGCGGATTTCAACGATCTCGAAAGCGTCAAGGCGGCGATTTCCGACCAGACGGTGGCGATCATGCTCGAGGCCGTCCAGGGCGAAGGCGGCGTGACGCCGGCGACGGAGGAGTTCATGGCGGGCGTGCGCGCGCTGTGCGACGAGCGGAATCTGGTCATGATCTGCGACGAGGTCCAGTGCGGCATGGGCCGCACGGGCAAGTGGTGGGGCTGGCAGAACTACTCCGTGAAGCCGGATCTCTTCACCAGTGCGAAGTCGCTCGCCGACGGCGTGCCGATGGGCGCGCTCGTCTCCAACGCGAAGTTCGCGGACGTGTTCACGCCGGGCAGCCACGCCTCCACATTCGGCGGCAATCCGCTCGCGTGCGCGGCGGCGCTCGCCACGATCAAGATCATCGAAGACGAGAAGCTGCTCGACGCGGCCGCCAAGAAGGGCGAGCTGCTGAAGGCGGCGCTGCAGTCGTTCGCCGAAAAGTACGACAAGGTGCTCGACGTGCGCGGTCTCGGCCTCATGCTCGGCATGGTGGTGGACGGCGATCCGAAGGCGGTCGTGGACCAGTTCCGCGCGTTCAACGTGCTCGCGCTCACGGCGGGCGGCAACGTGGTGCGTTTCCTGCCCACGCTGTCGATGACGGAAGACCACCTCGAAGAGGCGGTGGACATGATGTCCGAAGCGCTCGACGAGCTTTGGGGCGAGTAAGGGTTTTCGGGAGGGAAAACGAATGAAATTGGATGAACTGAAGGGCAAGACCGTTGGCGTGTGTGTCAGCGGCGGTTTGGATTCGAAGACGATCTGCTGCGTGCTGCAGGACGCGGGCGTGAAGGTGAAGGCCTTTTCCGCCAACGTCGGCCAGCCGGACGAGAAGG
>DCIH01000049.1:7331-7694 GCA_002317575.1 Verrucomicrobia bacterium UBA1731 | reverse complement strand
ACGGCGGTTACTGGAACTCCACGGGCATCGCCCGCGCGGTGACGGTGGCGGCGCTGCTGCCGGCCATGAAGAAGGCGGGCTGCTCGGTGCTCGTGCACGGTGCGACGGGCCGCGGAAACGACCAGATGCGCTTCGAGCGCTACACCAATGTGATCGATCCGAAGTTTGGCGTGTACGCCCCCTGGCGCGACGAGAATCTCCTCAAGAAGTTCCCCGGCCGCACGCAGATGGTGGAATTCCTCGCCAAGCGCGGCATCGTGGCGTTCGTGGGCACGAAGAAGAAATATTCGACGGACGCGAACCTCGCGGGTCTCTCGCACGAGGCGGAGGACCTCGAATCGATGGAGACGTCGATGCGCATCG
>DCIH01000049.1:7154-7298 GCA_002317575.1 Verrucomicrobia bacterium UBA1731 | reverse complement strand
GGGCGTGTGGCCCGAGCAGGCCCCGAACAAGGTCGAGAAGATCGTCCTCAAATTCGAGAAGGGCCGTTGCGTCGCGGTGAACGGTAAGAAGATGACGCCGTACGAGGTGATGCTCGCGGTGAACAAGATCGGCGGCCGCAACGG
>DCIH01000049.1:6859-7127 GCA_002317575.1 Verrucomicrobia bacterium UBA1731 | reverse complement strand
GCGCTCGAGAACCGCATCATCGGTACGAAGAGCCGCGGCGTGTACGAGGCGCCTGGCATGGAAGTCCTTTCCTGGGGCCTCAAGTATGTCTACGAAGGCGTGATGGACCGCCGTTCGGGCAAGCTCTTCGCGGAGCTCTCCAAGCTCGTTTCCGATCAGATCTACGACGGCCGCTGGTACGATCCCGCCACGCAGGCGGCGCGGGCGGCCATCCAGGTCTGGGCGAACAAGGCGACGGCGGAGGTGACGCTCGGGCTCTACAAGGGCA
>DCIH01000049.1:713-6817 GCA_002317575.1 Verrucomicrobia bacterium UBA1731 | reverse complement strand
AGGCGACGATCTACAACGAGGCGGATTCTTCGATGGAGGCCTCCAACGGCCTCAATCCGCACTCTTCGCAGGGTTTTGCGGAAATCCAGTCGGTTGAAGCGAAGATGCTCGCCAAGGCCGGCCAGATCGTGGTGAAGTGAAGCGTTCCGCCGCCGTCGAAGTCCGCGCGCCCGCCCGGATCGACCTGGCGGGCGGGTGGAGCGACACGCCGCCCATCTGCAACGCGCTGGGTGGAACGGTCGTCGCTGCGGCGGTGAAACTTTCCGGGCGGCTTCCAATCCATGTGCGCGTCTGTCGCCGCCCCAGCGGCGTTCTCGTCAAGAGTCTCGACCTGCGCAAGATGCGCGAGCTTTCGTCGGACGCGGAGATTGCCGACCATTCCGATCCGCACGACTGGTGCGCGCTCGTGAAGAGCGCGTTGACCGTGACGGGCTGGACGCTGGCGCGCGGCGGTCTTGAAATCGAATTGTCGTCCGACCTGCCGAAGGGTAGCGGCCTCGGGACGAGCTCCATTCTCGGCGCGTGCCTCGTGTCGGCGCTGGAGCGTCTGGCGGGACGCCGGCACGACGTCGCGCGCGTCCGCGATCTGGTGCTCGAGCTCGAGCAGGAGATGCGCACGGGCGGCGGTTGGGAAGACCAGATGGGCGCGCTCGTGCCGGGCGTCAAGATCCTCCGCTCGGCGAAAGGCGCGCGGCAGAACGTCGGCTGGGAACGCCTGACGGTCCGAGAGGAGGCGCGTGCGGCGCGTTTCCTGAAGGCGCGCGGGCTTCTGTATTTTACGGGCGAGAAGCGCATGGCGCGCAATGTTCTCCGGGGCGTGCTCGCGAATTTCGCCGCCGACGGCGAGGAGGGCGTCGCGCGCGTTGAGGCGCTCAAGGCGGGCGCGGAGCGTTGCTTTCGCGCGCTCAAGCGCGGCGATTGGATGCATCTCGCGTCCGCGGTGAACGAATACTGGATGCTCAAAAAGGCGATGGATCCCGGCAGTACGAACGATCGCGTGGAGCACGCGATTGCGCGCGTGGCGCCGTGGACGCGCGCCGTGACGCTCGCGGGTGCGGGCGGTGGCGGTTTCATGTTCATCCTCGCCAAAAGCGCGGCTGCGAAGCGCGAAATCGTGAGTCGCCTCACAAAGCGGCCCGCGTGCAAGGCATCCAAATTCTACGATTTCGAGATCGACGGCGGAGGGCTCCGCTTTGTTTGACGCGATCGTCCTCACCGCGGCGAACGGCGCGCAGGCCCGCGGCTACCGGGCGGAACTCGTGCGACGCCAAAAGGACGGGCGCCTCGATCCGCGCGTGAAGACGCTGGCGCTTTCCGATCCAGGCGGCCGGCGGGTGGGCAGTTTGGGTGCGACGGTGCGCGCGCTCGCGAAAATCGACCTGACGAAGCGCACGCTCATCTGCCATTCCGGCGGCGACGCGCGGCGGACGCCTGGCTACGCCGCGCGCGGCAAGGCGTTCATTCCGCTCAAGGGCGGCGCGATGTTCGACGAAATCGTCCGGAATATGTCGCGTCTCGCGCTGCCGGAGGCGGGCGTGCTCGTCGTGTGCGGCGATGTTGCGCCGCGCTTCGACTACGAAGCGGCCGATTTTTCGCGTCCCGGCGTGACGGGCGTCGGTTATTGGGACGACTACGAACAGGCGTCCCGGCACGGCGTGTATGTGGCGGACCGCGACGGCCGCGTGCGGAATTTTCTGCAGAAGCCGTCCCGGGCCGCGGCGGAGGCGTCTGGCGCGTTCCGCCGCGGCAAGCTGGCCGTGGACACGGGCATCTTCTGGATCGACGCGCCGACCGCGGAAAGAACGCTGGCGGCCGGATGGAAGATGGGCGATCTGTACGAGCGGTTCGCCGCCGAACTGGTGCGGGGTTTTGCGCCGTTCTGGGCGCATGTGGCCAGGCGCGGGGATCTGTTCCATGTGGGGACGAGCCGTGAATTGTTGGCGCTGTTGGGCAAGGATGGCGTTCATCTCGACGCGTGCGGGCTGCCGCGCGGGAAGATGGATCTGGCGGGCGGCAACATCGTCACGGGCGTGCCCGCGGACTGGCCGAAGAAGGTGCGTCTCGCGAAGAACGAATGTCTCGCGGTGCTGCCGGTCGGCCGCGCCGGTTGGACGGAAGTCCGTTACGGGCTGGACGACAACTTCAAGGAAGACGGCAAGTGGGAGAGGAAGCTTTTCCGTCTGGACGGGAAGCGGGTGTCGCTCAAGGAACTCGTGCCGCATGTCAACGCCGTCCGCCTCGCCCGTATGCGCTGAAACTTTGGGGTTGCTTTTTTCGGTTCGCCGTGCCAAACTACACGCGTTTTTTTTCGAAGGGGAAGGAGGTTTGGCATGATGACGATCTATAAGTGGGACAACGGCGGGTTGAAGGAGACGCCTGAGTTCGCCCCGTCGTGCTGGATCAACCTGTCCGAGCCCACTACGGCGGAACTCGAGAAGGTCCTTTCGTACGCGCAGGTGCCGCGGGACTTCCTCACCGACCCGCTCGACCGCGAAGAACGTCCGCGTTTCGAATCCGAAGATGGCTTCCACCTGGTCATCGTGCACGTGCCGTATCCGGTGCGCGGCGAAGAGGACGACGACACCGTGCTCCCGTACGAGACGCTGCCGTTGGGCGTGGTGCTGTTCGGCGATTCCGTGATCACGATCTGTTCGCAGTCCACGCCCGTGACGGGCGCGTTCCTTGACCAGATCCGCCGTGTGTGTCCGCCGCAGGAGCAGAATCGCTTCCTGTTCCGTCTGCTGTGGCACGCGGCCGTGCTTTTCCTCCGCTATTTGCGCGACATGCACGCGCGCACGGAGAAGCTCGAGGACGACCTCCACGAGTCCATCTCGAACGAGGCGCTGTTGAAGCTCCTGACCTACCAGAAGGCGCTGGTGTACTTCTCGACCTCGCTGAAGGCGGACAACATCCTCATCAACCGGCTCGACCACGCGCGCCAGCTGAACATGACCGAGGACGACCGCGATTTCCTCGACGACGCGGCGGTCGAATACCAGCAGGCGCTCGAGACGGCGACCATCCACGCCAACATCCTGAACGGCACGATGGACACGTTCGCGTCGCTCATCAACAACAACCTGAGCCGCGTGATGAAGTGGCTCGCGGTGGCGACGGTGCTCCTGGCCGTGCCCACGGTGATCACGTCGGCCTTCGGCATGAATGTCAATCTGCCGTTCGTCGACGATCCGCAGCAGGGTGGCGAGTGGGTGTTCTGGATGCTGTCTGCGATCTGCGGCGTGGTGCTCATGGCCGTCGGCGGCGTTTTGTGGTATCTCCGCAAGCAGCGGGTGTTCTGACACGAAGGAAACAGCATGGCGACCATTTCGATTGTGGGCCGGCCGAATGTCGGCAAGAGCGCGTTGTTCAATCGCATCGCGCGCCAGCGCATCGCGATCGTGTTCGACCAGCCGGGCGTCACGCGCGACCGCGTGGCCCGCGAAGTGACCGCGGGCGGCAAGCGGTTCTTCCTGGTGGACACGGGCGGCATCGCGTTCGACAAGACGCCGGGTTCCGAGGATCCGTTCGCCGAGGAGACGCGCGGCCAGGCCGCGCTTGCGGTGTCCGATTCCGATTTGTGCGTGGTGGTGCTGGACGTACGCGCCGGCGTGACGCCGTTGGACGAAGAGGTGCTCAAGCGCGTGCGCGAATCGGGCTGTCCGTGCGTGATCGCCGCGAACAAGTGCGACCGCCCCGAAGACGACGAGAAGGCGGACGAGTTCGTCCGTTTCGGCATGCCGGTGTTTCCCGTTTCGGCGGAGCACGGCCGCGGGGTTCAGGCGCTCGTCGATTTCGCGACGGCCAAGCTCCCCGAGCAGGTCGAAGAGACCGCGAAGAAGCCGCTGCGCGTGGTGATCGTGGGCCGTCCGAACGCGGGCAAGAGCTCGTACGTCAACCGGCTGCTGAACGCCGAGCGCGTGATCGTCTCCGACATTCCGGGCACCACGCGCGACGCCGTGGACGTGCCGTTCACGATCGGCGAGGGACCGACGGCCCGGCACTACGTGCTGGTGGACACGGCGGGCCTGAAGAGCCACACGCAGATGTCGAAGACGAGCGTGGACAACTTCTCGCTCTTCCGCACCGAGAAGGCGATCGAAGAGGCCGACGTGGTGGTGCTGGTGATGGAGTCCGAGCTCGGTCCCGTGAAGCAGGACATGCGCATCGCCGGCAAGATCATCGACGCGCAGAAGTCCTGCGTGCTCCTGATGAACAAGTGGGACCTGGCGACCGAGAAGGGTATGAAGGAGTCGGACGCGACGGAGGTGATCCGCAAGTCGATGCCGTTCCTGTCGTACGCGCCGATCGTGTACTGCAGCGCGAAGTCGGGCTACAATGTGCGCCGCACGGTGGAGGCGATCGACCTTGCGGCGGGTTCCGCGCAGACGACGCTGCCGACGGGCGTACTGAACCGCACGATCGAAGTCGCCGCGAAGAAGACGCTCGCGCCGATGCGCAACGGCAAGCGGCTGAAGATCTACTACGGTCTCCAGGTGGGGACGAACCCCGTTACGATCCGCCTGTTCGTGAACGATCCCGGGCTGGTGGTGCCGGCGTACAAGACGTATCTTGAAAAGGCGATCCGCGCGCGGTTCGGCCTCGAAGGCGCGCCGCTGAGGATGTTCCTGAAGGCCCGTTCGCGCAAGGATGTGAGCGAGTTCAAGACGACGAAGAAGTGATCTGGGGGGAGACGGAGATGGCCTGTTCGCACGATTGCAGCAACTGTTCCGAGAACTGCGGCGAGAAGGGGAAGCCGCACGATTTCTCGTTGAAGCTGAACGCCCGTTCGAAGGTGGGCAAGGTGATCGCCGTGGCGAGCGGCAAGGGCGGCGTCGGGAAGTCGCTGGTGACGACGCTTCTCGCGGTGGCGGCGGCGAAACGCGGGCTCAAGGTCGGCGTTCTCGACGCGGACGTCACGGGCCCGTCCATCCCGAAGGCGTTCGGTCTGGTCGGCGGATGCTGTCAGGACGAGAACGGCATCATTCCGAAGAGGACGACCTCGGGCATCGACGTGATGTCGCTCAACCTGCTCGTGGAGAATCCGGCCGATCCCGTGGTGTGGCGCGGTCCGGTGATCGCGGGCTGCGTGGGTCAGTTCTGGACGGACGTCTTTTGGGGCGAAAAGGACGTCATCTTCGTGGACATGCCGCCGGGAACGGGCGACGTGCCGCTGACGGTTTTTCAGTCTTTGCCGGTGGACGGCGTGGTGGTGGTGGCGTCGCCGCAGGAACTCGTGGGGATGATCGTCGAGAAGTCCGTGCGCATGTGCGAGATGATGAAGAAGAAAATCGTCGGTCTCGTCGAGAACATGAGCTACTTCACCTGTCCCGACTGCGGCAAGAAGCTTGAGATTTTTGGCGCGTCGCGCGTTGAGGAACTCGCGAAAAAGTACGGCATCGAACATGTTGCGCGCATTCCGATCAATCCCGCGATTGCGCAGGCGGTGGACGCCGGCGCCGTCGAGACGCTCGAAGGCGGCTGGCTCGACGACCTCGCCGCGTCGCTGTGATGTTCTTGCGGGCGGCGCGCGAACGTGGTAATATCTGCTTCGTCGCGTCACTTGGACAGCGCAGGTTTTTGCATGACGACAGAACAAGAAGAAGAGGCGAAGGCGGCGAAGAAGCGCGAGATAAACGAATATCTCGCGAAGATCCGCAAGAACATCGCGGATTCGCGGGCGCTTGTCGAGCAGGCCAATCTCCGCATCGTGGAGACGGACCGGTTTCTCGAGCAGCAGGGCCTTACGCGCGAGCAGGTGCTGAACATGCGCTTCTCGAAAGAGCAGAAGCTCGCCGTCAACGAAGAGTTGCGGCGTCGCGGGCTGCCACCGCTGGAGGATGACGAAGCGGCCTACGATTTCGACGCGGCCACCGCCGAGGTGCGGGCCTCGCAAATCGAAGAAGCGCCCGAGGCTTCGAACGGGAACGACGCGCTTGCCGAGCGGCAACGCAAGTTTGGCAATTTCATGCAGGCCTACCGTTTGTAGGCGGGCATTTCGTCGGCGCCGGAAGGCGCGATGTCTGGAGGGTTGGCGGAGCGGTCGATCGCGGCGGTCTTGAAAACCGTTGTCCCGCAAGGGACCGGGGGTTCGAATCCCTCACCCT
>DCIH01000049.1:0-701 GCA_002317575.1 Verrucomicrobia bacterium UBA1731 | reverse complement strand
AGAGAGAGCCGGTTATCCGGCTCTTTTTCATATACGGAATTAGCCCAATTGTTTGGGCTTTTTTCGTATAGTTAGCGCGGCTCTCCGTTCTCTCCGTTTCTCTACTCGGAGAGAGCCGTGGCGAGATATCGCCCTCTCTCTCGCAGATTCTCTGATTCTCTGCTCTGAATGGAGATAGAGCAGAGAACCCTTATTTTATTGGGCCTTGCACACTTGTGCGCCGCTTCGGCAGCCATTTTCGGGCTGGCAGTTGCGTGGACTTATTCCAAATCAATGTCTCCCCTGCCACTCTTCGCTTTCAAATAAAAAGGTCGGTTATTACGAATCGTTGACGATAACATTTTGCGAAATGTCTGCTCAACATTGCCGGGTCGTGGCTAATAACTACGGTGGAGATACTACACCTGTGCAAAAGGTATTTACGGTACTATGTGAGGCGATAAACATGACTGGCTCAAATGACAAACTTCTGCAGGAGAGAACGCAGGCCGTCTTCCGGCGGGCTACAGCGCCCGCTCACGTGATGGAGGCCGTCTGCGTTGTCCGTTCCTTTCTGGAGCGGATGCGCAAGGAACCGAAGGATCCGAACGAGAACGTCGAGTGGATCAAGTGAAAGGAGAAACGAACGATGATTGACCTTGCAACGGACGTGCGCTCGGAGATCAGCGCATTGCAATGGTTGCCGATAGAGGCGATCAAGA
>DCIH01000022.1:24855-25105 GCA_002317575.1 Verrucomicrobia bacterium UBA1731 | reverse complement strand
GCCAGCCGAAGGTGTGTCCGTTCTGTTCGGCGGAACCGAGTTCGAACACGAGTCGGTCGTTCGTGTAGTTCTCGTAGATCGGGATGCCGGCGGTCGCGAGCATGAGCGCCGCGAGAACGGGCGCGACCCATTTGGGAAGAACCTTGTTCACGAATCGCGCATAGAGCATTTGCGCGAAGACGGCGCCGAAGACGAGGCCGTAGCCGATCCACAGCGTGAACATGCCGTGGGAGGAGATGAACTTCACCTT
>DCIH01000022.1:24537-24841 GCA_002317575.1 Verrucomicrobia bacterium UBA1731 | reverse complement strand
GAAGCCGTCCTGCACGTCGCCCTTGGTGTTCGCGAGGGCGATGAGGAAGAAGGACATCACGAGGAAGCAGCTGCCGATGGCGGCGAGCCAGGCGTACCACGTCTTGCGGTTCTCCTTCTTCACGAACAGGTGTCCGAGCGGGAAGGCGGCGACGGCGACGGCCATCAGCACGAGCGTGAACTGCGTGCGGAGGTCCTTCACGTAGAAGCCGAGTTCCTTGAGGAAGTGCATCGAGAGGACGTCGCCCATCTTGATCTGCTCGTACTGGCCGCGGGTGAGGGCGTGCTTGAAGCCCTCCCACGTG
>DCIH01000022.1:12358-24512 GCA_002317575.1 Verrucomicrobia bacterium UBA1731 | reverse complement strand
AGCCCCAGTTCATCGGCGGGTTGCGCAGGTCGGAGACGATCGGCATGTAGGCGTAGAAGGAGACGCCGAGTTCGGCGAGGAAGGCCGCGGTGGCGATGGACCTGCCGGTCGGCAGCGCCACGAACGCCCAGCCGAGGACGAGGAAGTTGAACACGATCGGCCAGACGAACCACCAGCTGCACGGGTGGGTGAGGCCGTTCATCGCGCCTTTCTCGAGCAGCACGAACGAGACGATCTCCGCGGCCGCCACGGGCAGGGCGTAGGCGATCCCGCGGGGCGTGAACCACGCGAGCGCGAAAAGCGCGACGAGACCCGCGACGAGCACGAGGTTCGCCTTGGTCCAGGAGTAGGGCGCGCCCATGTAGCCGGCGTTGCCGGCGGCGGAGATGCTGGCCGCGATGGAGATCGCCACGAACGCGCAGGCGCCCGCGCCGGCGAGCCAGCCCCAGACCCTGGAGGAGGTGATCGGCTCGTCCTTCGGCGCGAACACGGCGCCGAGCGAAAGGGCGAACGCGGCGGCGACGAACGCGCCGAGCATCGCGTAGCGGGACGGTTCCAGAAGCGGCGCGACGAGCTGTTCGGCGGCCGACGCCGTCCAGGTCTCGGGACCCGCGAAGACGGTGGCGGCGAGGAAGAGCAGCCCGGCGCCGGCGAGGCCCGTGAACACGGCGGGTTTCAGATGCTCGCGGCCGCGGCGGCGGAGCAGCACGCCCACGAACGGCGCCGCGACGAGCAGCAGGCAGCCCAGTGCGAGCACGGCGGAAGACGGGCAGGACTTCGTCTCCAGCACCGGCGCGAACTTGTTGATCACGTCGGAGCTCATGTACTGGTTGGCGCGGAGCATGCAGCCGATGGAGAGCATCACGTAGGTGAGGCCCACGGGAATGAGGATGAGGCAGGCGTCGCGGAACATCTTCAGGTCGTTCACGGCGATCACCACCGCGAGCGGCACGGCCGCGAGGAGGAGCACCTGGTAGTTCGTGAGGCCGAGACCGAACACGAACGCGGTGAGCCACAGGATCTTGTCCGACGGCTTGCGCATCCAGCGGTAGCACAGGAGGAACACCCACATGAGGAAGAGGGCGTTGAGCGAATAGATCTCCACGATGGTCGACTGCGACCATTCGACGGGCGAGAACGCGAACACGAGCGCGGAACCGACGCCGCCGGCGAAGCACAGCCTGTCGTCGCTCCTTTCGCCGAGCATGTCGGACGCGGAGCGGCACACGAGCATGGCGGTGCAGCCGGCCGCGAACGCGCCGGCCACGGCCGAGAAGAGCGACATCGCCCAGGCGGGCGTGGGATGGCCCATGAACGTCACCCAGGAGAACACGCGGCAGAACATCCAGCCGCACATGCTCCAGAAGGGATACCCCGGGGGATGCGGCACGCCGAGGTGGTTCGCGGCGGTCGCCAGTTCGCCGGAGTCCTCCAGGCCGACGGAGGGGCCCAGCGTGAAGAAATAGACGAGAAACGCCGCGGCCGTCGCGGCCCAAAACGCCATCCAGTCCAGTTTGCGGAAGAACGTGTCCTTCTGTTCCATGGTTCTCATTTGCCTTTCATCATGATTCTAAGCAGTTCCGTTTCAACGATGCCGTCTTCGGATCCGGAGACGACCTTTTCGCGGGCCGCGCACATGCGCGCGCGGGCGACGCGCAGTTCGCGCAGCGTCCATTTCGCGGCCTGGCGCGCGCCGCGCGTGCAGGCCCAGTTGGTTTTGGAAACACCCGGCCCGACGCCGGCGTCGTCCAGCGCGCGGACGGCCTCGGCGGGGAGGCCTTTCTTCCAGCCGTAGGACGTGAGCCAGCCGCGGTCCAGCGCGTCGCGGTACACGACCAGTTCGCGGAAGAGTTTTTCGAGGATGGTGGCCATGAACACGCCCCATCCCGGTTTGACGGCGAACTTCTGGAGCGACTCGCGGGCCATGGCGAGGTTTCGGTCACCCACGGCGTTCGTGACGTCCCACGGTTCCGTTTCGCCCGGACCCATCGACGTGATCTGTTTGACGTCGTCGGCGGTCGCTTGTTTGGCGTCCGGTCCGAGGTACGCGCGCATCTTCGCGAGTTCCGTCACGATGGTGCGCGTGTCCGCGCCCGCGCGCGCGATGAACGCCTGGGCGGCGTCCGGTGCGAAGGCGAGCCCTTCGGCGGCGGCCAGTTCGGGAAGTCGCGCCAAAGCGGCGGCCAATTTGTCGGCCGCGCGTTTTTCCGTGGCGAACTCGACGACTTCCGCCATGCTCTTGAACAACTTGGCGCAGATGCTCGTCTTGAGCAAAGCGGGCGCCGTCACGAGGAAAAACTGGTTTTCGGGTAACGGGGCTTGGGAGAGCCGTTCCAAAAATCCTTCCAGCGCCTTTTTCACGTCTTCGGCGGTTTTCCCGCCGCCGCCCGGGAAGAAGGATACGTTCTTCCACCAGGTGACCTTCACGGGATCGAGGAAGGGCGGCGTGGTGACCGAATCCTCGCAGGCCCGGATCGAATCGAGCTGCAGACCGGCGTTCGGCTGGTCGCCGTCGATGATCTCGACCGCCGAGACGCGGTTTTCGGGCGCGACGTCGGCCAGCGCGCGGTCGATCGCCTTCCTGGCGGCGTTGTCGAGGGACCAGTCGTCCTCGCCCACGAAAAGATGGATTTGCGCGCCCATGTCAGTTCTGCTTGAAGAGTAGCGCGTCCTTGTCGCAGGTGACGCGGATCTTGCCGGCGTGGAGTTTGCCTTCGAGGATCATTTCGGCAAGCGGATCCTCGACCCAGCGCTGGACGGCGCGGCGGAGGGGACGGGCGCCCATGGCGTCGTCCGCGCCTTTCTCCACCAGGAACGCGGTCGCCTTTTTGTCCAGCGCGAGCGTCATTTCCTTTTCGGCGAGGCGGTCCTTGAGGAAGGCGAGTTCGAGCGAGAGGATCGACTCGACCTTGGCCTTGTCGAGCTTGCGGAACACGACCACGTCGTCGAATCGGTTCAGAAGCTCGGGGCGGAACGTCTTCTTGGCGTCCGCGAGCATCTTGTCGCGGAGCGTCTCGTAGGAATCTTCGGCGGCGTCCTGCGAGAAGCCGAACGCCTTGCCGCCGCGGGCGAAATCGAAGCCGAGGTTCGCGGTGGCGATCACGATCACGTTGCGGAAGTCGACCACGCGGCCCTGTCCGTCGGTGAGCTTGCCTTCGTCCAAAATCTGGAGGAGCATGTTCATCACTTCGGGATCGGCCTTTTCGAATTCGTCGAAGAGGACCACGGAGTACGGCCGGCGGCGGACGCGTTCGGTGAGCTGGCCGCCTTCGTCGTGGCCGACGTAGCCGGGCGGCGAACCGACGAGGCGCGAGGCGGTGAACTTCTCGGAGAATTCCGACATGTCCAGGGCGATGAGGGCCTTGGCGTCGCCGTAGATCTTCTCCGCGAGCATCTTGGCGAGCAGGGTCTTGCCGACGCCCGTGGGGCCCAGGAACAGGAACGAGCCGATGGGACGCTTGGGGTCGCCGAGGTTCGCGCGGCTGCGGCGCAGCGCGCGGGCGATGGTGGATATGGCGTCTTCCTGGCCGACGACCACGCCGTTGAGCTGTTTTTCGATGCCCAGGAGCTGTTCCGCCGAGGCGAGCGACATGCGTTCGACGGGGACGCCGCTCAGCGACGAGACGGTGGCGGCCACGTCGTCCGCCGTGACCGTCACGAGCTTTTCGGCGTGTTCGGCGCGCCAGGTCTCGAGTTTCACGCGCAACGCTTCTTTGGCGGCGCGTTCCTCGTCGCGGAATCTGGCGGCATCGTCGTAGTTCTCGCGCGCGATCGCGTCCTTCTTCTTGAGGTTGATTTCGGCGAGGGCCGCCTCGTCCTCCTTCACGTCCGGCGGACGCACCGCGTTCTTCATGCGGCAGCGGGAGCCCGTTTCGTCGATGGCGTCGATGGCCTTGTCCGGCAGGAGCCGCGCGGGCAGGTAGCGCGCGGTGAGCGTCACGGCGGCGCGCAGGGCGTCCGGCTCGAACGCGACGTTGTGGTGCTTCTCGTAGCGCGGCGCGATGCCCCTGAGGATCTCCACGGAATCCTCGACGCTCGGTTCGTTCACGAGAATCGACTGGAAACGGCGTTCGAGCGCGGCGTCCTTCTCGATGGACTTGCGGTATTCCTTCATCGTGGTGGCGCCCACGACCTGGAGTTCGCCGCGCGCGAGCGCGGGTTTCAGGATGTTGGCGGCGTCCATGGCGCCTTCGGAGCCGCCGGCGCCCACGAGCGTGTGCAGCTCGTCCAGGAACAGGATCACGTTCTTGGCGTTCTTCGTCTCCTCGATGATCTGCTTGAGGCGTTCCTCGAACTGCCCGCGGTACTGCGTGCCGGCGACGACGCGCGCCATGTCCAGGGAGATGACGCGTTTGTCGTGCATGCGCTCGGGCGCTTCGCCGGCGGCGATCGCCTGCGCGAGGCCTTCCACGACGGCCGTCTTGCCCACGCCGGCTTCGCCGATCAGCACGGCGTTGTTCTTCGTGCGGCGCGCGAGCACCTGCACCACGCGTTCGATTTCGGCGTGGCGCCCGATGACGGGATCCAGGTCGCCTTTGCGGGCGAGGGCCGTGAGGTCGCGGCCGAACAGGTTGAGGGCGGGCGTCTTCAGTTTCTTCTTGCCTTTTTCGGGCGGCGTCTCGCCGGCGGTCTCCTCGGCGGGCGGCGGCTCTTCGGCGGCGTCCGCGGCGGGCGCTTCCGCGCGTTCCGCGGCGTCGCGCGTGCCGGCTTTGGCGAACGCCTCCGGCGTGACGTCGTGGCCGAACAGTATCTGCGCGCCGACGGATTCGCCTTCGCGGAGCATGGCGAGAACGACGTGGTCGGTGTCCACGCGGTCCGCGCCGGCGCGCTTCGCCTCGAGTTTCGCGAATTCGAGCACTTTCCTGGCGCGCGCCGTCACGGGCAGCGGACCCGGAACGCGCGTCGGTTCGCCGCGGCCGAGCATGTCGTCCAGCTTCATCTTGACGTCGGCGGGGTCGACGCCCAGCGCCTCCAGGCGTTTGCACGCTTCGCAGTCCTCCTGGGCGAGGATGCTCGAGAGCAGGTGTTCGGTGCCCACGTAGGCGTGGTTGAGGCGGCGGGCCGCCGCTTCGGAATCGTCCAGCGCTTTCTGGACGGCGGGTGTGAAACATTCGTTCATGATTTGAATATCCCTTTGGCGCGCGGATTGAGGCGCACGTCGCGGAAGCGGCGGTTCACGCGGTCCGCAAAGGCGGCGTCGCGTCGGTCGCGTTCCTGTTCTTCTTCAAATGTCTTGGGCCGCGGCGCGTCGGGCAGGTCGAGGCGTTCGACGGTGAACGCGTTCGCCTCGTCGCGCGTGAGGCCCGCGAGGAAGCCCATCTCGGCGGCGAGCCGCACGGGGGAGAGGATGTCCAGGAATTCCCATTCGGAAAGCAGCTTGCACTCGCGCAGGATGGCGAGGGACCGGCAGACGGCGTCTTCGAACACGCGCGGCATCTCCTCCACGAGGCGGATGCGCGCGTTCAGCTCCTGCCGCACCAGCGCGGCGAACGCCTTCACGACGCGGTCGAAGAGTTCCTGTTCCGAGACGCCGAGCATGGCCGCGTTGCATACGCGGTAGAGGTGCGCCGCGTTCTTGAGGCCGTCGCCGCTGAATTCGCGGATCGACAGGCGCACGGCCTCCAGTCCCGCGAGGGCGGGCGGCAGATCGCCGATGAGGTGGAGTCCTTCCAGATGGAAGAGTCCGCCGATCAGCAGGCCGGTGCCCAGCACGCGGGGCCGGCAGGTGACGTAGCCGAATTCGGGATTCCACGCGAAGGGGTGGCGGCGGGCGACTTCGGCTTCCTTTTCGGACGCGGTCCTGAAGGCGGCCGGCAGGGACTGCGGGTCGTTCCAGCGGACCTCGACGCACAGGGTGTTGTCCGCCCTGAACGGCAGGTCCGTGCGCTGGCGGTAGTAGCGCACGACGCCGTCGGAAACGACGTCGGCCGCGCTCAGGTTCGGATACTCGCCTTCGGGCGCGCGACTGCGGCGTTTCATGCGCGGCCCTCCAGCTCGTCCAGCTTGCGCCGCAGTTCGGCGGCTTTCCGGAAATCTTCGGCGGCGACGGCTTTCTTGAGTTCCTGTTCGAGCCATTCGCGCGATTCGCCGGCGGGCGATTCCGACGCGTCGGGTATCTTCCCCGCGTGCTTCGGGCCGTATTGCTGGGCGAGGTAGCGTGCGCGGAGGTCTTTGGCGAAGACCTTCCAGCAATTGGGGCAGCCGATCATTTCGTCGGCGGAAACCTCTTCCCAGGTGCGGCCGCACACCGGGCACTTGCGCGCGCTTTTTCGCTCGGACTGCGCCACGCCCTTCATGAAGCCGATCGTGGCGTCCACGAGGTCCTTCACGAACGCGGGCGGTTCTTCGCCGCCGGGACCGAACACTTCTGCGGCGAAACGCGGTTCGTCGCCGTCCGCCGGCGGCGCCTTTTCCGCTTTCGCGCGGCGGGCGGCCGCCTTGCAGGCCTTGCAGACGAACAGTTCTTCGTCCTCGCCCGCCGCGTTCTTGCGGACGAGCACGGTGGCCGCTTCGGCCTTATGGCAGATTTCGCATTCCATCGCGTCAGTCGACGTACAGGGCCGGCACCTTGGCGCCGGTGGCGTGCAGTTTTCCGGGTTTGGCGGGCGCTGCGGGTTTCGGCTGCGCCGCGGGCTTTGCCTGCGCCGCAGGCTGTTTCACGGTTGCGGGTTTCGGCTGCGCCGCGGGCTTCGTCTGTTCCGCGGGTTGTTTTTCGGCTGCGGGGGTTTCCGTCCGGACGCCGGATGTCGCCCGGTGGAGAAGCGTCACGCCCCAGACCGTGGCGGCGACGATCAGTCCCGCGGCGACGGCGACGACCGCGAGGCGGCCCGTGTTGCGCGGCAGCCGCTGGGCCGTGGAGAGTACGCCGTGCGAAACGGCGGAAAGCGCATCGTGGAAGCGTTCCAGCGGCGCGGGTTCGGCGGACTCCGGCGTGTCGTAGGACGAGGAGAAGAGGTCGCTGGCGCGGGACGGCGCCGCGCGGGGCGGCACGGGCGCGGCGGGGGCCGGTTCTTCGGGCGGCCGTGCGGCCGGATCAAAGAGCGCCAGTCCGCGCAGCGCGGGCGGCGGTTCCGCTTCGACGGCGGGCTCGGGCCCGACGGCGGGCTCGGGTTCGGTCCGGGCGGGGGCGGGCGGCGGCGGGACGGCTTTGGGCGGGACGGCTCCGGGCGGCGGCGGGGGCGGTTGCGGCGGCGGCGTGTCGGTCGGCTGGCGCCCGTTCAGGATTTCCATGAATTCCGCCTGCAGCGGTTTGGGATCTAGCCCCACGCATTCGGCGTAGAGCTTTACGAAGCCACGTCCGTAAAACGGCGCGGGAATGCTGGAATAGTCCCCGGTCTCCAGGCCTTCGACGGTCTGCACGAGAATGTGGGTTTTTGCCGCGATTTGCGATGCGGTGAGGCCTTTGGCTTCACGCGCCGATTTCAGCGTCGATCCCAGTGACATGGTCGTTCTCCGTTTCTGTTTCAGTGAAAAGCGTGTCTCCGTCGGCGGCGGACGCCGCGCCGTCCGGGGCGTCGCCCGCGCCGCCGTCGAGATAGGCGTCGAGATCCACGAGGATCTCGCGCGGGCCGGCGCCGTGGGCGGGACCGACGATGCCGCGCTCCTCCATCAGTTCGATGAGACGCGAGGCGTGGTTGTAGCCGATGCCCATCTTGCGCTGGAGGAAGGACGTCGAGGCGCGGCGGTGGACGCGCACGACTTCGAGCGCGTCGCGGAATTTCTTTTCCTGTTCGTCGTCGCCGGAACCGCCCTGGGGCCGCGCGCCGCCGGCGGGTTCCGCGCCGCCGTCGCCGTCGCCGTTCTCCTCGAGTGCGTCGGCGGCGTCGGACTCCTTGATCTTGGCGAGTTTCGCGGCGAAGGCCTCGTCGAACTGCACGGACGCGTGGTCGGAGATGAACGTCGTGATGCGGCCGATTTCCGGATCCGAGATGTACGAGCCCTGCGCGCGGATGAGCGCGCCTTCCTTCGTCTTGAACAGCATGTCGCCGCGGCCGATGAGGTTCTCGGAACCCGTTTCGTCGAGAATCGTGCGCGCGTCGATGGACGACGAGGTCTTGAACGCGATGCGCCCGGGGATGTTCGACTTGATGACGCCCGTGATGATCTTCGCGTCGGGGCGCTGGGTCGCGAGGATGAGGTGGATGCCGGTGGCGCGGGCGAGGGCGGTGAGGCGCGCGATGACGGGCTCGACCTCCTTGCGGTTCGTCTGCATGATGTCCGCGACTTCGTCGATGATGATGACGATGTAGGGGATCGTCTTCGGCGTGTCGGGGTCGGTCACGGTCTCCTCGCCGCCGAAGAGGTCCGGCTGGGCGACGGTCTTGCGCGTGTTGAAATCCACGATGTTGCGGCATTTGCAGCGGCTGAACATCTTGAGGCGCTTGTCCATTTCGACAACGGCCCACTTGAGCGCGAACACGACCTTGTTCGTGTCGTTCACGATCGGCACGAGCAGGTGCGGGAGCGAACCGTAGCTCGTGAATTCGACGCGCTTGGGGTCCACCATGATGAGCTTGAGCTGCTCGGGCGTGCGGGACATCAGAAAGCCGTTGATGATCGAGTTGAGGCACACGGACTTACCCTGGCCCGTCGCACCGGCGATGAGCATGTGCGGCATCGTGGAGAGGTCCGCCAGCAGGTCGTTGCCGGCCGCGTCCTTGCCGAGCAGCAGAGGCACGTAGTATTTCTGGACGGCCTTCTGCCAGGATGCGCTTCGGGCGAGGTCGCCGAACGCGACGCCGCCCGGCGTGGGATTCGGCACTTCGATGCCCACGCAGTCCTCGCCGGGAATCGGCGCCTGGATGCGCAGGGATTTCGCCTTGAGCGTCATCTGCAGGTTGCCCGAGTACGCGGGAATGCGTTCCACCTTGACGTTCGGCGCGGGCAGGAGCTTGTATTGCGTCACGACGGGCCCCGTCACCATGCCGACGAGTTCCGTCTCCACGCCGAAGCGCGCCAGCGTGGCGACCAAAGCCGTCGCCACGCCGTCGACGTCGCCGTGCTCCGCCTGCGATTGCGCGGGCGGGTCGAGCAGGGAGAGCGGCGGCAGCTCGTAGGGCGCATTGGCGGCGGGGTCGGCCTGGTCGGCCGGTGCGGGCGCCGGCTTGGGCGCGGGCGCCGCCTTGGGTGCGGACGCGCGGGACGGTTTCGCGGCGACGGGCGCGTCGGCCGCCGGCGCGAACGGGTTCGGACGGGGCGCGGGACGCGGCACGGCGGCGGGTTCGGTCGCGAAGAGATCGCCGCCCATCACGTCTTCGTCGCGTTCGGCGCGGCGCGCCGCTTTGGCGGCGGCCTTTTCGGCGGCGATGCGCTGCTTCTCGGCGAGGCGGGCTTTCTTGGCCTCTTCGCGGGCGAGCTGCGCGGCGCGGATCTGATCTTCCTTCTCGCGGGCGACGCGCTCGCGTTCGGCCGCCTCTTCGGGCGAGAGCGGCTTGCCGCCGCCGAGGAAGTTCCCGACGGCGACCAGCAGCGTGCGCACGCCCACCATCATCAGCAGCGCGAAGGCCGCGAGCAGGGCCGTGAGGATGGACGCCCCGAACGGCGAGAGCAGCTTGGCGACGGCGCAGTCCATGACCAGGTAGCCCACGGCGCCGCCGGCGTTCGGGGCGATGTTGAGGTCGTCGAGCGCCGCGGCCACGACGGGGAGCCCGCCCAGAAGTTGCAGCAGGCAGGTGACGGCGAACATGAACAGCAGGAACGCCGCGAATCGGCGGCCGAAGCGCGGCGTCTTGCCCAGCACGAAAAGCATGCCCAGCAAAACGCACAGCGGCGGCACGAACCAGATGGCGAGACCGATCAGGCGGTAGCCGCCGTAGGCGAAGCAGTCGCCCGCCACGCCGATCAGATTGCGCGTGGGCTCGGCCGGAAACTTGAGCGATGCGACCGATTCCCAGCGGTAGGACGCCAGCGCGAGGAAGGGGAAGAGCGCCAGCGGGAACAGGAAGAATCCCAGCAGCTTCAGCCGGTTCTTCGCGTCGTCCGCCGGCGAGGCGGGTGCGTTGAGGTTTTCGTTATTTGACATTGAACATGCCTTCTGGTACATCGGGCGTGAGCGTGGGCGCCGGCGGCGGTTTGACGGGTGCGGGGACTTCGGCGGCGAAATCGGACCGCCGGAGGAAGAGGGCTGAATCGTCCGTCTTCCCGCGCATGGTGTAGTACACGATGACGGCCAGCGCGAGCGCCAGCAGCTTCAGGGCCCAGTCGCGGGTGAACACGGCGAGGAATGTCTTCATGCCGCGGCCTCCTTCTTCGTGCGCAGTTTGCGCAGGCGGTTCTGGAACCAGAGGACGATGTCCTCGGACGCCGTCTTCCGGGCGGGCATCGCCTTGTGCATCCAGCGCAGCACGGCCGACCGCGTGGCGGGACCGTCTTCGGCGAAACGGACGATGCGGCCGTTGTGGGCGATCGAGATGCGGCCCGTCTCCTCCGAAACGACGGCGACGATCGCGTCCGTCTCCTCCGAGAGCCCCACGGCCGCGCGGTGTCGCATGCCGGAGACGGACAGCTCCGTCTTGTGCGACACGGGAAACACGCAGTGCGCCGAGGCGATGCGGCCGCGGCGGATCACCATGCCGCCGTCGTGCAGCGGAAGCGGCTCGGTGAACACGGAGACCATCAGCGGCGCGGATACGAGCGCGTCGAGCTCCACGCCGCTCGTTTCGTAGCCCTTGAGCGAAATGCCGCGCTCGAACGCGACGAGCGCGCCCATCTTCCGGGCCGCGAGCTCGAAGAGGACTTCCGCCATGCGCTCGGGCGTGATGCGGTTGGGGTCGAAGGCGTGCGCCTTGTCCGAAAACAGCAGCGCGCCGAGCGCCGTGAGCGCGCGCCGGATCTCCGGCTGGAAGATGACCACCGAGGAAATCGCCAGGTAGCTCAGCATCCAGTACAGCATGCGCGCGAGCACATCGAACTGGAACAGGTACGTGAAGGCGATGAGCACGCCGAACAGCAGCGCGCCGCCCATCAGCGCCTGACCGAAGCGCGAACCGCGCGCCGCCTTGAGCACCGCGTAGAACACGAGGTACAGAATCGCGATCTGCGCGACGTCCGCCACCGACACATGAAACGTCATGCCGCACCTCCCTTTTCGAGCGCCGACCACGTGGCGAGCGCCTGCACCGTTTCCGCCACGTCGTGCACGCGCAGCACGGCGGCGCCCTTGGCGGCGCACCAGAGCGCCATGCCCACGCTGCCGCCCAGGTTCTTGCCGCCCACGCGTTCGCCGGTGAGCTTCTTGACGATCCGCTTGCGCGAGACGCCCAGGCACGTCGGCGCGACCCGCGCGAATTCGGGAATGCGCGCCAGCAGCGCGAGATCCTCTTCGCGCGTGGTCCCGAAGCCGATTTCGGGGTCGACGAGCGTCTGGCCGCGCGGACAATCCGCCGGCCAGTCGCCGCCGCGGAAGGGCACGATCAGGCCGCAGCCCGTCTCCCGCGCCAGCGCCGCCATCGCGGGAATGGCTTCGGCGTACACGCAGTTGACGACCGCGGCGCCCGCCTCGACGGCGCGGGCCGCCGTTTCGGGATGGTAGGTGTCGACCGACACGGGCGCCGCGAAGCCGTCGCGCCGCATGAGCTCGAACACGGGTTCGAGACGGGCCCATTCGTCTTGCCACGGAAGGGGCGTCGCGCCGGGCCTCGTGGATTCGCCGCCCAAGTCGACGACGTCCGCGCCCTCGCGCACGCAATTGCGCGCGCGAGCAAAAGCTTCGGCGGGGGCGTAGTACTTGCCCCCGTCAGAGAACGAATCCGGCGTGACATTCACGACGCCCATCACGAGCACGCGGTCCAGCGCCAGTTCGGCGTTTTTGATCTGCCAGAACATGCCTTGGAAAATGTTTGGGCATTATACCACGGAGGCATCGGAAACGAAAGGGAAAAATGCGCCCGTGCGGCGACTTTACAAGGGCTCGGCGAACGTGCTATAATCCGCGCCAAATGCGTGGTTTCGGTGCGAAAAAAGGGCAGGCGATGCTTGAATACGTGCTCGTGTTCACGTCGTTGCTCGTCGTCGTCACGGCGCTCACGCATTATCTGAAGGCGGTCACGGAATCGTCGGAACGGACGAACGCGCTCGTTTCGGGCGATTACCCCTGAACAATCGAAGGGAGCGATAAAATGATGAAGAAGAGCAAAAAAGGTCAGACGATGGTCGA
>DCIH01000022.1:0-12351 GCA_002317575.1 Verrucomicrobia bacterium UBA1731 | reverse complement strand
TCGAGTACATCATCATCGTCGCGCTCATCGCGATTTCGCTGATCGCGGTGTTCACGTACTTCGGCAAGGCCACGGGCAAGAAGGTCGCCGGCGCCGCCGAAGCGATTTCGGATTCCGAGGGTTCGAAGGCTCAGGCCGCCGTCGATTCGATCGAAGATCCCGAAGATCCCAAGTCCATCAAGCAGCTCGGCGAGTGAAGAGGCGCGGACAAGCGATGGTCGAGGCGATCATCGTGGTGTTCGTCCTCACGGTCGTGTTTTTCTGCCTGATCGATTTCGGGCATCTGTTCACGGCCAGAATCGTCCTCGATCATGCCGCCGCGCGCGCCGCCCGGGCGCGTGCGGTCGGCTTCAACAGCTACATGGTGCTGAAGACGGCCCGCGTGGCCGCGATTCCCGTCGCCGGAAAGTGCCTGACGCCGTTCGAGGACGACGAACCGTTCGGCGTGGACGCCGAATTGGCGCGCATGCCGGCGTATCTGGCGGCGGAAAGCGAGCCGTACGCCAAGGCCATTCTCGACTACGAGCTGTGGCCCCAGATCGGCGTCGACGTCGGCAGCGATGACGTGCTGGTGCGCGCGTCCGTGGCCTACGCGCATCCGCGGCGCAACGATTTCGAGCGCATCTACGACGGCGGACTGCAGGTCGAGAACGAGGGGTCGCACGGATCCGTTGACCTCAACGCGCGGTTCGCGATCGAGAACCACGCTTCGCTGTATCTGAACGACGAGGGCCGGTGACATGGACGGGCGCGGGGCAAAGAGCGGGCAGGTGATCCTGTATCTCGCGTTCGCCATCCTGGCGGTGCTGTTCGTCGCGCTGCTGCACGTCGACGTGTGGCTGGCGATCACGGGCAAGAACAAGGCGCAGAACGGCGGCGACGCCGCGGCGCTGGCGGCCGCCCGCGAACAGGGCAAGGTGCTGAACGCCATCGGCCGGTACAATCTCGATCATGTCCGCGCGGGCCTCAACCGCGAATACGCGCGCATCAATATCATCACCAACGAGCAGGCGCGGTTGGCGTTGCTGGGACCGCTGGAGGGCCTGGCGGTCGCGCAAACCGCCGCGAGGGCGAACGGTCTCGAGGAAATCGACGGGCTGGGCGACCTGCTCGTGCAGCAGGCGGCGGCGGTGCGCGCCTACTTTTCCGGGCGTGTCTCGAAGACCGTGGCCGAGCTCGTCGACCCCCGGCTCATTCCGCAGTACTGCGACCGCATTGAGGAAATCGCCCGCGCCGGCATCGTGGCCGGGCCTGACAACGCGCAGTTCTTCGCCTTCGGCGGCAACCATCTGCTATACAACAAGCAGTTCTACAGTGCCGTCGCCGGACGCGACTGGTGCTGGTTCTTCTTCAACCAGATGGCGCTTCTGGAAGGGTATCGCAGCTGGAACGACTGGGGCCCGCCGTCCGGCGCGAAGCTGCGGCCGTTCCGGAATTCCGAGATCTTCAACGTGGGCGTGACGCCGGTCCACACGGCCCTGCTGGAGCACCTTTCGCCGGAAGAGGTGCAGTTCCTGCTCAAGGACAACGGCTACGGCAACTACGCGCTGGACGCCATCGCGAACTGCTTCACGCTCACGAACCGCGCCGAACGCTGGTATTTCTACGACGCGTCCGACTGGGGTGCCTGGACGGCAATCGATCCCGACGGGCATTTCCCCGTGTACGGCCATGTCAAGGATCCCTACAACGTCTTCGGCGCCAGCGCGGTCTGCCGCGTGGAGAAGAAATCGAAATCTGTGAGCGTCGGCGGCAACGACCACACCTACACCTGGAGCGCCGCCGCCAAGCCGTTCGGGTGCGTGCGCGACCTGCAGCGCCAGGAACAACCGGTGACATTCTACGATTTCCTCGTACTGCCCGGTTTCACGGACGCGCGGCTCATCCCCGTGGACGCGGCCTCCGGCGGTGCGCTGACATCCGCCGACTACGACTGGGTCGTGCACATCCGCGACCACATCCCCGGCTATCTCGAACTCGGCCTCGCCGCACTCCGCAACTGCTGGTACTGCAAGGTGCTCCGGCGCTGGGAAGTCGCGTCGTTCCGGCAGCAGGGCCTGCTGTGGCTCAAGTTCCATTCCGATTCCTGCAAGAAGCCGGTCGGCGGTTCCGGCGGCGGGGGCGGCCCCGCCGGCGGCGCCCAATGGGGGACGAGCCGTGCGCACTAAACGCGGACAGGCCGCGGTGGAAGCCGCCGTGGGGATTCTCTTCCTCGCGCTCGTGGTGACGGCGCTGTGCACCTTCGCGCAGATCATCCGCCGGTCGCTCGACATGCACGCGGAACTGCGGGCCAAGGCCGGCACCTCCGCGCGCGAACAGAACGTCGAGACGTTCATCACCGCCGAAGAGCACGATGTCGTGGCGGTGGACGCGCTGGGCGAGCAGTACATTTTCGGCGCCGACGAGGCGAAGGTCGTCTTGAAGGTTGCCATGCCCGGCATGAAGATTCCCTGAGGAGCGCGGGTGGACGCACGGTTGTTCATGGACGATCCGGATTGGGCCAGGGCCGTTCCGGAAATGAAGTCGGGCGGGCCGAGGTGCGGCCTGCCGGACCACGCCGACTGCGCGCCGCTGGATGTCGACGTCCTGGCCGCGCACCTTTCCCCGGGCGGCACGCTGGGAACGATGCCTGGCTACGAGGCGCGCGCCGGACAGATCGATGTGTTGAAGGCCGTGGCGCGCGCGTTCAACGCCCGCGAACACCTGCTCATCGAGGCCGGAACGGGCGTCGGAAAGTCGCTCGCGTATCTGCTGCCGTCCCTGCACTGGGCCGTCCTGAACAACACGCCCGTCGTGGTTTCGACCGCCACCCGGAACCTCCAGAGCCAGCTCATGTCCAGTGACATCCCGCGCGCGCTCCGGACGCTGCCCGAAGGAACCGTCTGCCGCGTGGCGCTGCTCAAGGGACGCTCGAACTACTTGTGCCTCAAGTCGCTTTCGGAGCTGATGCAGGACGGCTATTTCGCGCTGAGCGGACCCGATCGGGAGGCGTTCGGCCGCCTCGTCGAATGGTTCGCGACGACGGACGACGGCGACCTCGACCGCGTCGACGCGGAGTCGCTCCGACCGCGCATCACATGCGCCGGCGAGGACTGCGGCGGCCGGCGGTGCCCGTATTTCGCGAAGTGCTTCGTCCAGAAGGCGCGCGACCGCGCGGCGCATGCGCATCTCGTGGTGGCCAACCACGCGCTCGTGCTGGCCGAGGCGTCGGGCGACGGCGGCGGCATTCTGCCGGCGTACGGCCGGCTCGTCTTCGACGAGGCGCACAACCTCGAAAGCGTCGCGACCGACTTCTTCTCCGTGGAGATCTCGCGCGAGAGCTTCGCGCAGCTGCTCAGGCGTCTCGAACGCCGGCGCGGACGCGGCGGGCCCGTCAAGGGCGTCCTCGGCGTGGTGACGCGGCACCTGGAACGCGGCGCGCTCGGTTCCGCCGCGTGCGCGGAGCGTGTGCGCGAGCTCGTGCTCAAGGCGCGCGTCGCGGCGAAGTTCGCCGCCGTCGAGGCGGATGCCTTCTTCGCCGTGCTCGAGGGGCTTTTCAATCCCGCGCCGGGCGCGGACGCGATCCGTTTCCGCGTCACCGCGGACGGCGTCCGCCAGCACGCGGTGAACGGTCTTTTCAAGGACTACAACGCCGTCCAGTGGGACGAGGAGATCGCGCGCCGCGCGGCCGAGGCGTTCGAGGGGAAGCTCGCGGCCGTCGTGGACGCGCTCGCGGCGCTGGCGGAGGAGGTCTCCGCCGCGCAGGGCGAGGGCGAACTGCCGCTCTTCGCGGACGTGGGCGCGCTGGTGGCCGTCGTCGCGGACGCCGTGCGCGGCTACGTGCTGAACGCCAAATTCGTGCTCGCGGCGTCCGATCCCGGCCACGCGTTCTGGATCGAACGCACGCGCGGCGGCAAGGGCGCGTTCCGCCTCATGGCGGCGCCGCTCAGCGTGGCGGACCGCATGCGCAAATGTTTCATGGCGGTCAAGGATTCCGTGGTGTTCTGTTCCGCCACGCTGCGCGTGGGCGACAAGTTCGACTACGTGAAGAACCGGCTGGGCGTGGACGGGCGCAGCCGGCAGCTCGTGGCCGCTTCGCCGTTCGACTACTTCCGGCAGATGACGTGCGTGGCGGCGGATTTCCTGCCCGATCCCGCCGTCGAGCCGGACGCCTACGCCGCCGCCCTGGCGCCGTTCCTAGCGGACGTGTTCGCGGTCACGAAGGGGCGGGGACTGGTGCTCTTCACGGCCTATGACATGATGCGCCAGGTCGCGGCCGCGGCCGCGCCGGCGCTGGCCGACCGTGGCGTCGAACTGCTCGTCCAGGGCGAGGGTTCGACGCGCGAGGCGATGGTCGCCGCGCTGAAGGGCGCCGAGGCGGCGGGCCGGGCCGTGGTCCTCTTCGGCGCGCAGAGCTTCTGGGAAGGCGTGGACGTCGCCGGCGCGGCGCTTTCCTGCGTGGTGATCGCGCGGCTACCGTTCCCGCAGGTGGGCGAGCCGATCGTGGCGGCGCGGAGCGAACAGGTCGACGCCGCGGGCGGCAGTTCGTTCCGGGATTATTTCATCCCCGAGGCCGTGATCAAGTTCCGGCAGGGGTTCGGCCGCCTCATCCGCGCACGGAGCGACCGCGGCGCGGTGGTCGTCGCGGATCCGCGCATCGCCGTCAAGAACTACGGCGCGCTCTTCCGCAAGAGCGTGGCCGCGTCCGTGCACGTCGTCCGCGACCCCGGCGAACTCGTGGCGCGGATCGGGGGATTCTGCGCGTGAACGCGCGCTTCGGACGACTGCTGGACATGCTGTGGCCGCGTTCGTGCGCGGTGCCGGGCTGCGGCGCGCGCGTGGACCTGCCGCATGGTCACCTGTGTGCGCGTTGCCGGGCGGCGCTACCGTGGCACGACGACCGCGACGATGCGGCCTTCGCCTATCTCGATCCCGTGCCCGCGCTCGTCCACGCCTTCAAATACGGCGGCGCGACGCATCTCGCCGGCACGTTCGCGGACATCCTGGCGGAGGCGCTGCGCCGGAAGACGGACGCCGCGGCGGTCGACGTGGTGGTGCCGGTGCCGCTCCATCCGCTGCGTCGCGCGGAGCGCGGCTACAACCAGAGCGAACTGCTGGCGGCGGCGCTGGCGCGTGCGATCGGCCGCAGATGCGACACGACGGCGCTGCTCCGCAAGCGGAACACGGAGCACCAGGCGCGGCTCTCGGGGGAGGAGCGGCTGAAGAACCTGAAGGGCGCCTTCGCCGTGGACCGTCCCGAACGGATCCGCGGCCGCGTGGTGCTGCTGGTGGACGACGTCGCTACCACGGGGGCGACGCTGTCGGCCTGCACGGAGGCACTGCAACGCGCCGGCGCCGCGCGCATCGTGCCGTTCACGTTCGCGCGCGCGCTGATGGACGAAGACGTGGTATAATCACCGGACGAAAGGACAAGAGCCATGAAGATTCTCGGAGACGCGTTGTTGGCCAAAGACGAAAACGGAAAGCTGAAAAGCCGCATCGGCACGCTTTTCCTCCGCACGCCCGGTCTGGTCACGGCCGGCGGCATGCACGCGCTGCAGCGGCAGGCGTGGCTGGACGAGCTGAACCGCGCGCGCGCCGCGGAAGGGCGCCCCGCGCTTTCGCCCGCGGAATGCGACGAAGAGCTCGCGTCGTCCGTCGACCTCATCTTTACGGACAACGCGGTGCTGATCCGTCCCGATCCCGCGCGCATGGATCTCGCGTTCCGCGCGGACGAAGAGCTGCAGACGTTCGTGTCCAAGCGGCAGATCCGCTTCCTGAACACCCATGCCGCGAAGGTGCGCGACGCCTTGCGCGCGCGCGGCGAGAACTGGCGCATGGCCCGCGCGATTCTCGCGCCCGAGGAGATGGACGCGCTGCTGGCGTCCGCGCAGTGCGCCATCGCCGGCGCGAAGATCTACTATTACAACCGCCATACCGGCACGCGTTACCTCACGCCCGGTTCCTATGCCGACGCGTCCGCGCTCCCGTTCGACGCGTTCCGCGCGCAACTCGAGGAGATCGTCCACGGTCTGAAGACGCGCAACCGTCTGGGCCAGCCCGAGATTGATCTGTTCCCGACCGAACTTCCGCCGGCCGTCAAGGAGCGTTTCCGCGCGCTCGACCTCGGTCTGTCCGAGGAGGCGATCCGCGCCGAAGTCGCGGAAATCGTGCGCGCATGGCGCATGGCCGTGCCGGCCGAACTCCGCGAAGAATCGGCCGCGAATTTCGAGTGGCGCAACACGATGTGCGCGGCGCTCACGCGCGAGCCGATCGAGACGACGGCCGGCGATCAGGACCTCATCCAGGGCATTTCGCCGGAATTCTACCGCCAGATCGAATGGCTTCCGGGCGCGTGCGTGCTGAACGGCGAACTCGTGTTCGACGCGCTCTTCGACGAGGCCGAGCGCACGGGCGATCCCGAACTCGCGGAGCTCTGCGACGCGCGCGTGAAGGCCATCGTCTTCAATCTGCTGCGACTTTTCGGCACCGTGGAATACGTGAACGTCGGCCGCATCGCGCGTTCGCTCGCGCGCCGCCCGGTGCAGGGTTCGCGCCGCGGCAACGTGTACATCGTCCAGTACAAGGAACTCGACCGCGAGCAGCCGCAGCTGATGATCATCCGCTTCCAGAAGTGGGGCATCGCCGAGCATCTCGACGAGGGCAAGGACCTTCTGCGCGCCATCGTGGAGGCCAACGAGTATTCCGACTACATCCTCGATCGGCGTCTCGCATGTCGTCAGCTCGGGATGCGCCTGCCGTCGCACGTGGGGTTCGGCCAGTTCACCGAGAAGTACCGCGGCCACAACCAGTATTCCGGCACCACGGTGCGCGCCTACTACTACGTGCGCCAGTACGTACCCGGCACGGCGTCGGACAAAGTGCCGCCGGAGCGTTTCCGCAATCCGGCGTTCGCGCTCAAGTTCGCCGAGCTGATGGGCGAGGCGGCCGCGCTCGACGCCGTGGTAGGCCGCGCGGCCACGACCACCGGCGAATACGTGTTCGACCGCGGTCTGGAAATCGTCCAGACGGGCGCCGGCAATCTGCCCGCGCAGGTGATGGTGGTGGATCACGCCGGCAGCTTCGTCGACTACCAGCGGCCACTGGAGGAAATCGCCAAGTCCTACGCCGACGTCGTGCGCCGCCGCGCGAAGTTCATGGCGGACGCCGCGCCGTTCGCGAAGACGTACGTCGAGGCGTTCCGCAAGTCGCTCGAAGCCGTGCAAGGGCGCTACCGCGCCAATCCGCATGCGTTCGACAACCTCTTCGCGCACCGTCCCTACGACGTCGCCGGTTCGGGCGCGTACCGCTGGAGCTGCGCGCTCAAGCGCCTTGCTGCCTGCGATCCGGCGCGCGTGGCGGCGTCGCTCGAGGAAGCGATTTCGTGCTGAAGTACGTCTTCAGGCGTCTTCTCGAGGCGATTCCGACGACGCTCGGCATCGTGCTGTTGACATTCCTGCTCTTCAATGTGGTGGGCGGCAGTCCCGCGCATGTCGTTTTGGGCAAGAACGCGACGGCCGCGTCCATCGCCGCGTTCAACCACAAGTACGGCTACGATCTGCCGCTGCCGAAGCAGTTCCTGAAGTTCACGAAGGATCTTGCGCACGGCGACTTCGGCGTTTCCACGGAATACGACGAATCCGTCGTGAACGTGCTGAAGCGCGGCGTGGGGCCGTCGCTGTCGCTCACGCTGCCGATCCTCGTCGGCGGCACCGTGATCGCGCTCATGCTGGCGCTGTTGTGCGCGGCCAGGCGCGGCGGCGCGCTGGACAAGGCCGTGCTGGTCGGGTCCACTGTGCTCATGAGCGTCAACTATGTGGTGTGGGTGCTCGCCGGCCAGTATTTTCTCGCGTACAAGCTCAAGTTGTTTCCGATTTGGGGATACGAAAGCGCGGCCTATCTGTTCTTGCCCGTCGCCATCGGGATCTTCTCCGGCCTGGGCGTGGATGTGCGGTTCTTCCGGACCGCCGTCTTGGACGAGGTCTACAAGCCCTATGTGCGCACGGCGCGCATGAAGGGGCTTTCCGAGGCGCGCGTTCTGTTCGGGCATGTGCTGCGCAATTCGCTCATTCCCGTGGTCACCTATGTGGCGTTGCAGATTCCGTACCTGTTCACCGGTTCGCTGATGCTCGAGAGTTTCTTCGGCATCCCCGGTCTCGGCAACGTGTCCATCAACGCGATCCATTCAAGCGACATGGCCGTGGTGCGCGCGGTGGTGGTTCTGGGCGCGCTTCTGTACCAGTTCGTCAATCTGGCGACGGACCTCGCCTACGCCGCGCTCGATCCGCGCGTCCGCGTCTCCGCCTGACGGCGACCCTACCGACCGGGGCGGAAACGTGGTATAATATACGCGTTTTTTCATACCAAGGAGTTGACATGAAGTACGACAAAAACCACGCGCTGCTGGAATGCTCGATTCCCGGCGTGCCCGTCAAGAGCGGCAAGGTCCGCGATGTGTTCGACCTCGGCGACAAGCTGCTGATGGTGGTGACCGACCGCATCAGCGCGTTCGATGTGATCCTGCCCTGCGGCGTGCCCGAAAAGGGCAAGGTCCTCAACCAGCTTTCGCTCTTCTGGCTCGAGTTCTTCGGCGTCAAGAACCACCTCATCACCGTGAACGTGGACGAATACCCCGAAATCCTCCAGCCCTACAAGGAGGACCTCCGCGGCCGTTCCATGCTCGTGAAGAAGGTGAAGATGGTCGAGGTCGAGTGCATCGCCCGCGGCTACCTCACCGGCAGCGGCTGGAAGGAATACCAGAAGTCGCAGACCGTGAACGGCGAGAAGCTCCGCGCGGGCTACGAGAACGCGTCCAAGCTGGACGAAGTCCTTTTCACGCCCACCACGAAGGCCGCCATCGGCGACCACGACGAGGCGATCAACTACGCGCAGACGGTCGAGCTTGTGGGCGAAGCCACGGCGAAGGCGCTCAAGGATGCGACGATCGGCCTCTACGCGAAGGCGGCCGACTACGCCCGCACGCACGGCATCATCATCGCGGATACGAAGTTCGAGTTCGGCCAGGATGCGGATGGTTCGCTCATCCTCGCGGACGAAGTCCTCACGCCCGATTCCTCGCGCTTCTGGCCCGAAGCCAGCTACAAGGTCGGCGCGAATCCGCCGTCGCTCGACAAGCAGTTCGTCCGCGACTGGCTCGATTCGATCCATTTCAACCACCAACCGCCGGGTCCGGTGCTGCCGGACGACGTGATCGCCCGCACGCACGACATCTACGTGAAGGCGTACGAAGACCTCTCCGGCAAGAAACTCGTTTGACAGACAAGAAGAAAGAGACAGTACCATGGGCATGTTCGACCAGATGAAACAGGCGATGCAGATGCGCAGCGAAGCGAAGCGCATCCAGGCCGAGATCGAAAAGATTTCCTTCACGTACGAAAACGGCGGCATCAGCGTCGTGGCGCGCGGCGACTTCACGATCGCCTCCATCAAGATCGCGCCCGAGACGTGGGCCGAGGCGTCCTCCGGCAAGACGGAACGCTTCGAGACGATGCTCTTCAACGTGGTTAACGGCGCGCTCAAGGGCGTGAAGAAGACCACGCAGGAGCAGATGGCCAAGATGATGCAGGCCGGCGGCATGGGCGGCCTCTTCGGCAAGTGACCGACGGTCCGCGCGGCGCCCCACCCAGGGGTTGACGCCGCTCCGCCGGCGTCAACAGTACGAGAATAGGATACTCAAACATGCTGCCGCCGATTGAAGATCTTGAGCGGACGTTGAGCCGTCTCCCGGGCCTCGGTCGGCGCAGCGCGTCCCGCGCCGCGTTGGCGCTGTTGCGCGAACCCGACCGGCTTTTGGAGCCCCTCGTTCTCGCGCTCCAGTGCGCGCGGCGTGAAGTCGTCTGTTGCGCGCGCTGTGGCGCGTTCACGGTGCGCGCGAACGACCCGTGCGCGCTCTGCACGGATCCATCGCGCGACGGCGCCACGTTGTGCGTCGTCGAGGAGCCGGCGGACGTCGTCACCATCGAATCTTCCGGCGCGTTCCGCGGCCGCTACCACGTGCTGGGCGGCAAATTGTCGCCCGTGCGCCATCTGGGGCCCGAGAAGCTCCGCGTCGCGGAACTCGTTTCGCGCATTTCCGCGGAAGGGATCAAGGAAGTCCTCGTGGCCGTTTCCACGGACATGGAGGGCGACGCGACGGCCGGCTATCTCGCCGAATTGCTGAAGCCCCTCGGCGTCGCCACCACGCGCCTCGCGTTCGGCCTGCCGGCCGATTCGGGCGTGTCCTATTCCGATCCGCTCACGCTCCGGCGCGCCATCGCGTACCGCGTGACGGTGTGAACGAAAGGGCCGTCGACATGAAAATCGGATTGGCGTTGGGCGGCGGCGGTGCGCGCGGATTCGCGCATTTGGGCGTCATCCAGGCGTTCGAAGAACTGCATGTCCCGATCCATTGCGTGGCGGGCACGTCCATCGGCGCCATCGTGGGCGGCATTTACGCCGCCGGCAATCTGGCGGCCGCTCATGCATGGGCGCGCGAGTCGAACTGGAAGAAACTGCCGAAACTGTTCCTGGATCCGCACATGACCGTGAAGGGACTCGTCAGCGGCAGGAAGATCGAGCAGTTTCTGCGGCGGCTGGTGCCCGTGTCGTCCTTCGAGGATTTCAAAATGCCGTTTGCGGCGGTGGCCACGGATTTGGAGACGGGCGAAGAATGCGTGCTCAAAACGGGCGACGTGCATTCGGCGATCCGGGCGTCCATGTCGATTCCAGGCGTGTTCAATCCCGTGGAACGCGACGGCCGCGTGCTGGTGGACGGCGGTCTCGTGAACGTGGTGCCGGCGGACGTGTGCCGCGCGATGGGCGCGGAAAAGGTGATCGCTGTGGACCTGAACGGCATCGGCGTCCCTTCGGCGCAGAAGAAGCCGTCGTCGAAGTTGAACGTGGTGGACGTTTTGAACCGCACCTTCCGGATCGTGTGCAACCATTCGGTGCGCCACCAGTTTTCAACTTGCGCGCCCGACGTGCTCCTGCAGCCGCCCGTCACGGACGTGTTCGTGCTCGATTTCCGTCCCGCCGAAAGGTTGATCGAAAAGGGATACGACAGCGTCATGTCCCGCCGCGAGGAAATCCTCTCCACCCTGTCATGTTGAATTTCCCTATAGAGCGGCGCGTTCCGCACCGCGCAGAGGCGCTTTCCAAGGGGGTGGCGCCGCTCCGCGACGCCACCAAGTCCGTGAAATGCTCGATACAGATCCGGCCATGGTCACGCCGGAGGATCGGCGTGACCCCCTTGTGGCGCCGCGTCGGGTTCGTCCCGCACCGCGTCTCCCCGTCCTCTCCGCCTCCAAAAGAAGAAAGCGTGTGACATGCCCACAGTGCCCGAAACCTCCACGACGCTTTTGCGCGATCTCGCGAGCGATTCGCAACACGCCCGCTGGGGCGAGTTCGTGGGCCGCTATCGGCCGATGATGGAAGCGTTCATGCTCAAGAACTTTCCGAAGCTCGACGCCGACGATGTCATCCAGGAAACGCTCATCGATCTCATCAGGACGTTCCCCGTTTACCATTACGTTCCGGAAGAGAAGGGGTCTTTCCACAATTATCTGACGGGCATGCTGAAGCATCGCGCGCTCAAGCAAATCGCGCGCAACATGCACCGCGCGGAGCTGGCGGCCGCTTACGCGAACGAGCCGAACTACGCGGAAACGGATGCGGAGGCGGAATACAAGGCCTGGCGGACGGCGATTTTCGAAATCGCCCTGCAGCAGTACCTGGCCGACGATTCTGTCAATGAGCTGACCAAACGGGTGTTCACGCGGCTGGCCGTTGACGGCGAGAAGCCGGCGGCGGTTGCGCAGGCGTTCGGGATCGAACGGAACGCCGTCGATCAAATCAAGAGCCGGAGCACGGCGCGGTTGCGCGAACTCGTGGAGGCCTTGGAAAAGGTAGATGATGCTCGGCTCGACGACTGAACAGTTTGACCGCTTTCTCGCCGAGCACGCTCCGATTGCCACGCAGGCATCGTTTGAGGTCGGCGAGTGTGTCGGCGATTGGCGCATAACCGCGTTTCTGGGCAAAGGCGGAAATGGCGAAGTCTATCGTGCCGAGCGGGTGTGGCGACGGCGCCCACGCCGTCGCGACGGTATTGAGCAGGAGCGGGATGTCGTTGACGAGAGCAATCCCCATGCCGGGGCGCAGCCCGCCCCGCCCCAAGCGGTGGCGTTGAAGATTTTCGTCCCGGATCCGAACAAGAGCGCGTCGCAGACGAACGCCGCACGCATCCGCTTTGAACGCGAGGCCCGCTTCCTCTCCGAGAACGTCTACCCGTTCTTTCCGCGATTCTTCGGACAAGGCATTGTCCCGCCCCAAACATCCCCGTCCTCGCGGCCCCGAACAGTAGATTATGATGGGAAC
>DCIH01000050.1 GCA_002317575.1 Verrucomicrobia bacterium UBA1731 | reverse complement strand
GCCGATGCCGAAGAGCTTCGACTCGAGGAACGGGATGACCGCCTTCTTGTCGTACTTCGAGGCGAAGATCTTGTCGAGCGAGTCGGCCATGCGCTGACGCGGCCCGAGGCGGTCCGACGGCTCGTCCTTGAGACCGTCCGGGCACCAGAAGTTGATCGCGCAGGGCGTACCGAGCTCCTTGCCGAAGTACTCGGCGATCTTGAGGCACTGGATGCCGTGCTGGATCCAGAACTTGCGCACGCGCGGATCTTCGCTGGCGAGCGTGAGGCCGTCGGCGAGCGGGTGCGAGAAGAACGTGGGGTTGAAGTCGAGGCCGATGCCGCGCTTCTTCGCGAACGCGACCCACTTCTTGAAGTGCTTGGGCTCGATCTTGTCGCGGTCGGCCTTCTTGCCGTCCTCGAAGATCGCGTAGCACGCATGGAGATTGAGACGGTGCTTGCCGGGGATGAGGGACATCGCCTTGTCCACGTCCGCCATCAGCTGCTCGGGCGTGCGGGCCTTGCCCGGATAGTTGCCCGTCGTCTGGATGCCGCCGGTGGCGCCGAGGTCGTTCTCGAAACCGCCCACGTCGTCGCCCTGCCAGCAGTGCATGGAGATCGAGATCTTCTGGAGATCCTTGATCGCCTTCTCGGTGTCCACGCCCAACGCGGCGTACTTCTTCTGCGCTTCCTTGTAGCTCATGAATCCTCCTTGTTTGCGATACGGAAAGTATACCACGTCCCGCCGCCGCCGCACAACGTTTTGTGCGTCAGGGGATCTGGACGAGATCGCTGGAGACGCACTTGCCGTCTTCCGTGAAGGCGTTCACGTACCACGCCGTCACGCCCGCGGGCATTTTCGCCGAGCCGGACGCCTTGGCGTCGTCCCATGTCATCGGCACGGTCTCCCATGTACGGTCCTGCCAGCGACCGGCATCCTTCGTATATTCGAGTTCCACGCGGACGATCCTGTCCATCGGCGCCTTGAAGCCGCAGGTCACGACGCCGTCCTTCGCGGACGCACCCGTGCAGAACGGATAGTCCTTGCCGCCCTTCAGGAGCCAATCGGCGAAGTCCTCGAGTTCCTTCGGGTGCTCCGCTTCGGGGATGTGCCCGTGCGGCATCCGCACGCGCGTCGCACGGTAGTAGCAGCAGCCGGGCGTGAGCGCTTCGCACGTCTTCTGCAGCGAATCGAGCGGATACGCGAAATCGTTCGAACCGTCCACGAAGAGGAACGGACCGCGCGCGTTGCAGAGATAGTGGCGCGGATCGAACAGACCGCACCATTTCTGGAAGTCCGCCTCGCCGGGCGTGCCTTTCGCCTTGTCGTTCCAGACGGAGTCGTCGTCCAGGAAACCGCAACCGTACACGGGCGCGGCGAACGCGAAACGACGGTCGACGCCCGCGGCCATGCACGTGAGGTAACCACCCCACGAAACGCCCGTGAGGCCGATCCGGTTCGGGTCCACGCCCGGCAGCGACCGCAGCAGCGAATTGGCACGCACCACCGCCGCGACGGCGTGGTACGCCCACTGGTCCTCAACGGGATCGCCCGCCTTGTCGAACGCGCCCCATCCCTGCGGCCCGGCCCATTCATGGCGCCTGTGGCCGCGTTGCTCGTCGCCGTATTCGTTGCCGCTCACACAGCCGCATGTATCCATCGAGATGGCCGCGTAACCGCGGTCCGCCCAATGTTTCGCCCAACGGCGGAAGGCGCTGCCGAGTCCCCCGTGGACGAGCACGATGCCGGGCACGGTCTTGCCGGGCGCGACCTTCGGCATCGCCAGATACGCGAACACACGCGTGGGCTTGCCCTTGTACGGCACGCCTTCGTACCAGATCGCCTTCACGCCGTCCTTCTCCGGGAAATCGGCCTTCCACGTCTGCGGCGCCGCATCGCGCTCGACGTCCGGCCAGACGACCGGCGTGGGTTTGAGACCGGCTTCGTTGACCGGCGGCGAAGCGAAGACGGTGCGGGCCTTCACGTTCCGGACGGCCACGCCGGGATGATGCGCTTCCTGGAGCGGGAAATGGAGCGTACGCACGCTGCGGTACGCCTTCATCTTGCCGTTCCAGTGCCTGCAGAGCTTCGTGAGCCCGTGCGTGTCGCCGACCGCCGCGCCGTCCACCGTCACGGTGACGCCCTGGGCGTCGCCGGCGAAACGCACGCCGAGCTTCTTGCCCACGGGCAACGCCCGCTCGGCGCGCCAATCGTAGCCGTCGCGCGCGAAACCGATTTTGCCGCCCGCAAAGAGAACGACCTGCGAGGTGCCGTCGTCGAAAAGGACGACGTCGCGCGCCGCGTCCGAAATCACGAGCTCGAAATCGACCGTCCACCCGCCCTCGTCGCTCCAGCCGATGGCGCGGTCGTTCGCGCCCGCCGCGCCGTTCGCGCCGGAAACGCGGTCCTGCAGATTGACGCCCGGCGCTTCGCCGACGTTCCGGGCGATCGCCTCGAATTCCCTCCAGCCGAGTCCCGGCTGCGCGCCCGTCCATGTCTTTTCCGCGATCGTGGGAATCGCATGCAGGAAGCGGTCGATCACGTCGTCCTCGGAGATGCCATTGCCCGAAAGGTCGTTCCAGATGGCGAACTTGCCGCCCAGCAGACCCGGATGATTCGGGTCGATCACGCGGCCCGCGATCGTGCACGGTTCCCAGTTCTGGAAGATGTCCTCGACGACGAGGTAATCGAAATAGAATCCGGCGGCCGGCACCACGTACAGGTTGAGGTCCGGAATCGCCACGATGGAATAGCCGGCGTCCAGCGCGTGGACCGGATCATAGTAGGGGTTGTGCCAGATGTCCATCTGCACGTTGCGGTCCGCGACGACGGGCGTCTTGCCGGCGGCGTGGTCCAGCGAACCCCATGCGCGCGGCTCGTGGCCGTGGCGGCGCACCATCTTGAACGCCCAGTCCGTGTAGGCGCGGAAGTTCTCCGCCTCGCGCTTGTCGTATTCGTCGGTGCCCACGTGGACGTACTTCCCGGCGAAGACGGGATCGTCGCCGTCGAGGTACTCGGCGAAGAGCTTCTCCATGAAGTCGCGCACCTCGGGCTTGTCGAGCGCCAGGTGCGTAGGGCCGTACTTGCCGTCCAGACCCTTGCGGTACTTGATGAAGCAGCCGCTGTGCGCGGGCGAATCGATTTCGGGGATCACGGTGACGCCCATCGCCGCCGCTTCCTTTATGAAGGAACGGAACTCGGCCTTCGTGTAGTGGCCGTCCTTCGCCGTGAGCCCGGGATACGTGTCGCACTCGAGGCGGAACGCCGAGTATCCTTCGGGACCGGTGAACTGCGTCGCGCCGTCGTCGTTCAGGTGGATGTGGAACTCGTTCATCTTGTAGTGAACGAGATCCTTGAGCATCGCGCGCAGCGTTTCGAGGCGAACGAACTTGCGCCCGACGTCGAGCATCACGCCGCGCACGCGGTACTTCGGCCAGTCGCGCATGGTGCCCGCGGGCACGGGCGTCTTGGCGGCGGCCAGCTGGTCGACCGTCCGCCGCGCCCAGAAGAGGCCCTGCTCGGTCGGCGCCGTCGCGGAGACGGAACCGTCCGCGGCGATCGAAAGCGCGTACCCTTCCGCGCCCAGGGCATCGTCCGCCCGGATCGCATACGTCGCCTTGGCGGGATCGATTTTGGCGGCCGTACGGTCGGTCGCCTTCCATTCGCGCGGCTGAGGCACCATCGGCAGGCGAACCGATACGTCATCCGCAAAAACGGCGGTCGCGCCAAGCGCCGCCGACAACACGCAAAGCATGGTCTTTTCCATGCCCCGCATTATAACACGTCACCGCACCTGCAGATCGACGTAGGTGATTTCGACGTCGTCCCCGGGGATCACCTCCACCACGGCGGCGTCTTCGGGGAAATACGGCACGGCGTACGTCTTGAGCGGCGCGGACGTGAACGCCGGCACGCACGTTTCCGTCCCGACGCTCGTGCACGGACGGCTGTTCACGAACACCTGCATCTTCGCGTCGCCTTTGACGCCCAAGCGCAGCGTGAGTTTGCGGTCGGGCGTGACGCGGCCCGTGGCCAGACGGAAATGGCGGATCCACCCCGCGCCCAGCTTCACGGGCAGCGGACGGGCGACGCCGCCCCACAAGGGCGTGATGTCGCGGTAGGTGAGCATGTGGTCCCGCGGCGCGGCGAGGACCTTTTCGGGCTGGCCGATGAACGGAAGCCACTTAAGCTGGTTGCACCAGGCGACGGCCGCCGTTTCGACCGGCTGCCGGAAGCTCTTCCAATAGCCCGCATCGCCTTCCTTCCAGCCGGGATCGTCAAAGTAGTTGAAGAGGTAGAACCCGTCCGCGCCGGCGGAATAATGCCACGCCGCCGCGCCCACGAGCTGCTCCACCGTGGCGTAGAACGGACGCTCGCGCACCATGCGGATTTCGACGCCGGGCGCGAGCAAAACGCCCGTGCCGCGCAAGAGGCGCTTCCAGAGATCCGTCGCGATTTCGTTGTCCGTCGTTTCCCAGCGCGGACACGGCACGAGCACGTCCACGAGTTTTTCGTCCGCCCACGTGGCGGCGTCGAACCCGTAGCGGAGCGCCGTCTCGGGATCGGCGGGAACGCGCGCCATCACCTTCACGGGATGGCCGAGACGCTTCGCCGCCGCATCGGCGCGTTCGCGCACGGCGCGCATGAACGCCGTCATCGTCGCGCAGCTCTCCTGGCCGGGCGCGAAGCAGAACGGTTCGCGCATCCAGTCGATCTCCACGCCGTGCACATCATAGCGCGCGAGCATCTCGGCGATGAACGCGCGTTCGCGGTCGCGGATTTCCGCCTGCGCGTAGTCGAAACAGCGGTCGAAGTACTGCAACGGCGCGCGGTGGCGGATGCGGCGCAGTTCGGGATGCCTGTGGAAGAATTCGGGGTGCAGGATGTTCGTGGGCATCGCGTTCGCGTGGCAGTCGTTCATGCGAAACGACAGCCACGGACGGATCCCGCATGTGCGCGACTCGTCCAGCCATGTGGAAATCTTGTCCAGATGCCGGACTTCGCACTGCTCGTGCGCGGCGCGCGCGTAGATGTCCCGCGTGTAGTTGACCGCATACCCGTTTTCGTTCGTCTGGTGGTATTTGTCCACCCAGCTTTCCTTGACCGGATTCGGCACGTCGGCGATGCGTCCGCCGATGCAGAAGACGAGGTCGGACACGTCCGTCCCCTTGTACTGCCGCACCATGCGGCGCATTTCGGCTTCGTCCATCGCGACGCCGGCTTTGGTGCGGGAATGGACGAAATGCGTGTCGTCGTAATTGACGAACACGGGTTTCCTGTCGGCGGAAAACGCCGTCCATGCGAGAACGGCGAGCAGGAAGGCGAAACGCTTCTTCATCGGATGTGCCCCTTTCACGAACAAATCGACCCCTTTCAGGAAAACACAGACGCGACGGCCTGAGTGATGGCATCCGGCACGAACACGGGCAAGGCGTGTTCGCCGCCCGGCACCCAGACGAGCGACGCATGGGGGAACACGGTCTTCAGATATGTGGCGTTGCCGGGACGCACGATGCCGTCCTTTTCCGACTGGAAGACGTGCACCGGAAACAGCGGCGGCTTGCCGCCGAAGGTGCGCTCCAGAAGCGGACGCCAGTCGTTCTTTTCCAGATACGCGAAGCCGTGATTCAGGTGTTCGACCGTGTCCGACAGGTACGGATTCGGCACGCCTTCGGGCGGACCGAAAAGCCCTTCGCCGTGCGTGAGGTCGATCGCCTTGCGGAACGCCGCCAGGCGCCGCGGACTCATGCCCTGCCAATCGGTGTCGCGATCCTCGAGCATGCGCGCCGTGGCCGCGACGAGCACGAGTCCCGCCACGCGGTCCGGACGGCGGCAGGCGCACTCGAGCGCGCGCGCGCCACCCATGCTCCAGCCCACCAGAAGCGTCTTCTCGTCGTCCGTGAAAAGATCCTCGGGATCGGGTTCCACGTAGGAGACGATCCGCGGCGCGACGGGGAAGCGCACCAGCTCCCACGCGCGCGGACTCGCCGCCATGCCGTTGAACACGACGATTTTCATCGTTTGCCCGAAACCTGCCACATGAGCGTCTGTCCGTGACGCATGTCCACGGTGAGCTCCGTGACGTCCTTTGCGTAGAAACGCTTTTCGTACACCTCCCACGGCGAGCATTTCCGCTTGAAACGGATCGTGCGCCGGCCGTCGCCCTGCGCGTGGATGGCGACGTAGTTCTCGTTCGCGTAGAGGACGTCGTCCGAATCGGAGAACACATGGCAGCCGGACCACGCGGCGATCGAGCGGAGCATGTCGCTCCTGAGCACGGCCGTGGCGCAATAGACGCTCTTCACGCCATCGATTTCCTTGAGCGCCATGGCGACGCGGCCGTCACAGCAATAGCGGCCGAGCACGGTCGCCTGCGGATCGTCCACGTAAAATCCGGGATTCAGGTAGCACGGCTGGTCGATGTCGCCGATCCAGATGTTGCTGTGCAGGTCGCGGTCGATGAGACCGTAGCGCCGCCAGCGGGACGCCCCCGCGAGCGCGGGATGCGCCTTCGGATCCACGCGGAAATGCGGGAAGAACGTCTTGTCGATGAAGCCGAGTTTCATGCCCACGGTCTTCTCCACGTTCTCAAGCGCCATCACCTTCGGCGCGCCGTGATTGACGAAGCCGGCCGCATAGAGCCACAGGATCGTCGCCCCGTTGCGGCGCGCCTTGGCGTAGAGCGCGGCGCGTTCCTTGTTGGAAAGGCAATACTGGTTCACCATCACGTAGAGCTTGTAGTCCGGCATCGCGGGGTTCGCGACGTCGTTGTGGAAATAGTAGTCCACGGGCGCGCCGATGCGGCCGAGATCCGTCGTGCGCCAGTAGTCCAGCGGGTACTGGCTCGTCAATTGCGAACAGAGATGGACGCTTTCCGTGTCGTAGAGAAGCGCGATATCGTTTTTCTTCGTGCGGTCAAGCGCGTACGCCTCGTGCGCGATCTCCTGCTGACGCTTGATGAGCGCGAGAAGCTCGGGCTCGTCGTACCAGTCGCCGCCCATGTCGAACCACCATCCCTGGATGTCCTCGCACACGTCGCGCGCGAAATCGCGCTTCATCGTGTCGATGGAATCCTGCTGCGTGTACAGCGCCATCGCGTCGCGCTGGACCCACGGCTGGCAGCGGTGCGTACGCGTGTCGTCCTCGCACACGTAGATGAGGTTCCTGAGACGGAACGAATCCTGCATCTCGCGCTGCGCGACGATGCCGCCCGGCTCGCGGTTGTTGTAGACGCCCGGCGCCGCCAGGAAGTCCACGGCGCCGGAATCGAGGATCGTGCGCGTGCCGCTCGCGGTGCCGCCGTCGAAGAAGCTCTGGCAGCCGTAGGAACCGTAGAACGCGCCCGTGAGGAGATTCGGCCGCAGGCGCTTCAGGGTCTTCGCGAAATGGACGATCGTCCGCGCGGTGGCCTCGTGCCAGGCGGTGTAGAAGTCCGCGACATGCGCGTACTTGTTCGCGTTCAGGAACGTGCCCACGCTCGCCTCTTCGCGGGCGTCCATGTTGAGCGTGAGGCCGATCGTGCGGCCCATCGTCTCCCAGTTGCGCAACGCCTGGACGATCTCCCAGTTGGCGTCGTACACGAAACGGCGGTCGGCCTTCGTGGGGATGATCGGCTTTTCGAAGGTGGCGTCGGGCCGCGCCCACACGCGGCGCAGTTCTTCCTCGGTGCCGTATTTCGCGCGCAAAAAGCGCTCGAATTCCTTGCGGAACGGTTCGGAGAAATCGCCGTAGGTGCCGTCCGCGTTCTGGAGCGGCTGCGGATAGTACCACTCGTCCGTGCCGGCCGCGCAGAGGAACGTGCCGATGACGCGGTCGGATTCGGCCGGGTGCTTGGCGAGTTCGCCGAAGAATTCGGCGATCGCCTTGTCCGCCTCCGCGCGCCAGGCCTCGGAACAGAGCGAATGCATGCCGTCTAGGACGTCCTTGCCCACCGACGTGCAGATGACCTTGCGCGGCTTGCCGTCGCTGAACGTCACCTGTTCGGCGGGATGCGCGTTCACCCAGCTCGCGGGCGGGCTCACGTTGAGGCGCAGCATCACGTACGCGTCCGGCACCTGGTCGAGCACGAAGCGGATGCCCTTGATCGCCTTCCGGATGCCGTCGTCGACGCCCTTCTCCGCGTTGCCGGGCGTGTGCCACTTCGTGGAACACGGCACGTAGAAGACCTTGAGCCCGGCCTCGCCGAGGCGCTTGTAGTAGGCCTTGCGCCCGGCGTCGTCGCGCTGCGCCCAGGCGGCCACGGTGACGGTCATCGGCGGAATCGGCTTGCCGTCCACGATGATGGCGGGCTCGCCGTTGTGGCGTTCGATGCGGGCGACGGGCGACGCGGCGACCGCCGCGACGGACGCGAGGCACGCCGCGGTGAAACAAACGTTCTTCATGGAATTCTCCTCGAAACCGGGGAAATCACTTCTTGTTCACGACGCGCTTGTAGTTGCGGCCGATCTCGTCCCACAGCTTGAGCGCGTCCGGCGCGCCCACCACGGTGCCGTAGCCGCCGCGGTAGGTCCAGGCGGCAAGACGGTCCACGCCGGCTTCGCGCGCAATGTCCACCCACTTGTCGATCTGTTTCCAGTCCTTGGGCTGCTTGTAATAGCCCATGAGCCAGCGTTCGGACTTCTTGCCGTACTTCTTGGCGATCGCCACGGTGCGTTCGGTGATGTCGCGGTAGAAGTCCTCGGGCAGGGCCCAGTTGATGATCGTGGTGGAGAACACGTCGAAATACGGGCAGGCGCCCACCATGTCCCAGTTGTCGTAACCGCGGAACTCGCTCACGTAGTAGCCGTTCTGCGTGGCGTGCACGCAGCAGGTGATCTCGAGCTTCGGGTCGATTTCCTTGAGCGCCTTGGACGTTTCGGAAAGGACCACGAGCGCCTCGCGCCAGCGGAACTGCTTCACGTCGTTCGTCATGTAGCGCGGCATCGCGTAGCCGTAGTAGTCCTCGAAGCGCTTGCGGCACACGGGGCACCAGCACGTCCAGTCGTCCGCGACGCCGCCCGTGATGGAGGCGATGCCCTTGGGGAAGGCGTAGTGCGGCTCGTCCCAGAAGAAGCCGTCCGGCTTCGCTTCGCGCGCGAGCGTGGTGCAGAAGTTCTTGAAGTAGTCGCGGTAGGAGTTCGTGTTGAAGCATGCGTAGGGAAGCTTCTCGCCGGTGAGCGCGCTCACCTGGCGGTTCTCGACGTTGTCCTGCAGGAACTTGGAGACCTGCTCGCCGCCGAAGTACTTACCGTTGCCCCACGGGTCGATCAGCACGCGAAGCCCGAGCGCGTGCGCCTTGTCGACGATCTTGGGGATGTTCGGCCGCCAGAAATCGAAATCGAATTCGGTCACGGCGAGGATGACCTGCGTGACGCCGTGCGCCTTCATCTCCTTGAAGTCCGCTTCCGCGTGTTCGACGTAGTTGAGACCGTAATAGCTGATGCTCGTTTGCTGGATCATGTTCGTTGTCCTTTGATGCGAATGATACCACGTTCCGCCGTCGGCATAAAGCGCCGTACCGCGGGCGGAACGTCACTTGAAGAAGAACTCGAAGGCGTCGGCGTGCGGATCGTTCGCGAAATCCGCGGGGAAGTGCAGCACGACGCCGTGCTGGTCGAGGGCGGGATTGTCGACGCGCACGAACGGAATCTCGCGCTTCGTCGCCAGATGGACGACGCGCGCGACTTTGCCGTAGGCGGCGTCGTCCGGGAAATACGCCTGGGGACTGCCCGCTTCGCGGCGGTGCCACAGACGGATCGCGAACGTGCGCTTGCCGTCCTTGGACTGCGTAAACGCCCACTTGTCGCGCTTGTACGGCGCGCGGACGCGCGTCGCGTAGATGGCTTCGCCGTGGCGGCGCAGCCACTGGCCGAGCTCCGCCATGCGCTCGAGCGCGGGGCGCGGCAGGCGTCCGTCGGGCATGGGGCCGACGTTGAGCGCGAGATTGCCGCCCTTCGCGACGATGTCGACGAGCATCTTGATGATTTCGTCGGCGCTCTTGTATTCGTCGTCGTAGTGATACCCCCAGTTGTCCGCCATCGTGATGCAGCTTTCCCACGGGTAGTCGAGCGGCTTCTCGGGCACGGTCTGCTCGGGCGTGCGAACGTCTTCGCATGTGCCGGCGCAGCGGTCGATGGCGATCAACGCGGGATTGATCTTGCGCGCTTCGGCGATCGCTTCGGGAATGCCGAGCGACGGATTCCAGCCCACCCAGCCGCCGTCGAGCCACAGCGCGTCCAAAGGACCGTAGTCGCGCACGAGCTCCAGCATCTGGCGCTTGTTGAATTCCTTGAAACGGTTCCACTTCTCGGGGTTCTTGGTGGCGTCGTACGTCGGATTGCGGTCCGTCGTGCGGCCGATGCCGGCGTTCTCCCAGAAATCGTCGTGGTGCCAGTCGGCCTTGGAGAAGTACGCCGTGACGCCCAGCCCCTGCTTGCGGCAGGCGTCGAAGAGCGTCTTCACGACATCGGCGTTCTTGTTCGACGAAAACGGACACGACGGATCGGTCGTCTTGTAGTTCGTTTCCTTCGTGTCGTAGAGACAGAACCCGTCGTGGTGCTTGGTGGTGAACACGACATACTTGAAACCGCCGTCCACGGCCGCCTTGGCCCATGTGTCGGGATTGAAACGAACGGGGTTGAAGCTGCGGCTCAAACCGAAGTACCAGGCCTTGAAGCCATCGCCCGCGAGTTCGCGTTCCATCTCGCGGCGCGACCAGTGCGCGTCCTTGTCCGACAGCGGCCACGATTCGATGATGCCGACTTGGGCGTACAGGCCGAAGTGCATCATGAGGCCGAGCTTGCGGTCCCGGAACAGCTCCATGGCCGCGTCATGTTCCGGCGAAGCGTACACCGGCTCTTTTTTCGGCGAAGCGTCCGCCGCTTCGGCAACCCACCCAAACCCCACGGCGCCAAGCGCCGCCAACGCATACGTTATTTTCATGCGGCCATTATACCACATCGGCGTTGTACCACGCCGTGAGTTTCGCGTTGAATGCGAGGCGCGTGTCCGTCGCCGCCCAGGCGCGCACGCGGTCGGTGAGATCCTCCACGTGCATCGTCACGGCGCGGCGGCGCTTGAACGGGGAGACGAAGAACCACAGCAGGACGCTCTTCACGAGCGTGGGCACGAACGCGGGCGATTTCGCACGACCCGCGCGGGACCAGATGCTGCCCCACAAGCCCGTCGTGCGCACGCCCAGCACGCGCACGCCCTCGGGCAGTTCCTTGCACACGTTGTACGCGAGCTGACGCGTCCCCACGTCCTCGCGGTTCTCCGTGTAGATGTGGCCCGAGGGATAAAAGAGCACGTTGCCGCCGTCCTTGAGCGCGTCCAGCACGACGCCCGCCAAACCCCGCGCCATCGTCGCACCCGTTTTGGACCGGTGCGCACGCAGATCCGGCACCACCACGGCGTCGAGCGATTTGAGCACGTGCGGCGCCAGATGGCCCGCGCGGAAGAAGAGTTCGTCCACCAGCGGACGAAGCGGCGCGCGGTGGAATTCCGCCGAGACAATGAGCGGATCGATCATCGCCGGATGATTCGGCAGCACGAGCAGTCCCTTGGACTGCCGCGCGAGGATTTCGTCCAGGCCTTCCACCGCGATCGCGTAGCGCCGACGGAAAATCCACCGACCCGTGCGCATCAAAACGCGCGGATAGGACAAGACGAACGCAACGGGCGCCACGACGAACGCCGCCGACAACAGCGCCAGGAACGCGCGCGGACCGAAAAGCCAGCTGACGACGACATAGCAGATCGACGCGAAGAACATGAAGAGGAACGACACCTGGTTGAAATACGCAAGCATCGTGTTCAATTTCGCGCCCTTCGCGACGCGCTGGATTTCCGTGTCGAACGGCAATTTGAAAAATCCGAAGTCAAACGCCAAAAGCGTCAGCGCGACGCCGAAACCGACGGGGCCGAGCGGCGCGAAGAACATCACGCCCAGAAGCGCGGCCGCGATCCAGCCCGTGACGAGCGCGAGTCCCAAAAGAAAATGCCGCTTGTCCACGAATCCGGCGATGACCTGTCCGGCCACGATGCCCACCGCCGCGAGCGCCAGGAGAAAGCCCGTGTGCGTCGAATCAAGCTTCAACACCTGCGTGCCGTAGACGAGCAGACCCTGCTGCAGCATCGCCGCCGCCCACCAGAACACGGACAGCGTGACGATGACGGCGTTGAGGCCCTTCATCCGCCGCGCCAGACGGTACGCGCGCGCCATGTAGCGCACGGGATTGACGGCATGGACCTGCCGGCTCTTTTCCTCGTCCGCGCGGATGGTGTGACTGAACACGAGCCCCAGCGCCGCAAAGCCGAGCAGCAGCAGTTCCCAGACATCCTCGCACACGCGGTCCACGAGGAACGACGCGAGCACCGTCCCCCCGAGCACGGCCGCGAAGGCGATCCCTTCCATGCCGCCCATGCCCGTCGAGACGCGATCGACGCCGCCCACGTCCCGGACGAGCGCGTACTTCGCGGGAGAATACAACGAGCTCTGCAAACCCATCAGCAGAATCGCCGCCACTATGATCGGAATCGAATGAAGGCGGAATCCGACGATGGCCACCAGCACGATCGGGATCTCCGCCCACTTCGCGAGCTGCAGGATCTTCCGCTTCTCGAACGCCACGGTGAGCCGGTCCGCGAGCGGCGAACAGAGGATGTACGGCAACACCAGCGCCGCGGCCGTCGCGCCCATGAAGACGGAAACGAGTTTTTCGTCCGCCAGAATCGCGATGGCGAAGAAACTCGCAAGCGTCTTAAGGTAGTTGTCGTTGACGACGCCGAAGAAGTTCGTCACGAACAGCGGCAGGAACGAGCGCTTCTGCATGGAATCACCTTCCGTTCGGGATCAGGTAGGGCGCGGACGCCGTCCGCGCCGCTTCGTCAACCGCCAAGTTCGGCGCAGATCTTCTCCAGCTTCGCCACCGAGGCGGCGAAGAAGTTCTTTTCGAAGTCGCACGAGAACGCCGCCACGTGCGGCGTCACCACGCACTTCGGGTGCTGCAGCAACCTGCTGTTCACGTCCGGCGGCTCGGCGCACATCACATCGATCGCGGCGCCGCCGATCGTGCCGGCGTCGAGCGCGTCCGCAAGCGCCTCTTCGTCCACCACGGGACCGCGGGACGTGTTCACCAAGAGCGCGTTCTTCTTCATGAGCGCGAGGCGCTCCCTGTTGATGAGGCCCGTCGTCTCGGGTGTGAGCGGACAATGGACGCTCACGTAGTCCGAACGCTTGAGCACCTCCTCGAGCGGCAGGGAACCGGGCACGAACGGATCGTAGTGGAGGACTTCCATGTCGAACCCGCTCATCATCTTCTCCACGCGTCGGGCGATGTTGCCGTAGCCCACGAGACCGAGCGTGCGGTGGGAAATGTGCCAGTCCATGCCTTCGACCTTGCCCCATTCGTAACCCGCCTTCGCCCGCGCGTTGTATTGCGGAATCTGGCGAATGTACGAAATGAGCAGCGCCACCGCGTGCTCGGCCACGCATTCGGCGATCGACTCGGGCGTGTTGTATACGCCGATGCCGTGCGCTTTCGCCCAGTCGCACGGAAGCGCATCCAAGCCGGAGCCGGACCGGAGCAGCGCCTTCACGTTCGGCATCTTCTCGAGCGCTTCGGGCTTGAGGCACAGGTTCGGGCCGAACATCCAACACACCTCCGCGTCCGGGAATTTCGCCAGCAGGTCGTCCGGCGATTCGCACCGCGCCGCACGGAAATCCGCGAATTGGCGGATCGCTTCGGCCGTGCCGGCCGGCAACCGCTCTTCACCACTCGTCACCAATACGACTTTCTTCATTTTCGCAACGCTCCTTGACAATTTGAAAACGACTTTCAGCGGCCCTTGTACCAGGCCTCGATCTCCTCGAACGACTTGCCCTTCGTCTCGGGCATGCCGAACGCGGAAACGGCCCAATAGAGAACGGCCGAAACGGCGCAGAATGCCCAGACGCCGCCGTAGCCGAACGACTCGCCGGCCGGCAGAAACGCCCACTGCATGCCCATCGACACGAAATGGTTCACGAACAGCACGACGCCCATGCCCACCGCGCGGATGCGATTCGGCAGAAGCTCCGTCATCACGAGCCACACGCACACGCCCGGCCCCACCGAATAGCCCGCGATGAACACCACGACGCCGATCGCGACCAGAAGCCCCGTCAATCCGCCCGCCGGCACGACGCCGCGCTCGATGGCGAAAAAGACGCCGCTGATCAGCACGGTCGAGAAAAAGATCGTGCCCGTGCCGAGCTTCAGCAGAAACTTGCGGCCCTTCACGTCCACCAGCACGCAGGCGAGGAGCGTCATCACGAACATCACCGTCTTGAACGCGACGTCCGCCCAGTTCGCGTATTCCTTCGCGAGTCCGCTCAGATTGAAGAGCTTCACCGAATAGCAGAGAATGCACGGCAGACCGCAGAGCTTGTTGCAGGAAAGGATCAGGAACACCACCACGAACGGGAACACGTACTGCCGCGTCATGAGCGTGCCGAACGTCAACGGCTCGAGCGGCGCGGCGGCGGTCTGCGCGACGGCTTCCTTCTTCCGCGCCCCCCGCATCTTGAGCCATTCGGGCGACTCGGGAATCTTCAGCGAACCGAACAGCAGGACGACGCACGGAATGGCGCCGATCCAGAAGATGGCCTGGCAGGCGAGCGTCTTGGCGGCGACGGTGGTGGTCTCGTCGTCGCCTGCGCCAAAGAGATACGTGACGAGCAGTCCGATGAGGCCCGACAGGACGATGCCGCCGATCAGAAACAGCTGGAAGAGGCCGGTGCCTTTGCCGCGGTGCTCGGCCGGAAGCGATTCGGCAAGATAGAGCGGCGCGACCGTGCCCACGAGGCCCATGGCGAGTCCCTGCAGACAGAGACCGGCGAACAGGATCCAGTAGTTGTTGCAGCAGAACGCCACCACGGCCGTGGCGGCGATGTAGATCGCCGCGGACCACGTCAGGATGACCCGACGCCCGATCCACTCCGCGAGCGGCCCCGCGGCGAAGCCCGAAAAGAGCGCGGCCAGGGAACAGGCGGAGACGAGCGTCCCCATCAGCTTCGCGGCGTCCCAGGCGACGCCGAAGAGCGTGACGTCATAGGAAATCGTCCGCTCGAAGTACGGCATCGCCACCGACAGCAGATTGCCGCTCGCGACGCCGTACAGCACCCCCGCGAGTCCGGAAATGAACAAGAGGAACCACTGAGAGCGGAGAGACGGTTTTCCGGCGGCGGTGTCGGACATGGCAGCACCTCAATCCAGGGCCAGGGACGCGAAGACCGCCGCCGCACGCGGCAGAATGGCTTCGTCGAAATCAAAGGTCGGCGTGTGCGCGATCGGGAAGTCCGCGCCCTTGCGGATGCCGAACGTCAGGTAGTAGGTGGGGATGTCCTTGCCGTAGTACCCGAAGTCGTCCGAACCCATGGACGGGAAAATCTGCTCGAGCGGGAAGCCAAACTTGCGGCCGGACGCGCGGGCGCGGTCGCCCAGGCGCGGATCGTTGTAGGTGAGCGGCAGGAGATCGGTGAACTTCACCTCGGCCTTGCCGCCGAAGATCTCGGCCGTGGCCTCGGCATAGGCCTTGATCTTTTCGCGCAGCAGGACATCCACTTCCTTTTCGTGGTAGCCGATGCGGCCCGCGAGAAGCCCTTCGTGCGGCGTCGCCACCGTTTCGGTGCCGGCCTGCAGTTTGAGGAGCGTGAGGGAATACGGTCGCGTCGCGCGCACGAGACTCTTGAGGCCGTCGATCTCCACCGCCACGCGCGCGAGGATCACCGCGGGATTCACGGCCGCCTCGGGATAGCTGCCGTGGACGCTCTTGCCCTTCACGAAAATCTCGAAGCGCGTGCCGCCGGCCATCACCGTGCCGTCGTACCAGCCCACGTTGCCGAAGTCGCTCGTGGCGTTCAGATGGAACCCCCACGCCTCGTCCACGCCGTCCAGAACGCCGCACGCGAGAAACTCGGGCGCGCCGTCCGGCGTCGTCTCTTCGGCGGGCTGGAACAAAAAGCGCACGTTCTTCTCGGGACGGAACTTCGAGAGCATCATCGCCGCGCCGAGGTTCGTCGCCACGTGCCCGTCGTGTCCGCAGGCGTGCATCTTGCCGGGGACTTCGGATTTGTAGGTGTGGCTTGCGGGCTTGTCTTCGCAGATGGGCAGCGCGTCGATGTCGCAACGCAGCGCAATCGTGCCGGATTCCGGCTTGGTGCCCTTCAGCTCGGCCATCACGCCCGTCTTCATGGCGATGGGCTTAACTTCGACGCCGGGCAGTTTCGCGAGCTCCTCTTTGATGCGCGCCGTGGTGCGCACTTCTTCAAACCCGAGCTCGGGATGCCGGTGCAGGTCGCGGCGGATCTCGGTCAACCGCGGCGCGATTTCGTCCGCATACTTCAGAAAAGCGTTTTTGTCGTAGTCCATGCTTTTGCCCTTTTCCGAAAGTATACCACGTTTCCCGCAGTGGCATGTTCATTTCGCGCCCCTCCTTTTCCCTGCGCAGATGTCAATCACAGGGTGCACTTTCTATTTGACGAACTGGGAGGGGTTAGAGCTTGGAGCGGGATGCGCCATGCGTGCGAAGCGATGCGTACGCGGGCGCGTCCCGCGCCCGACCCGGCCCCGATCAGTAGATTATGATGGGAACAATTT
>DCIH01000048.1 GCA_002317575.1 Verrucomicrobia bacterium UBA1731 | reverse complement strand
ACCACTTGTTCCACAGCGGCTTGTTTTGGTCCATGTCCCAATAGTGCGTAATGGAGTCGCCCAGCCAGACGACATTCGCGTCCTTGAGTTTCACGGCTTCGTCGGCGCGGTAGCGCTCGGGGTTCCACCACCAGTGCTTGGGGTCGTCGGACGGCGGCAGATACTGGTCCGCGATCGTTTTGTGCGCGGGGGCGTTGGTGACGGCCGGTTTCGTTTCGGCGCGCGCGAAAAGGCCGACGCCGCACAGGATTGCGGAAATGAGCAGGGTGGTGCTTTTCATGTATTCTTTTTCCCTTTCTCAGCACGCGCCGTTCCGCTTCAAACGAAGAACTTCAGCTTGCGGACCGCCTTCACGAACGCGGTCCGGGACTTCATCCGCACGCCCATGAACTCGTAAACCCCGTCCACGAGGTGGAGCGTGTCGACGATTTCGTTCGCCGTGATCGGCTCGCCACGCTCGGCGCAGCGCGCGAAGACGGGCGAAAGATCCTCGTCGCCCGAAATGGCTTCCGGGTCCGTGGTGAGGGGACACAGCTGCCACGGCAGTTTGTCGAACGCGGCGAACGCGTCGGCGCGGTCGCGGAACCGTTCCGAATACAGCTCGAATCCCCGCGTCGTCCGCGGGGAGTCCGGCACGGACAATCCAAGCATGTTTTTCTTCAAGATTCCCGACTTTCGTTTGGAGCGGAAAATCGCGCGGAACGGGGTGTTCGCCCCTGCGGACCCGCGCGCCAATCCCCGTCATGCAAAAAGGTTAGCACAGGCATGAAACCGTTTGCAGAGGCGGACGCCAGACGCTCGGCGAGCGTGGTGCGGCGAGCGCGGACGGTATTCGTCTCGATCGCCTTGTTGGCGGCCCACTTCGAGCCGATCACCAGCACGAGCTTGCGCCCGCGCGTGATCGCCGTATAGAGCAGATTGCGCTGCAGCATCATGTAGTGCTGATTGTGCAGCAGCACGATCACCGCCGGATATTCGCTGCCCTGCGACTTGTGGATCGTGGTCGCGTACGCGAGCTGGAGCTCGTCCAGATCGCCGCTGCCGTACTCGACGGGACGGCCGTCGAACGACACCACGAGTTCGCGGTCCGCCGGTTTCGCGTCCAGGACGAACCCCACGTCGCCGTTGTAGACGTCCTTGTCGTAGTTGTTCCTGAGCTGCATCACGCGGTCGCCCACGCGGAACGTGGTGCCGCCGCGCTGCACGGCGGGGCCTTCCGGATTGAGCCGCCGCTGAAGCGCCACGTTCAGGTTTTCCGCGCCGAGCGCGTTGCGGCGCATCGGCGTCAACACCTGCACGTCCGTCTTCGGATCCATGCGGAACTTGCGCGGGATGCGGTCCGTCATGAAATCGAGCGCGCAGCCGAGCGCGCGTTCGGGATCGTCCTGCGCGATGAAATAGAAATCGCTCGCCGCGCCGGGCGCGGGCAGCTCGAACGCCTCGCCGTTGTTCACGTGGTGCGCGTTGCGGACGATGAGCCCGGAGTTGTCCTGGCGGAAGATGTCCGTCAGGCGCGCGCACGCGATCGCGTTCGAATTGATGAGGTCGTTGAGAACGTTGCCGGGGCCCACGCTCGGCAGCTGGTCCGTGTCGCCCACCACGACCACCGTCGCCTTGGACGGCAACGCCGCGAGCGTCGTCGCCATGAGCCGCACGTCCACCATGCTCGTTTCGTCGAAGACGAACACGTCCCCTTCCAGCGGATTCTCGGCGTTGTAGGTGAATTCGCGCGTCTGCGGATTGTATTTGAGCAGCCGGTGGATCGTCTGCGCGGGCACGCCCGTTGATTCGCTCATGCGCTTCGCCGCCCGACCCGTGGGCGCCGCGAGCTGCACCTTGATGCGGCTCTGGCCCTGCTTGTCCTTGCGGGCCGCGTAGACGTCGATGAGCGCGCGGATGATGGTTGTCTTGCCCACGCCCGGACCGCCCGTGATGATCGAAAGCTTGTTTTCGAGCGCGAGCTTCACGGCCCGCGCCTGCGCCGGCGCCAGACGGAACCCCGTCTTCCCCTCCCACCAGGCGATGGCGCGCTCGGGGTCGATCGGCTCGAAAAGACGCGGCGCCGCCGCGAGCGCGCGGAGCTTGTTCGCGACGCGTTTTTCGGCGAGCCACAGGTCCTTGAGATACACGCGGTGCGAACCCTCCGCGTCCGGCTCCAAAACGACGCGCCCCTCTTCGGCCTCGACCTTGAGCGCCTCCGCGAGCGGTTCGACGGCGACGCCCACCAGTTCCTGCGCCTTCAAAAGGAGTTCCGCCTCCGAGGTCCAGCAGTGTCCGCCGTCCTCGGCCTCCGTCTGGAGCGTATGCACCACCGCCGCGCGGGCGCGCTGCGGCGCGTCCTTGGGCATGCCCACCGAAATGGCGATTTTGTCCGCCGTGGAAAAGCCGACGCCCCAGATATCGCGGCACAACCGATACGGATCCGCCTTGATCACGGCGATGGAATCGGCCCCGTACGCCTTCCAGATCTTGACGGTCTTGGAAACGGAAATGCCGTAGCCCTGCGTGAAGATCATCACCTCGCGCGTGCCGCGCTCCGCTTCCCAGCTCTTCTTGATCTTGGCGATGCGCGTGGGACCGATGCCGTGCACTTCGGAAAGCCGCGCGGAAAAACGGTCCAGGATTTCCAGCGTCTGCGCGCCGAACTTCGCGACAATGCGCTTGGCGTATTCGGGACCGATGCCCTTGATGAGGCCGGAGGCGAGATAGCGCTCGATGCCGGCTTCGGACCGCGGCGTCACGCAGGTGATCGCGGCGGCCTTGAACTGGCGGCCGTGCGTTTTGTCCGTGACCCACTCGCCTTCGGCGTGGAGCTCTTCGCCCTCCCACACCGCGCCGCAGGTGCCCACCACCACGACCTCGGGCGCCTGCAGATGGAATTCGCCGTCGCGCGAACCGCCCACGCGCAGCACGGAATAGCCGGTTTCGTCGTTACGGTAGACGACGCTCGTCACGGTCCCGTCCACGCAGGTCCGTTCCGGCGTCGCCTTGCCGTTTCCCGATCCGGCCATCGCGCGTTCTCGGCTCAGACAATGGACTGGTAGCCGCGGAACGGCTTGCCGCCCACCATCACCTCGCGCTGGACGTCGTCGAACGTCGCGCGCATCCCGGTGCGCGCGGAGGCGTTGGACATGATGAGCGCGATCGCGTGGCTGTAGCCCGCTTCGATCGGCGCATTCGGGTTCTTGCGGGCGCGGACGCATTCCATCCAGTTGCGCATGTGCGCGGAGGTGAGCACGTCGCCGCCCGTGTTGGCGGAGGTCACCACCGTCTGCTTCGGCGCAGGCAGGGGCTTCTCCTCCCACTTGCCGCCTTCGACGCCCTCGTTCGTGACCATGCTGCGTCCCATGTCCACGCAGCCGTTCGGACCGAAATACTTCTCCACGGGGCTCTCGCCGTTCGGCTGGCTGCCGCCGCCGCAGTTGTGCTGGTGGCTCTGGAACACGCACTGGAAGCCCTTGCCCTTCACGCCGCTTTGGCCGTATTCGAGCACGGTGGTGAACGTGTCGAAGCTCTGGCGTCCGTCCACCCACTGGTAGAGACCGCCCGAGGACATCGCGCTCGTGGGATGGTTGTAACCCGTGAACCACGCCACGGTGTCGATCTGGTGGCACATCCACTGACCGGGCGTGCCGGACGAGAACGGCCAGAAGAGACGGAACTCGAGGTACGCGCGCGGATCGAACTTGTACGCCGCGGGATCGCGGTCCAGAAGCCACGTTTTCCAATCGACGTCCGCTTCCTTGAGGGATTTCACAAGCTCCTCGGGACGGCGCCACCGGCGCGGCTGGTTCACGTTCCAGCGCAGATCCACGTAGGAGATGTCGCCGAACGCACCGGAGTTGATGTACTCCTTCGCCGCCATGTAGCTGAGGCCCGAACGGCGCTGCGAACCGATCTGCAGCACGGAGCCGGGCGCGAAGCCGGCCTTGCGCTTCGCGTTCACGGCGTCGAGCAGCATGTTCGCCGAGTACATGTCCTCAGCAAGCGGCTTTTCGCAGTACGCATCGCGGCCCGCGTTCACCGCATGGGCGGCGTGCTGCGCGTGCTGGAAGTCGGCCGTGGAGATGATCACGGCATCCACATCCTTCGCCTTTTCGTAGAGTTCCACGTCGCTGCGGTACGTCGCGACGGCATGGCCGAGCGCCTTCTCGAGTTCCGGCTTGGCGTGCTCGTTCAGACGCTTCTTCCAGAGGTCCGCCACGGCGACCATGTCGAAATTGAGGTCCTTCCAGTGGTGCTTGAAGCACGGCAGAAGCGACCCGCGGAATCGGTCCGAATACCCCACGCACGCCACGCGCACGCGGTCGTTCGCGCCGACCACGTTCAAGGACGGCGCCTTGCCGCTCGCCGCCGCGTCCGCGATGCCGCCCGTCGTGCAGCCCGCCACCGCGACCGAAGCCGCCCCCGCGCCCATCTTGATGAAATCCCGCCTGTTCACTTCATTCATGTTTTCACCTTCACCTTTCAACCTTCAACTCACATCCCCGCCCACATCCGCAAACGCTTGAGCGTGTTCTTACGCGCATCGGGTTCATTGGAAAAACCGCACTCGCACGAAACGCCGCCCGCGTAGCCAATCTGGCGGAGCGCCGCGAAGTAGGGACGGAAGTCCGCTTCCGTCTTCGGTTCCAGGCGCGAACGGTTTTCCGCAACATGCACGTGCTTCAGCCGCGCGCCCGCGAGCCACACGGACTCGGCACTTTCGCCGTCCATCAGCATGTGGTAGAAGTCGGCCAGAAGCCGGATGCGCGGCGATGCGATTTCGTCCACGAGCCGGACGCCTTCCGCCTCGCGGTTGAGAAAGTTCGTCTCCTTCACATTGAGCGGCTCGAGGACGAGCGTCACCTTCATGCCGTCGATGCGCTTGGCGAGCTTGCGGCAGAAATCGACGAACTGCCTGTGCGCTTCGTCTTTGGAGAACCCCTCGGGCACGCGCCGTGCGCCGCCGGAACCGAACACGATGTAGGGGATGCCCAGTTCGTCTGCGCGACGGCACGCCGTCACGGCCCATGCCAGCGCGTGCTCGTGCGTCGTGTTCGGCCCCACGAGCCGCTCCGTGCCCGGCAGGAAACAGTTGAGACTGCGGATCGGCAGCGGACACGCCTTCGCCTTTTCGGCATACGGCGCCCAGTCGGCGTCGGAAAGCTCGGGATGAAGGATGTCGGACACGCGGCCCTCGAAGAAATCCCAGCCCTCTTCCTTAAGCGACGCGGCGATTTCCAACGAACCGCACACGCCAAACGTCATTTGCCGCGGCTTTTCGGCCGACACCTGCGCACACCCCGCGGCGACCAGCGCCAACAGGCATCCCAAGACAATGTTCGTTTTCATATGCGCATTATAACATGTGAACGGGCGTTTCGGCATCAGCGGCCGACGCCGTCGGACGTCATGACGCGCGGCGAGGCGCCGCCCTCGCGGAGCCGGATCACCGCCACGGCGTGCGGCGGCAGTTCAGTCACCGTCACGGTGTATTCGTCCGTGCGGCGGTCGTCCGTGATGCGCACCAGTCCCGCGGACCAACCGCCGAGCTCGAGCGCGAAGCGGATCGGCTTGTCCGAATTGTTCGCCACATAGAGCGCGCCGTTCCCCTGGGCGTCCCGGGCGGCGATCGCGTGAAGCTCTTCGCCCGCGACGTCGCACTTCACCGCGGTGCCGAGCTTGCGCAGCTCGTTGAAGTAGAGCATCGCGAAGTACGCCTTGCGCGGCATGCCGGCGTCACGGCAGGCGCGGTCCGGCTCGTCCGGATCGAGCGGCTTGAACAGCGGCGCGCAGGCGTTGGCGCCGCAACGCGCGTCGTACACCATCGCGGTGTCCACGGGGCCACGCTGCATCTCGATCATCATGGACGCGATGAAGGCGCCTTGCGCGGCGCTGCCGATCGGATAGGACCACGACAGCCACTCGTTGAGCGAGATCTCCGTGTTCCTGAAGCCGGCTTCGTCGAGTTTCTTGCGCGGATAGTCCATGTAGTGCGTGAAGTTCTTCACCGTGTCGTAGGCGTGGTAGGAGAAGAAGTCGAGCGGACACTTGCGTTCCTTCACGAACGCGACGAATTCGTCGAAGTTGCGCGTGAAGCTCGCGTAGCGCTCGTGCATCGCGGGATTGTCCATGTCGCCGTACACGGAATAGAAGCCGCAGCCCGCGAAGCCGCCCACCTTGATCTCCGGGAAGCATTTCTTGAGATGCTTCGAGGCGATTTCGTAGAGCTCGCAGTACTGGCGGAAGGTGCCGGTCCACATCACGCGGCGCGTGCCGCCGACGTCCTCGGGTTCGTTCCAGATCTCCCAGTAGGTGATCTTCCACTTGAAGCCGTTCGCCCAGCCCTGCGTGTAGTGGCGCACGACGTGTTCGCAGATGCGCGCCCACTTCGCGAAATCCTTCGGCGGCGCGACGCGGTGCGTGGTGCCGATCGTGGCGGCGCAGTTCTCGATCGTCACGCCGAGCCGGTAGAACGGCTCGACGCCGTTGTCGATGAGCGCCTTGAGATAGGCGTCCGTGAAGCGGAAGTCGTAGCTCTTCGGGTCGTTTTCGTCCGCGTCGAAATCCGGAAACACATTCGGGATATCCACGAACCGGTTTCCGCCGAAGGCGCCGCCCACGTCGTGGAGGCGCGCGTAGGGGATGCCGGCCTCGGCGAGATACGGGAAAAGGCGCGTGTCGATCCAGCCGACGAGCGGACCCTGTCCGACGCCGTTGACGGGCTTCACGGGCCCGGTCGCGACGTTGAAGTCCACGGCGATGCGCGGCGCCGCCGGCGTTTCGACGGCGACAAGCGCCGCGCCCGCCAGGACGGCGGCCAGCGCGGCAACAAATTTCGCCGAACCCGGCGTTTTCCAGTGAATTCCGTTCATGGTCATTTCGCTCCTGTTTCCTTTTCGGTGAAGAGTTCGAACGCGTCGGCGTAGGCGTCGCGACGGAAGCCGGCGGGAAATTCGACGACCACCGACTTGTCCGCGCGGACGGTGAACGGAATCGTCGCGCCCGTCGCGAGATGAACGATCTTCTTCAGCGTGCCGAGCGACGAAATGCCGCCCAGCAGCTGCGTGTGGTGTTCGCGGTCGCCGTCTTTCCACAGGAGGATGCCGAAGACGCGCTTCGCGTCCTTGCTGCGCGTGAACGCCCAGACGCCCGACTTGTGCGGCGGCTGGACGCGCGTACCGTAGATGGCCGTGCCATGCTTCTTGAGCCAGTCGCCGAGCGCCTCCAGGCGCGTCACCGCGGGATGCGGCAGACGGCCGTCCGGCATGGGACCGACATTGAGCGCGAGGTTGCCGCCCTTCGCCACCACATCGACGAGCAGATGGACGATCTGGCGCGGCGACTTGTAGCCGTCGTCGTAATGGTAGCCCCAGTTGTCCGCAAGCGTGATGCAGCTTTCCCACGGCACCGTGAGCGGCTCATCGGGAACATACTGCTCGGGCGTCACGTAGTCCTCGCAATCCGTGCACTGCCAGCGGTCGACCGCGAGAAGCCCGGGCGTCGTCTTGCGCGCCTCGGCGACCACGTCGTGCAGATTGAGCGACTTCGGACCTTCCCCGTAGATCCAGCAGCCGTCGAGCCACAGGCAGTCGATCGGACCGTATCCGCGCACGAGCTCGAGGAGCTGATTGCGCGTGAAGTCCTGGAAGCGCTTCCAACGCGGCAAATCCTTCTCGATGTCATAGGACGGATTCCGCGTCGTCCGGACGCCGACGCCGCAGTTGTCCCAGTAGTCGGGATGGTGCCAGTCGGCCTTGGAGAAATACGCCGTGACGCCGAGGCCTCGCGCGCGGCAGGCGTCGAAGAACGTCTTCACGATGTCCGCGCGCGGATTCGCGGAATACGGGCACGACGGCGCGGTCGTCTTGTAGTCCGTGTACTTCGTGTCGTACAGACAGAAACCGTCGTGGTGCTTGGTGGTGAAGATGACGTACTTGAAGCCGCCGCGCACGGCCGCGTCGGCCCAGTCTTCGGGACGGTAGCGAACGGGGTTGAAACTGCGGTTCAAGTCGAAGTACGCCTTCTTGAACGCGTCGGAGGACAAATCGCGCTCGACCTCGCGGCGCGACCAGTGGGCGTCTTCGTCCACCAACGGCCAGGACTCGACGATGCCGACCTGCGAATAGAGGCCGAAATGCATCATCAAGCCGATCTTGCGGTCACGGAATGTCTCGATCGACGCCTTGACGGCGGGATCCTTGTTTTCAACATAATGGCTCACGTCAAGCGACGCGGCGAACAAAGCGGCAAAGGCAAGTGCAATCATCTTATCATTCCTTTTTTCATTCAACGGGGCCTGTCATGCCAGGGATATTTCCGCCGGATCGATCTCGACGAGCAGCTCCTTGCCGTAGGCGAGATCGTCCATCTTCGGAAAGAGCAGCTCAAGCATGTCGGGACGCTGGAAGTGCTCGACCTTCGTCTCGGGATGCGGATAGTAGACGAGTCCGGCGATGCGCGTCCCGTCGTCCATCACGCGCCAGACATGGAAGAACGAGAATGTCTCGGGCGGCATTGCGTCGGTCCAGCGGACGGACGCGAAGGTCCGGAAGGACTTCACGATCGTGTACGCGAGCGGCGCGACGGACACGTTGACCGTGCCCGAATAAAACGGCACGAGGTCGAGTCCGAGCGCCTTGAAGTGCGGCGTCTGCAGGGCGATGGTGCCGCCGGGGAAGCGGGCGCAAACCGCCAACTGCGGATGACATTTCAGAAGTTCTTCAAAGACGTCCGCCATGTCTCCATTCCCCTACTTGACGCCCTGCGTCGTTTCCGAAAACACCAGCGGCGAAGCGAGCGCGTAAAGCGCGTCGTCCACCTGCTCGGATGTGGCATGGTTGAGAATCTGGATGTCAAAGGCATGCTCGCCGAGATCCGTTATCGGACAGGACGCGTCGTTCACCTTGCTTGGGACGTGCTCGCAGTACGGCGGCGTGCGGAAGAGCGTCAGACGCACCGTGCCGTCCTTCTGCACATCGAGCGCCGTCACGTCGCGGCAGACGACGGCGAAGCGCTCGCCCTTCGCGCCGAGCAGCGTCACCGCGCCCGCGAACGGCCATTCCTCGCCGTCCAGTGCGCGGACAACGTCGCCGCCCGCGACGCGGTCGACGCGGCCCGTCACGGCGAAACCCGGCTCGATCGCGAGCTTGACGATCTCTCGCGGCTGCGACCAGACGGCGCGAACCTTGAGCCGCACGCCGGGAAGTCCCCGCTCGAGGCGCGTGCGCACGAACGCCTTGCCGGACGGATCGCCGTATTCCTCCAGCGTTTCCGCGACGACGGGCCCCGTCGTCAGGAGCCGTTTTTCGCCGACCGGCTTCATCGTCCGTGTCGCTGCGGGATAGCCGTTGACGCCGTGGCTCCATGTGTCGGTCGTATCCGCAATCACCTCGAAGCGGCAAAGCGGCGCCTGCTCGGCAGAAAGCGGCTTGCATTCGACCGCGTTTTCGGCGTCCGTCTTGTCATAGGCGAGGTAGTACGTGCGCATCTCGCCCGGCCGGAGGTCGAGAGCGATCGCGAGATTGGGCTGGGGACGACCCGACTTGTCGCGGTGCGGCACGACCTGGATCGGCACGCTGCGCCCGTCGGCGTCGCGCAAGGCGATCGTCTTGTTGCGCGAAGCGTCCCACCAGGAATACCAGCCCTCGTGGCTCTTGAGCCAGGCCTCGAACTCGGTGACGCCCTTCCAGCGCCCCGGACCCGGATTGTCGAAGATGACGCGCTGGCACTTGGCCGGCGGAAGCTTCGCGTTGCGCGTGCGCGTCACGGCGAGACGGGCGTCGCGGCAGAGCGAACGCACGTGCCCGAGCGAGTCGTAGACGTCGGGATAGGCGGACGCGATCGAACAGCCGCCCAGAATGTCGTGGAACGTCGCGAAGGCGAGCTTCGCGCGGCAGTCGTTCCGCACGGACGGCGCGAGGAGCGCGCCGTCGCGGCGCAACGCGTCCTCGGTCGCGCGAACCTCGCGTTTGATGCGCGAGAGCGCCGAGTAGCAGCCGATCGCATGGTGCTGGAGCTCGCCCGTGACGACGGGCAGTTCGACGCCCGACTTGCGCACGGCGTCGAAGAACGCGTCGGGATGGGAGAAGACGACCTTCACGTCGGGCCATTCGGCGCGATGCTTCAGTATCCAGTCGATCTGCGCGCGGGCGGGACCTCCCCCGTGGTCGCCGACGCCGACCATCGCGAAGCAGTGTCCGATGCGCCGGTCACACCAGGCGACGGCGTTCGTGAGCTGCCAGTACATCGCATCGTCCGCGCTGGACGGACAGTAGCAGCCGTTGATGCGTGCGGCAAGGACCTCCGCGCCGTCGGGGGAACGCCAGCGGAATATCTCGCCCGGGAGCTCCTTCTCGCCTTCCCAGAGGCCCGGCCGCATGAAGAGGTAGTTCTCCATTCCGGCCGCGCGGAGGAACCGCGGCAGGTAGGCGCCGTGTCCGAACGAATCGGGATTGTAGCCCGTGCGGATGCGCGGCGCGCCGACTTTCTCGCGGAAATAGCGCGTCGCGAACGCGAGATGGTCGGCAAAGGCGTCGGCGGCGGGAAAGTTGCAGTCGGGCTGGACGTATTCGCCGCCGACGACGTGGAGCCGTCCGCCGGCGACATGCGCCTTCAGACGCGCGAATGTCTTGGGGTCGTATTTCTCGCAGCACTCGTAGATCCACGCCTCGCCGCGCGTCATCTGCGTCTCGGGATAGTCGTCGAGGATGTCGCACATCGTGCGCGCCGTCGCGATGGCGGCATCGGTTCCCTGCTCGCGGTTCCAGAGCCACACGGGGTCGAGGTGGCTCTGCAGGATGACATGGAGCGTCACGGTCGGCGACGCCTTCGGAACGGACGCTTCGCCGGCGAAGCCGGAACAGAACAACGAAGCGGACAACAATCCAAGCAGTGCTTTCATGCCGCCATTATACCAAATATGAACGGTCGCAACCGCCGCACTCGGGGGTCAATCGTCATAGACGATCTTGCGCGCGTTGTCGCCGGCGCCGACGGGCCACCGTTCAGGCAACCCGTCGCCCAGGGGATTCCAGCCCTTGCTGTCGCGTTTCACGCGCACGACCAGCCCGCGCGGTGCGCCCCGGAACGCCTCCGCACCGTCTGAAAGCGGCGCATCGCCCGAAAACCGAACATCCCGCAACGCCGGACATCCGTCGAACGCGCCGGCGCCGATGCGACGAAACGAACGGCCGAACCGCACGCTCTCCAACGCCACGGCGCCCCGGAGCGCGCCCGCCTCCAGCGCTTCGAGCGAATCGGGAAACGCGAGCTCCCGCAATTCCGTGCATTGCGCGAAAGCGCTTCCGCCGATCGTCCGGACGCCACCCGGCATGACAAGCGAGCGCACGGAAGACGCCTCGCAGGCGTATTCTTCAATCCGGACGACCGTCGGCGGAATGGTCAACGCCGTGGCGCCGCGCGGCACGAACAGGAGTTTTTCGCCGTCTTTGGACAACGCCATCCCGCCCACCTTCAGGAATTCGCGGTTGTCCGCGCCGAATCGGAGGTCCTCGAGATAGGCCATGCCGCGAATGGCCGACGGATTCCATTCCGAAATCCCGCCCAGGTCGAGGACGCGGATTTTGGTGCCGAAAAACGCGCCCGCGCCCACGGTGCGGACCGTCTTCGGCATGATGACGGATTCAAGCGTTTCGCACCCGTGGAAGGCCTCGCTGCCGATGGATTCGTAACCTTCGGGGAGCACGACCTCCTTGAGGTGCGAACATCTCCGGAAAGCTCGCTGGGAAATGCCCGCGACGGGCGTGCCGTCCAGCGACGAAGGCAGTCGGACGCATCCCTCAGGTTCCGGACGAAGCGCAGGACGATCGTCGCCGCCCAGCCAGGCCTTGCCGTCGAGGACGTGGTACGTCCATTCGCCCTCGGGGCTTCTGCACGTGCGGAACGATCCGACGGCGCTTCCGGCGGCGGAACCGCCGCCGTACGCAACCGGTCCGCCGGACGGGACTTGCGAACGCCGCGGCTTCAACGCCATTTGCCAGAAAACCGCCAATCCGACCAGCAGGAACCCAACGGCCATGAGTTTCTTGAGCGTGGCGTTCCGTTCGCGGCGCTTCCGTTCGAGGGCCATCTTCCGCGCGCGCGGAACGAACGTCCGCCGCCGCGGCGCCTTGGCTTCCGGCGGCGGTTCGGCGTGCGAAACTTCCTGAGATCGACCGTCTTCCGGCGCCTGCGCCGCGTTCTCGGCCGGCCGCGTTTCGCCGTACGCGACGCCGCGTTCGATGGCCGCCAGGATGTCCGTGATCTGCGCGGGGATGGCGATGCGGACGTTCTTGTCCGGCGCGATCATCCTGTTGAGCAAGTGGGCCAACGAGGCCGGCACGTCGGGACGGACCGTTCGCACGTCGGGCAACGGCTCGCCTTTCACGGACTTCACCAGCAGTTGCGCGAACGTGCACCCCTTGTTGGGACGTACGCCCGTCAGCATCTCGTAGAACACGATGCCGAGCGAATAGATGTCCGCGCGCGTATCCACGTTGTGCGCGTCGATCATCTGCTCGGGCGACATGTACGCGGGCGTGCCCATCATCGTGTCCGCGCGCGTCATCGTGGTCGAATCGCCTTCTTCCGTGCTGCAGAGCGCAATGCCGAGGTCGGCGAGCTTCGGCGTGCCGTCCGCAGAGAACATGATGTTCGCGGGCTTGACGTCGCGGTGGACGACATTGTTCAGCCGGGCGATCTCCAGCACGTTGGCCATCGCCTTGACGACCGCAACGGACTCGTTGATCGGCAGGGCGCCACGCGCCTTCAGACGGTCGGCAAGCGTCCCGCCCGACACGTATTCCATCAGAATGTAGCAATGCCCCGAATCGGGATCCTCGCCGACGTCGAAGACCTCCACGAGATTCGGATGCTTCACGCCGAACGTCAACTCTGCCTCGCGCAGGAAACGCATGCGGGCCTCTTCGCTCGACGCGGCCTTTGAATCGAGTATCTTGGCCGCGATCAGATTCCCCGAAAAGGAATCCGACAGCAACCAGACCTCGCCCATGGCGCCCTTGCCCAGGCGCCGGACGACCTCGTAATCGCCAAACGTTCCGCCTACTTCAATCATGATCCAACGCTCTCCGCCGGAAGCTCACCGACCGCATTCTCCCGACATCCCTTCTCCCGCTTTCATGCCGCCATTATACCAACCGCCGCGCCGCCGCGTCAAATGCCGGGCCGACGTCAGAAGACCGTCGTGCCCGCTTTGAGCGGCACCGTCCTGCCGCCATGCGAAAATGTACCGGGAACGGGCGTCGAGACCGTGCCTTTCGCGACGCCGCCGTCGAACGACAGGTCGACATCGATCCATCCCTGCGGATGTGGATGACGCGCCTTGAGGGACGTGAGCGAACCCGGCTGCGGCGCAACGAGCACCTTCGTGAAACCCGGTGCGGCGGATCGAATGCCGGCCAACCCCGTCTGCATGAACCAGATCGGATGCGCACCCCACGCATGACAGTCGCTACGCGCCTCGAGCGTGCCGGTCTTGCCGGAATCGGGGCATTCCAGAAGCGTGGTCACGCCGAGCTTCACATAGTCGCGCCAAAGGTCGAGACGCTTGAGGAAGAGGTCGGGGCGCCCCATCTTGAAGTACGCGCCGAAGAGATAGAAGTCGAAGTAGACGGTCGTCCGCGCGAGGTCCCTGTCGTTCACGAGATGCGCGAAGCAGGCGGCGCGCTTGTCCTCGGGCAGGCAGTCCGTGAGAATGGCCAGCGCCTGACCGTGCTCGGAAAAGCCGGTTTTGTCCGGCGCGTCGGCCAAAAGCCCGCGCGTGTCGTCCCAGAACGTCTTGACGATCGCACGCTTGAGCCGTCCGGCCTTCTGCTCCCAGTAAAGCGCCTGCAATTCGTTGCCGAGCGCGCGCTCGGTCGTGGCCGCGGACTGCATCGCCTGCAGCCAGAACAGGTTCACGAGCGCGTTGAGCCCCTTGCCGCGGTTCGTTCCGGGCGGCGCGGTATCGCGCCATTCGGTCGTCCAGTCGATGAAGTTCCAGCCGGGCGTGTTCTCGACGAGCCCGTCCGCGTTTTCGTGGAGTTCGCAGCCGGCCATCGTCCGCCGAAGCCCCGGCAACCGCGCGCGCAGCCACTGGAAGTCGCCGTGGTTCATCGCGTAGTCGCCGAACATGGCCGCGTAGCACAGCGTGTAGGTGAACCCGATCTGCCGGTCGCGCGAGGGATACTTGAACGGACACTGCCCGTCGTCCCGCGTGGCGAAATCGAAGACCTCGATCGCGCGCTTGACGAGCCGGTCGTCGCGCGCAAGCGCCCCGGCCACGAGCATCTGCACACGCGTGTCGCCGGGATACATCAGCTGTTCGTAGTACGGACAGTCGAAGAACGTTTCGTGGCAGCACATCTGCATCGCCCGCGCGCAGATGCGCCGCACGTCCTGAAGCGACGGATCGTCGGGGGACGCGAACGCGCTCTCCATCTCCAGAGGATAGCGCGTCTCGACCAGCGCGAGATCGCGGATTTCGAGCGGCGCGTCCTGCGTTTCCACGTCGATGCGGCACCACAGGCCGCAGCGGAACCACGGCGCCGAGAAAACGGCTTCCGCGCGTCCGTCCGAAACGAACACGTCGCCAGCCCCTTCAAGATATTTCCCCGCGATTTCGTCACGATGGCCTTTGCGCTTCGTGACGGCGTCGCGCGCGGACTCGGCCCACGTCCACGCCACGCGCGCGCCCTTGCCGCCGGCAACCGTCAGCCGCGGATAGGCGCACGTGTAGCGCCCGAGGTGCCACGCCAACTGAAGTTTCGCGTGCGCGGGGACGACAATGCCCTCCGTCTCATGCCGGAGAAGACGGTTGAACGACGCGACTTCCGGCGCGTTCGTCTCCGCCGCGGCGTACACGTGGCGCGTACGCCACGCGGCCGCATGTGTGGCGGCGCGGAAGATCCCTGGACGAAGAACCGTCTCCGTCTGGTCCGGAATCTGCGACGGCCAGAGCGTCCAGCCGTCCACGAGGTGTCCGCCGTCGCCCCTCCAGCCAGCCATGACGCCGGGGCCGCGCGCGACGACCGGCTTTTCCCAACCCGCGGGCTCGACCAGAAAGGGACCGGCGCCGACGATTTCAAACGACGCCCCCGTGCACGGAAGGCCGCCGTCGAGAGGCCGCACGCCCGAGACGCGGCCGACGTTCCAGTCGGCCTTGCCCGTGGTAAGTCGTGCGTCGAAGACGCCTTCCGCCTTCAACACGAAACCGCCGCGCCAGGAAAGCTGCGCCACCGGCGCGCGTTCGCCGAAACGCGTCACCACCGCGCGAATCTCATGCTCGCCCACGGGAAGCACGACGCGGTACGTCTGGTACTGCCAGTTCCCGACGTCGGCGCGGTTTGGACCGCGCGCGACGAATGCACCGTCGAGCGTGAGGAGGAAGCGTTCGTCCGCGGACACGTCGAACACGAGCGGTCCGTCGCCCGGATTGACATCGAATTTCCGGCGGAAGACGCACACGTCCCCGTCCGCGCCGGGGTCGCCCGCAATCCACAACCAGGACGCCTCGTCGATCGGCTGGCGCCTCAGGACGTTCGCGTCGCCGCGCACGAGAAGCGGCTCTCGGAAGACACGAACGGCGTCATGCGCGACGGCGACGGACGCCAGGGCGGCAACCGCCGCGGTCAGAACAATCGTCACCGTCCTCATCCTGAACATCTGCAACATTTTCATTCCCGCGCCCGGCGTCGGCTCACTTCAGAAACTTCGCGCGGAGATACGCGCTGCGCTTCGCATCGAGCGAAAGGCGCGTGTCGGACAAATCCGGCAGATACTTCGACAACCGCGCCACGGCCGCGTCCAGGCCCTCCGCGCCGTCCGCGAGAGACGCGATTTCCTTCGCGACGCCGTCAAGCTCCTGCAGGTAGGGCTTCACAACCTCCGCGTAGTACGGCACGTCGCCGAGGATGGGATCGTCCCAGAAATCGGCCGATTCCCACAGGCCGCGGAAGCGCCTGTACTCGCCCGCCGCCGCGCGCAGCACGCCGAGACGCACCGCGGCTTCCGCGACCTCGGGCATGACGAAGCGCAGATGGACGCCGCGGCCGAGCTCGTGCACGGCGCCGCCGCCCAGCGCGCCGAACTGGCCCGCCCAGCCGAACACGCCCACGAAGCGCCACAAATCGCCGTAGCCGGACGGGATGCGGTCGTACGCGAGCATCCACGGCGCGAACACGTGCACCACGAAGCAGTCCTTCGACGTGTACACGTCGCTCCGCAGGTAGTCGCGCGTCATCTTGCGGCCGAACTGCGGCGAGTCCCACTCCACGTCCACCTGGTTCGACGGCTTCAGCGCGGAGAAGAGTTCCCAGTTCCAGCTCGCCTCGTCGCCCGTCTGGACGGAGCATTCGGCGTAGAGGCCGTCCTCGAGGCCGGCGGCCGTCTTCCAGGCGTCCGGCGAATTGAGCTTCGCGTAGAAATGGACGCCCTTCGTGTCGTAGCACGCCGCGAAGAGGCCTTCCTTGCCGGGCACGTCCGCTTCGAGGTGGGGCTTCGGATTCGACTTGAGAAGCGGATACTCCGACGCGCGCGTCGCGCTTTCGTTGCCGCAGCCGTACCACGTCCAGACGTTGTACTTGGCCATGCGGTTTTCGACGTTGAGCTTCTTGAAGACGTCCAACTTGAGCGCGGCTTCGGCCGTGTCGGGCGCGTCCGCGACATAATGAACCACGTACCACACACGCTCTTCGGGCCACTTCATGTCGAACGTGATGCGCACGACTTCGTGGATGCGGTCGCGCATCGTCGGATCGGACGCAAGGCCGTACAGGAACCGGCACGCAAGGCGCATCCGGTCGAAGTACGTCTTCTCGTCCAGGTCGCCGCGCAGCGCGACGGCGCGCGCGCCGAATTCTGCGGCATCCTTCGTCTCCACGATCGCCTTGAGCAGGTCGAGCTGGAAGCGCTGGTCCGCGTTGAAGGCGTTGTTCGTGCAGCACGCGATCGCGGCGAGGCACGCTTGCTTGTCGCCCGCGCGGTACGCGGTGGTCACCACGTCCCACTTCGTCATGTGGTGCGCGCGGGGATCCGCGGCGTTCTCCTGCAGGAACGGCAGCACTTCCTTGTTCTCGCCGCGGTCGGAAAGCCAGCGCACGTACCAGCCGCGCATGCCGCGCAGGTCCGCGGGACGCTTGATCTCGGGATTGCGCGCGAACGGCTCGAACGCGAGCTTGTTCTCGCGGGCGAGGCGCGCCACTTCGCGGGCGGCCTTCTCGCGCGCATCTTCGCGCTCCCACGCGGCGGCGGAATCGGCGGCGAGCTTCTTCGCCTCGTTCCAGCGCGCCTTCGCCTGGGCGATGTCCTTCACGAAGAGACCGCTCGCGCGCTCCAGCACGAGCATGTGATCCTGCGGATTCATTTTCGCGCGGGCGTCGTCGAAGCGCTTCCAGAGGCGGACGCGCATCGCGGCGGACGCGTTGCGCATCTGGTTGTTGAGGTTCGCGACGTAGTCCATCGTCCCGCGGTTCGCGGGACGCGCGTCGATACGCTTGGCGAGTTCCTCGAAGCCCGCTTCGTCGCCCATCGTCGAGCGCGCGACGAACTGCCGCGCGAGCATGCGGTTTTCGAGGTCGGGATAGCGGCCCTGGATCTTGGCCGCGAACTCGGCGGCCATCGCGTCGATTTCCTTCCATTCGCCGCGGCGTTCGCGGAACTGGAAGAGACCGTCCACGGCGCGCGAGAGCTTGTTCGATTCGTCGCGGTTTCGCGGAACGGACGAGAGCGCCTCGGCCTTCGCCTTCTCGAACGCGGCGAGCTTCTCGCCCTCAGACACGCCCTTCGTCTTGCCGGCGATTTCGAACGCGCCGAAGTTGAGGCCGAAGGTGGAGCCGCCGTCGCGGAAGCCGCCGGCGATGCCCTGTTTGTCGTCCGCCCCCGCAAGGAGCGCCGCAAGCGCCGTGGCGCAGCAGAGACCAGAAACCGTGAATTGCCTGGAAATTTTCATATTCGTTTCTCCTTCCAGCCCACGTTCACTTCTTCGCCGCCAGCGCGGCCTGCAGACGGAGGATCTTGTCCGTCATCTCCATGCGCAGCGAATCGAGCGAGCTGCGTTCGAAATCGACCTGCGCGATCCAGGTGGCGTAGGCGCGGCCGAGGTACTGCACGTTCACATCCTTGCTCTGGCGCGCCTGCTCGGCGAGCTGCTTGAGGAGCGTGCCGTAGCGGATGTCGTCCACGGCCTCGCGCGTCCCTTCCCAGGCGAGCGTGTCGAGCACGTCGTGGTCGGCCGGGTACGCGATCATGAGACCGCGCAGGAACGCCTCCTTCCACACGTAGAACTCGCTCCAGTCGTTGCGGAAGATGATGTACTGGCAGAAGGAATCGTAGTTGTTGCGCCAGGTGAGCCAGCCGTAGACGCGGCGCGAATAGTCCGGATTCTCGGGACCGGAGTGCGGGTCGCCGTACCAGGCGGCGATGAAGTCGGGGTTGCCGGCGTGGATCGCGTCCACATTGATGCGGCTCTGGTTGCGGGGCTGGCGCGGAATGTTGCCCGCGTCGAGGTTGAAGAGGAAGTACGGGTGGTACGTCGTGGAGACGACGGTGTAGCCGCCGGCCTTCTGCACTTCGCGCCAGGTCGCGCGCTCGGCGCGCACGAACGCCGGCGGCGCTTCGTCGGCGCCGTAGCCGTAGGCCTTCACGTCGGGACCGAACACTTCCTTGATCGCCGCCACCGCCTTGGTCACCTGGTTGGAGACGGACAGGTGCTGCTCGTAGGAGCGGTCCGTGTCCTTCACGGGGTCGCTCGTTCCCACGCCGCAGCCGGGCAGCACGCACATGAGCGTGTCGGTGTTGAGGCCGTTCTTCTCGAGGATCTCCTTCGCCTTCTTCGCCTGCGCGGCGGAGTTGATGCCGCCGATCGCGTACGCCGTGTCCACGCCGTGCGCGGCGAGGTTGGCGGCGAGCTTGGGCGAGTCCATGATCGTCTGGCAGCTCAGGTAGCCGGACGGCAGGAAACGGCGGTTCAGATCGCGGAATGTCATCGGCTTCGGCAGCTTGAACGGCAGCACGCGCACGGCGACCGGCAGGTCGCCCACCTTGCGCCCGCCCTGCTTGACGGCGAAGTTGCCCTTGTAGAGGCCGCCCGCGAGCGCGTCCGGCGCGTGGAACGTGAAGATGATCTCCTTGAAGCAGTCCTTCTGCAGCGCGAACGGTTTCGGCGCGGGCGCGTCGTGGATCTTGGACTGGTCGGGCTCGGCGATCGGACGGTAGTCCACCTCGGGGCCCGTGGCCGAGAGCCAGCTGTAGCGGCTCTTGCCGTTCGCATCGAGACGGACGAAGTTGTCCTTCTTCTCGTGGTCCACATGGATGAGGTCCTCGTCGTGCAGCATCAGCTCGGGCGTGAGGATGCGGCGCGTCACGTCCGACTGGAAGCCGCCGTACCACGCGGTGCCCTGCTGGTACCACGTCTTGACGACTTTCACGTCCACGTTCGCGGCGGGAAAACTGCCGCCCGGACCGCCGAGGTTGGCGGGGACGATTTCGACGTCCTTCAGATCGGAAAAGGCGAAGAGGCACACCGCGCCGTTTTCGTATTCGCCCTGCGCGAGGATGACGCTCACGCCGTTCGTGAAGTTGCCGCCGTTTGGCATCCGGTCCGGCAGGAAGCGCCAGCCGCTCATCGGGTCGACGGACGCGATCGCGAGCGGCATGTTCTTCCAGTACGCCGCGCCCTTGAACGCCTCCACGGCCTTGCGGTTCGCCGCGGCCGTGCCGGCCGCAATCGGAAACGGCGTGTCCGCCCACGCCCAGGCGGCCGCGCCCGCGGCCAGCATCCAGCAAAACGATCGCTTCATCCCCGTTCCTTTCCTTTACCTCGGGACAATTGCGGTCAGTATGCCACAATCCGGTCCCCGGCACAAGGAAAATGCCGCGGTGATGAAGCGCGTTCAAAAAAACCGGAACACCGTCTGACGACGGTCACTCGGTCATTTTCTTCTGGAGCCAGCGCGTGCGCTTCTGCGCCACGACATAGGCGGCATTGAATAGATCCTCGCCCGAGGCGTCGTAGATCTCGTTCACGTCGGCGTCGGACATGTCCTTCTTGATGCGCTGGCAGCACTTCCAGAGACGGTCGGCGAACGGCTTCACCTCCGCGCGCCAGAACTCCTGGTCACCCAGCTGCGGATCCTTCCAGATCTCGAGAAACCCGTAGTTGCTGGGGGACTGCGTTTCCTGGTAGACGCGCTTGCCGGCGAGGAGCAGACGGCGCTTGATCGCCGTCAAAGCGGCCGCGTCCACGCCCGTGAACTTCAGTTCGCCGAAGCTCGAACGCTGGTGGACGGAAACGGAACCGCCCCAGCTGAGGCCGCCGTGGCACCAGTTGAGCGCCTCGAAGTACCACGCCGGACTCTTGGACGGGATCGACGCGAAGGTCGAGGCCCACGGGATCGCGATGAGCGTCACGACGCTGTCGTCCAGATACAGGTTCGTGTACTGGAGGTTGCCGATCTTCGTGTTCACGTTGCGGTAGCCGGTGGCGTTGTCGTACTGTGTCACGAACGAGTCGTCCGGTTTGCCGCCCTCGCTCGGGTCGAACATGAGGCAGTGGTAGGGATCGTCGATGCCCGTGGCGAGGTAGGTCTCGTAGCCCGGCACGTCGGCGAGGCCGGCCTTCACATCGGCCATGTTGTCGAGATACGCGCGGAAGAGAAGCTTCACGCCGAGTTCGTCGCAGAACGCCACGAGTTCCGTGGGACGGAACTCCTTGCCGTCGTCCGCCGTCATCTTGCGGCCCGTGAGCGCGGAGTCCGTGAGAATGAGGAACTCGAGGTTGCTGCCGTACTTGCGGTTCAGCAGGCCCTTCGGGGCGTTCTTGTACGTGGCGGAGTCGACGATGCCGCGGATGTCGTGCGGCGCGTCCTTCCACCAGAAGCAGTCGAGCTTCGCCTGGGGACGCGGCGGAATCAGTTTCGCGCGCGCGTCCCAGATGAGCTGCGCGCCCGCTTCGTCGCCGAGCTTGTACCACGCGGTGGCGCGCTCGACGAGCAGCTCGGCCTGGCCGACCTTGTCGTCCGCCTTGCCGATCGCGGCGAAATACGCGGCCACGGCCGCCGGCACCTTGGCGGCGTCCGTGCCGACGTCCTTGAACGCCACGGCCTTGTGCGCCGCCTTGACGGCGTCCGCGGAAATTTTCTTCGCGGGATCCTTCGCGAGCTCGAGCACCTTCGCGCCGTATTCGCCGCCCTTGGCTTGGCACGGCACGTCGCCGTCCGCCCACGCCACCATCTCGGCGGGCGTGAAGCGCCGCTTCTCGGGCGACTTCTCCATGCATTCGATCATGAACAGACGGAAACGCGGATCGAGCGTCGCCTTCCACGGATTCTGGCTGTAATGCCACGAACGGAGGGAATTGCGGAGCTTGCGGTAGATGTCCACGGAGGGGTATTTCTCGTCCAGCTCGCGCGCCACGGCTTCGAACTGCTTGGTGAACGCGTCGAAGCTCTGGTTCGCGATGAACGGCAGGTAGTCGTTCAGGACGCGGTCCTTCTCGCGGGCGGCGCTTTCGCGCGCCTTCTCGACGCCGGCGAAGGCGTTGCGGAAGTAGTTCGCGTCCTTCTTGGGTTCCGGCGGCTTCGCCGCTTCGGCGGAGGGATCGGGCTTTTCGAGGCGCATCAGCACGCGCAGCGACTTGCGCGCGGCTTCGGCGGCCTTCCTGTCGTCCGCGGAAAGGCCGGGGATCTTGAACGCCTGCTCCATCTCGGCGAGCGCGGCGTCGCCGTCGCGCGTCGCCTCGAGATGCATCTGCGCGGCCTGGCGGACCGCCTGGATCTTGTGCGCGTTCTTGAGTACGGCGTTCGTGAGCGCCGTTTCGTACAGCTCGCGGGCCTTGTCGATGTTGTCGTGCCAGTAGCACGCGAATCCGCCCTCCTTGAAATCCTTCGCCATCAGCGCGCGGGCGTCCTTGTCGAGCTTCTTCCAGGCGTCTTCGGACGCCTTCCATTCGGCCTTGGCCTTCGCCTCGGCGGCCTTCTGTTCAGCCGTCTGTTCGGCGGCGAACGCGCCCAGGGCGGCAGCGGCCACAACGCCGCATGTCATCGTCTTGAAAATCGTTTTCATATTGTCAGTCCTCAACTTCGAACTTCAAACTTTAAACTTTAAACTTCAAACTTCACTTGCCGAGCGCCTTGCGGAGCTTGAGCGCGTACGCGATCAGCTCGGCGCGCGTGGCGTTGAGATCGCATTTCGCGCCGTCCAGCAGTGCGAGGTAGTGGAGCGCCTTGCGGCCCTGCACGATCACGTCGATCTTGCCGGACTTCTTCGCCTCTTCGGCGAGCTGCTTCACGTAGGTCGCGTAGCGGATGTCGTCGCACGCCTCGCGGTAGCCGGCGAATTCGATCGTCTCCATGAGGCCCTGGCCGTTGGACATCGCGATCACCATCGGCTTGTAGCACTCGTAGGCGCGGTCGTTGAACCCGCGCACGTCGAACTCGTAGTTGTAGCTCATCGTCAGTCCGTTGAGCCAGCCCAGGAGACCGTGCTGGCGGCGCGTGAACTCGGGGTTCTCGCTGCCCGTGTGCTGGGACGCGTAGAAGCCGATCGGCCCCACGTCCATGTCGTACCAGGAACGCGCCTGCTCGTACGCGTTGTCGGGCGAGCCGGCCATCGGGTTCCAGCCGAAGGCGTATCCGCCCTTGGTGAGCAGGCAGCGGTGGCCGGCCGTGCCGACGCGCATGCCGTACTCTTCCCAGTACTGGTAGGCGTCGCGGTGGCACGCGACGAACGCCGCGACCTGTTCGTCGCCGTGGGTGACGAGCACGTTGTTGTGGCCGAGCACCTTCTGGTAGAACTCGTGGCAGCGCTTGGCCGCGTCCTTGTGCGACAGCAGCTGGTCGTAGCTCAAACGGCCGCCGAAGTGGATCGCGTACCACGGCGCCATCATGTGGCCGAACACCACGTCCAGCGGGAAGCCGATCTCGCGGAGCATCGGCACGCACCACGCGTTCTTCTCGTTGATCTCGGGCGCGTGGAACACCGAATGGTCGTACATGGACTGCATCCACGCGCGGAAGTAGGCCTTGTACTTCCGCTCGTCGCCGCCGAACTTCTCGATGCCGTACTGCGGCATGCCGCCCATCACGGAGTGGAGGTACGGCTCGTTCGGCTTGCGGAACGCGCGCGGCAGCGGCAGCTGGAACGGCAGCACGCGCACCGCGAGCGGGATCTCGGCGAGCTTCTCGCCCTTGCACGTCGCCGTCACCTTGCCCTTGTAGACGCCCGGCTTCTGGTTCTTCGCCGGATGGAGCGTGAGGAAGAACTGCTTGAACGCG
>DCIH01000106.1:26954-28177 GCA_002317575.1 Verrucomicrobia bacterium UBA1731 | reverse complement strand
TGAGGATGACGACCTTCTCGAACTCATCGTCATGATCGACCGTCGACGCGGGCAGCGAGAGGTTCATGATGCCACCGCCGCAGTTCATGTGCTCGGGATCCATGTGCGCCACCGCAAGCAACGCGGATGTCGCCGCATCCGTGCCGTGGTTCATCGAGGGTCCGCTGCCGAACGACATGTCCTCGCCGGCCTTGCGTCCGTCCGGTGTCGCACCCGTCACGCGGCCGAACAGCGCGCCGTGATCGTTATAGCCCGCGAGGTTGCCGAAGTCGAAGAGATTGCCGAAGCGGTCGCGACGTCCTGCCGTCACGCGCGCAAGCGCAAGATGCATGTACCGCGCCACGTCGTTCGTGAACGGATCGTTTCCGCCGAAGAAGCGCCCTTCCTTCAGAATCTCCTCGCGCAGCTTCTCGTGTCCCGCCCAGTTCGCGGCGATCGCGTCTGCGAGCTCCGCCATCGTACAGCGCTTCTCCTCGTAGACGAACTGACGGATGATGCACAGCGAGTCCATGAGATTCGGCTCGCCGATCATGAGAACGAGCGCATCCGCGAGCGTCGCGCCCCCACGCGTCGGACTTTCGGCATTCTGAATGCAACCCTTCAGAAAGAGAGCGGAAAGAACGTTGCAGTCACCGGCTCTGAGCTCGTTGAACTTGTCGAACCAGACCACGAACTCGTCGAACTCCTGACGGAACTCGCGCTCGAAGATGACGCAGAACTCCTCCCACGTCTTGCAGGCGAGAAGCTCCGCACGACGTGCCGCGAAAAGCGTCACCATCACCCGCAGGACGTTCCACTTGCACCCGCCGAGCGAAACGCCGCCGGAGAACGTCGTCTCGTTGCAACCGGTCATGCAGTAGTTGCGCGCGAGTTCGATCGGCATGCCGAAGCGCTTCGTGAAGGCCTCGACCCGAGGCAGGTCGCCGTCGAGGGCGATGCGCATGTTCGGATCCTTGCGCTCGCAGTCGAGGATGAAGCGGAGCGTCTCGCGCTTCGTGCCCGGATGCCAGCGGAAGGACATCTCCGGACGCTTGAGATCAAGCGCGAGCATCGCCTCTACGACAATCCTCGAGAAGTCGGTCCAACCGTCCCTTCCGTCCGGCGTGAGCCCTCCGACAGTCATATGACACTCACCCCCTCGGTCATAGTTCACGGACTTGTGCGAGGTGTGCGCATCGATGTAGATGAAGAGTTCCTGCAGCGCCTCCTCCGCCTGTTCGCGC
>DCIH01000106.1:156-26930 GCA_002317575.1 Verrucomicrobia bacterium UBA1731 | reverse complement strand
CCCTTCTTGATGTCTGCGAAATAATACGGCGCAAGGTACTGATCGGCGCGGCCAATCGAATCGGACAGACAATCGTAGCAGAAGTAGATCGACTGCACGGCGTCGAGGAACGAAGTCGCCGGTCCCATCGGCACGCGCTCGCAGCGCTCCGCCATCTCAAGGAGCTTCGCCTTGCGCGCAGCATCCGTCTCCGCGGCCGCCTGACGACGGCATTCGGCGACGCAGTTTTTCACGCGCGCCTCAAGTCCGTCCAGCGTCAGCTCCATGCCCTTCAAATAGTCGAGACGGTCCTTGTTGGCTGCCCACTTCGCCTTCGACGCCTCGATTTCCGCGCGGATTTGGGAAAGCCCGCCCTGAATGAGCTTCGCATAATCAATGCTGCTATGCTGCCATTCGAAGGTCGCGAGCGCATCCTGCGGCTTGCAGTAGTAGCCCTTTTTGCCGAATGCCGCCTCCGAGAACGCCCGATGCCCGATGCGCGGGAAGAGGTCGCTCTCGACAGAACCGTCGAACGAGAGCCAGCCGACGAGTTCCTCGTCCGCCCGCAACGTGACCGGCTGGGCTGAGATGTATTCCTTCAGCCGCTTGCCGATCCTGACGGCCTCGGGCAGGTCCATGTCCACCGGATCGTATTTGACCGGCACAGCTGGAGGACGGACATCCGCCGCCAGCGCGCGCTCAAAAAGCCGACGGATGCGTCCGCTCGGCACACGCGCCCCCGCACCAAAAGGCTTTTCATCCGCCCACAGGCAAAAACCCGGCATCGTCAGGGCGGCAGAAGCACCGAAGAGAAAGTTCTTGCGTGTCATCTTCATCGTGTCACTCCTTCACAAGATCGGTCCAGTCATATTCCTCCAACGCACCCCAGACAGCAACGGCCTGGGAGTCATCCGTCGGATCTGGATTCGTCACCATCGCCGTCCAGCTCGGCGGCGGGTTCACGAGTTGAAGCGAAGAGAAGAGCTGCGGTTCCGCCGCGTACGCATGCGCCGCCGCAATGCAGTCCGCACCGGAAGCACGCAAGGCAATGGGCTTATCCGACTTCGCGGCATCCACGATGATCCGTTCCGCTTCGCGACCGATGACGGTGCGGCCGAGTGTCGCAAGCATCCCCGCCTCGTTCTCACGCTTGTAACCCCACGGCCCCTTCAGATACCACCAATCGAAATTCGGGTGATCGAACGGCTCCAACACCGGCAGGGCGCTCAGTCCCTGAGCGCCGCACAACTCCTTCAGCGGACGGATGTTCGCGCGACGGCGGACGATTTCGCGCAACTGTACACGGGACTTCGGCTTGCGCACGGCGGCCAGTTTCCGTGCACGGTCGGCGAGAATGTCATAAACGCTCCTGAATCCCTTCAGGTCACGCACCTGATGTGTCGCCGTGAAGAACGCGGCATTCGTCGGAAACGGCAACGCGACGAACGCACACGGATCGTTCGTTCCCGCATGATTGCCCGTGGACATCGCCCAATAGTCCGCGAGAGGTTTCGGCGCGGCACCGCCGCGAAGATTGAAGCGCATCCAATCGCACTGTGCAGCCCGCGTCGGAAGCGAAAGTCCGTGAGGTCCGTCACAATGGAAGTGCCAGGGGATGTAGGCCAAAGGTCGGTAGGGCGCGGACTCCGGCCGCGCCGCCGCGGACAGCCTGGTCACAAGGTTCGAGTAGACGGCGAAGGTGTCGACGGCTCCGGCGTGGGGGAAATAGTCCTTCCAGCGGCTGCCGGTCGCGAGGGCGACGCGCGGATAGCCCATCGCGAGAATCGCCGCGTGGTTGACGCCGAGATTGAGCTGATTCCAGAAGAACTGTTCGCTGTCGTGGCAGCCGCGCTCGGCGAACACCTCGCGAAAGGAAGAGATGTAGCAATTCGGGAACCCGACCGTGATGCGATCATCGAGCGCCTGTAGGTAGGCGCTCATCGTTCCGCCGCCCGACGTGCCGCACACGCCGACGCGCGTCGCATCGACTTCCTTGCGGGACAGGAGATAGTCAGCCGCGCGAATTCCATCCCAGATGCGGAAGCGCGCGAAGTTCCAGCCGACAAGCCATCCGCGCGCACCGAGGCGCGCATGCTCGGATGCACATTGCGAAAAGGACGCATCGAATTTCGCCGGCGCCTGGCGGCGCTCGCCCTGCGCGATCGGATCCCACGAAAAGGCCGCGAACCCCGCACGCGCCATCATCGCCAGGTGTGCGGCATAGCGCGATGCCAGGATGCCGTTGTCGCTGTGCCCCATCGGCATCAGCACGGCGGGATACGGCGACTTGATGTCAGGAGAATCGGGGAGCGCCAGATGTCCGACCACATACACGCCCGGCTGAGACTCGAAGAGGACATTCCGGAACGTAAAGCCCTCGCACTTCACGACAGGGCCTTCCTTTGCGTTCAGCGGCGTTCGCTCGGGCAGTCCGCCGAGACCGTCGACCCACGCCTTGCGCCAATCCGCCTGTTTTTCCGAGAGTTCCTTAGACGTCGCGATCGCAGCAACGGCCGCATCCGCCTTGCGATCCGCCGCGGCAATTTCGTCCAAGATGTCGGCCTGGAGTGTCGACACAAGCAATGCAACAGAGTATAGTATGGTGAAGAGTCTCATATATGCGGCAGGTATTATCCCATAATCACACAAGTTTGTCACACTGCCATCCCATAGGCTGAATGCTCGGGCCGAATGCTCGGGCGCCAATCCGCAGTTCGGGACGAACTGCTCTACTGCGAGGGGCCGGGGGCGGGCGCGGCGAGGACGCCTCTGCGCAGTTCGGGACGAACTGCGAGGGGCCGGGGGCGGGCGCGGCGAGGACGCCTCTGCGCGGTGCGGGACGCACCGCTCTACAGTTCGAGGCCACGCTCGGGGTCGCGTGCGGACGCCTCTGCGGCGGCGAAGCCGGTGCTTCTCGGCGCGCCCGGCGTCGTTCAGGCGAACGCACATCCACGCGAGCGTCACGGCGTGCGGCGGCGTGTTGCGGAAGCCGAAACCGGTTTGCCGCCGGAGGACGGTTCAATCGCATCCCGGTAGAGCACGATCTTGACGAGTCCTTCGTCCGAAAGCTTCTTGAGTTCCTTGACGTGCTCCTCGAAGTCCTCGACCTTCTCGTACGGCCGCCAGCCGTTGCCTTCTTTGGTCACGCCGTGGCAGAGCACGTCCACGAACGTCTCGCCGCGCGCGATGCATTCCCGCAGATAGGCGCCGACGCCGGACGCCGTCCAGGCGACGGTTCCCGTGCCGAAGTTCTTCCGGTGCGGGTTCATCGGGATCATCCCCGCCGCACGGATCGCCTCGTCCGTCGCCGGGCTGGCCGCGCCGCCGGGATAGCAGAGGAACGCGGGCGCGACGCCGACCTCGCGCCGAATCGTCTCGCGCGCATCGACGAGTTCGCGCGTCAGCTCCTCCGTCCTGCCCTTTTCCGCCAGCTCGCGCAGGTTCGGATGCGTCACCGTGTGGTTCTCGATTTCATGGCCGCGCCGCTGCAGGTCGCGGATCTGGTCCCAGGTCATGTAGGAGCGTTTGCCCATCGGCGTGTCGACATTTCCCGTGCCGATCCGCGATGTGACGATGTTGAAGACGCCGCGGAAGCCGTACTTCTCGAGAATCGGCGCCACCAGACGATGATGCTCCTCGAACCCGTCGTCGAACGTCAGCACGACCTTCGGTACCGCCTGTACCGGAACGGCGGCGCACGCCGCGCCCAGGAAACAGAACGCCGCCGACAAGAATTGAATGCGGTTCATCATTAAACGCCCGCGTTTCCGTGTTCGTCATTCGCCCTTTTCGATCAGCTCGTCGCCGAGGAAATCCTTGCGCTTGGCGTCGAGCACGTGCCTCAGGCCCATCCAGCCGGGAACGGCCTTGTCGAAGATCTCGTTCACGGTCGCGTCGTCCATTTCGGGCTTCACGCGCTTCGCCAGCGCCTCGTGCTCCGCCTTGAAGTCCTTGAGGCATTTCTCGAAGAACGCCGGATCGCCCACCGCGGGATCCGCCCACTTCGTGAACTGGTTCACCGTGAGCATGCGCCGCGCGCCGCGCGTGCCGACCGTCGCCCAGTCGCGATAGGACGAAAGCACGAGCTCGCGCTTGATCTCCGTGAGCTGCGCGGGCGTGAGCGAAAAGACGAGCCGACCCCAGTCGGACGAATGGTGGATGCCGCGCGAACCGGCCCACGTCTTATGTCCGCCCGGCGCCCAGCAGAGGCAGTCGAAGCGGTAGTGGTCGCCGTCCTTCGGCAGCTTGTCGTAGAAGTTCTTCCAGTCGAAGACGAGGTGCGTGACGTAGTCGTCGTCCGTGAACGCGACCTCGCTGCGGAAGCCGTCGCCGATCTTGAGGCGCTTCACGTGCAGCGAATCGTAGAGCGTGTTCATGAGGAATGTCACGCCTTCGAGGGGATTCGCGCCCATGCACTGGTACGGCTGGTTGTCGCCGGGCGCGAAGTAGATTTCCGTGCGGATGCCGTTCTGGAAACCGTGTTCGACCTTGCGCGCGTCCTTGTCCGCCACGCGCAGGAACACGTGCAGCGCGTAACGGTCGCACACGGCCGAAACCTCCACCGTCGCCTTCAGGTTGTCCCCCTCCTTCTTCTCCGCGATCGTGCGCTGCGTGTTCACGTCCGTGACGAGCGCTTCGACGTCCGCGCCGAACGGCCGGTCGCAAAGCGCCTTCTCGAGCTTCGGATACGCCGCGCGCCAGTCGGCCACGGACCGGATGACCTCGGAGGAGAACGAAACCTTGAGCGACCGCTCCCCGGGGCGCGTGAAGCACGCCGCGTATTCCTTCGCGAGTTCCTCGGCGTACGCGGGCAGGTCGAGCGTCTGCGCGTTGCGGCCCGCCGCTTCGAGCACGAGCGCCCGGTCCTTCACGTCGAGCTTCGCGTCCTTCAGGATATCCTTCACCGGCTCGCCGCGGACCATCGCCGCAATGTAGCGGAAACTCCAGGCGTCGGTTTCGGCGATCTTCTCCGCCTTGGCGAACGCCTCGCACGCTTCGGCGGCGGCCTTCTTGTCGCCCGCGTTCGCGAGCGCGAGCGCGTAGATGCGGCGGTTCTTCACGTCCGCCGCGGACCGCGCCATGCCGCCGCACTTCTCCATCAGCCGGTAGAAGGCCACGACCCGTTTCCAGTCGCCCTTGATGAACGCCGGCTTGTAGGTCGTGTGCCAGCGGAAGGACGTGCGCTCCAGGCCGTTCGTCGGGAGCTTCAGAAGCGCGTCGAGACACTGGAGCGACTTCGGCGAATTGTCCAGTGTCAGCGTCTCCATGTACGCGTACACCTTTCCGGACGGCGACGTCTTCGGATCCAGGATGTACTTCATGGCGCGCGCCTTCATGTAGTCCGGCGGATCCACCGCCCCCCCGACGCTGCCGTAGAACCCGAAGCACGCGCCGTCCGACAGCTGGTCGGCGAAACCGCGCTCCAAGTCGGCGCGGTCGAAGCTGCGCACGATTTCGATGCCGCGCTTGGCGCCGGCGTCCTTGTCGATCGCGCCGATCTTCTTCACCACGCCGAGTGCGTCATCCATGCGGTCCGCCCACACATAGACGCTCGCGAGCAGATTGAGAAGCGACGGCACGCGGTTCGTGGGCGTCGCCGCCTGCTGCTGGGGCAGGTACGTGAGAACGAGTTTTTCGGCTTCGGCGTAGCGTTCGGCGTCGCAGAGTTTGGCCACGCACGAATCGACGAGCGCGACGCGCTTGTTGACGTCGAGCGCGGGATTGGCGCACTCCTCGGCGTAGAAGTCGAGGTCGCCCGCGAACGCCGCCGACGCGGCCAGCGCAAACGCGGAAACGGAAACGGAAATCGCGCGGTTCATGCCTGCACCTCCTTCTCGGCGGGCTTTTCGGCGGCGGACTTCTCGGCCGCGGCCTTGAACTTCATGAGCTTGAGGATGTGGCGGATCATCTCGCGGCGGAGCGTGGTGAGGTCCGTCGAATCGTCCTCGGCCTCCGCGAGCAGGTGCAGCGCGAGGCGCGCCTCGGCGCGCGCCTCGACGTTGTCGTAGGCGTCGGCGAACGGCAGCGCGAGGCGCTTCAGCACGGTCGCGTAGCGGATGTCGTCCTGTCCTTCGCGGAAGCCCTCCCACTGGATCGTGTCGATGACGCCGTCGTAGCAGCCATAGTTCATCGCCATGGGGCGGTACAGTTCCGCCGCCGAGTCGTTCCATTCGTCAATGTGGTGCGCGTAGTTGAAGTTGCAAGAAAGGCCCGCGCGGTACGGACCGAACCCGTACTGGCGGCGGGTGAACGCGGGGTTTTCGACACCCACGTGCTGGCAGGCGTACCAGCCGAACGTCCCCTTGCCGCCTGTGGCGTCGTTGTAGCGCGCCGTCATGTCGGCGCTGTCGTGGTCCGGCGTGACCGGCGGCCAGAAGATGTCCGCCACGTCGATGCCGCCCATGTAGCCCATCTGGCAGTTCATCGGGAATCGGAAACCGTACTGCTGGTAGAGCTTGATCATCGGACGGAACTGGCGCATCTCGTAGAAGCCGTATTCGTCGCCGTAGCCCTGCACGGGGTGCGAATCCTTGCCGTAGCTGCGGTCCGCGAAACGGCGCAGACGCCGCGCGTTGACGCGCATGTCGCGGAGCGCCGCCGGACGCATCGTGCCATGGCGCACGGGAATGAGGTCGCAGTAGTCCTGACCGCCGGCGCGGACGATTTCGGGCTCGCCGTCGGCGCCGCCGAAGGACGGCACGTACTGGCCGTGCTGCGCGAAGTCGCGGCAGATGTTCGCAAGCTGCTTGCGCGCGAGCGCTTCGTCGTTGCCGTTCTGGTCGCGGATCATGCTCAGGTTGATGTAGTCGCAGAACCACGTCACGAACGGCTTGTAGGGATCGAAGTAGCACATCGGCCGCGGAAGCTCGAACGGCAGCACGCGCAGCGCCACAGGAACGGCGGCGACCTTCACGCGTTTCTTGTCCGGCGTTTCGCGGCTGATCGTCACCGTGCCCTTGTAGAGTCCGGCGAGGGTGTCCTTCGTGACGTTCGCCGTGAGGAAGAACTGTTTGGAAACGTCCTTCGGCAACGCCACGGGCATCAGTTTCTTCGCGTCGCGGAAGTTCTCCTTCATGCACACGAACGTGTCGCCGATGCGGAAATGCCCCGTGCCGCGGAGGTCGCGCGCGCGGTCCTTGAAGGCCTTCGGCTCGCACAGCCAGTGCTCGTGCACGCGTCCGTCCTTCTCCACGAGGCGCGCGTAGTTGCTCTTCTTGGCGACGTCCACGCGGATGAGGTCCTCGTCGTTCAGCAGCAGCTCGGGACAGAGCTTCGCGCCCTTGTCGGCGAAGTAGCTGAACCAGGCGTTTCCGCTCTGGTACCACACCTTCACCACCTTGAGGTCGAGCTTCGACTGCGGGAAGCGCTTGCCGTCGGCGGACTTGAGTTCGGAGACCTCGAGCGACACGCGCCCGAGGTCCTCGTCCGCGCGGACGACGAACGAACCCGGCTCGTACTCGCCCTTGGCGGCGATGATCTGCACCGTGCCGCCCTTCCGCCCGTCTTCCGGAATCACATCCGGCAGATACGGCGTTTCGCTCATCGGGTCGACGGCCCAATGCGTCACCCCGCCGAACGCCGCCGCGCCCGCAAACACAGCGGCCAGAAATCCCGTCATCCGTTTCATGGTCCTCCTTTGTTCGTCCCGTCCTTCAGATAAAGAATGCTTCCGTTCGCCAAACCGTTCAGCCGAATCCCCGGATCGACGGCTAATCGTCTTTTCTCGCCGCTTTCTCATGATGCCCGTCAAGAACATGCTGATCACTTCACGTAAATGTCTTTCGCCACGGTCTTGCCTTGGGCGTCTTTCCAGGAAAGACGGTATTTGCCGCGGAAACCGCGGAAACGGACACGGCCCTGATCGTCCGCCTTCACCGTTTCGCGCGTCTTCCATTCCCGGTTGATCAATTCGTCCAGGGCGTCGTAGGCGGGTTTGCGCTTGAGGTCGCGCGTGAAAAGTCCCGACACGAGCGGTTCGCCGTACACGCCGCCGCCGTCCACCGTGTTCCACCAGGTGATGCCCATCGTCGCCTTGTGCGAGAACCATTTGCGGTAGATGTTCCGCGTGAGGATCGCCTGGATCTGGCGGCTCCGCGCGTCCGAACCCGGCGACGTGATGGTGATTTCGGAAACGTGCAGGGGCTTGCCCGTCTTCGCCATCATGTCCAGACGGTCCTGAATGACCTTCGGCGTGCCGACCCAGTTGACATCGGTCGCGCCCAACGCCAGACGCATGCAGTCGTTGGTGTTGAAGATGTGCATCTGGCAACCCACGATGTCGATCTTCGCGCCTTCCGCCTCGAGCTCTTTTTCCTGTTCGAGGAAATCGGGCGAAATGTTGTAGTCGTTGATGGCAAGCTTCGCCGCCGGAGACATCGCCTCCTTCGCGTCGAGCAGCGCGTGAAGCGGATAGTCGCCCGGCATCAGGCCGTACTCCGACTTCCACACCTTCAGCCCCGTGCGGGACTTGCGGTACTTCGCCCAGTCCCGCGAACTCTCGTTGACCACGTCCCAGCTGTCCACGACGTCGCCGAACGCGCCGGCGACATCGAAGACGCGCTTGCGGAAAAGACGCCGCATGTTGGCCGTGAACGTCGGCGCCATCTGGGCGATCTCCTCCTCGGTCGCTTTTCCGTAGGCGCGCGACCAGGCCGATTTCCAGATCTTGGCGAAACCGTAGTTGCCTTCCGCGCCCGCTTTCGCGCGCTTCGTGAACGTCGCATGACGCGGCACGCCCAACGCGTCGAACGCGCGCTTTTCGTTCTCGGGACAGTACCAGTCGTAGATCCAATAGGGCTTGGCGGAGCCCCACACGAGAATGTGCCCGTGGATGGCGACGTCGTTCGCCTTGAGGAAGTCGATCACCGGTCCCGCCGCTGGACGGCGCCAGATCGGATCGAGCATCGCCTGTTCCTGCGTGAGCGCGTTCCAGTACGCTTCGGTGTCCTCATACGCGCCGTTCGCGCGCAAATGGCCGGGCGTCGGCTCGTAGGCGTTCCAGTAGAACGCGACGGTCGCCTGGTTGAAAATGCCGCCCGCGCCGTAGCTGGCCTTGTAGGCGTCGTTATATTCGGTTTTGCCGAGCTGGTTGAAGTTGAAAATGTGCGCGCCAAACCGGAAGTCGTGGTCGAGCTGTTCGACGGACACCTCCGCGCCCGCGGGCACGTCGAGCGCAAAAGACGCGTCGGCCTTGCGGTTCGCCTCGATGTCCGCGTCGATGCGCTTCTGCTCGTCGGCGTTCCAGATGCGCCAGTAGTCCGCGCTCATGACGCGCGGGTCGCACGCGAACGGAACGCCCTGTTTCGGCGCGTCGACAACCGGAACGGCGGGCCGCGCGTACTTGCGCAGCAGCTCGAGCATTTTGCGGTCGAGCTTATGGCCCTCGAAATCTTCGTACTGGACGTCCGCGCGTTCCGAATCCACGAAACCGAATGCGCCGTCCACATTCCAGATCGCCCAGCCGAGGCCGTTCTTCCGCCACATGGCCAGACAATGCTCCATCCACTTGAGGCACGTGCCGTGGCTGATCTTGGTGTAGCAGCCGAACTCGCCGACCATCACGGGGTAGCCGATCTTCCGCGGCGCGCCGTACTTGGCGAACGTCGTCTCGGGCTGCTCGTAGATCCATTTCGGATCCTTGGCCATTTCCGGCGACAGCGGCCACGTCGGTTCGGTGGCGGGCTGGTCCTTGATGTACCACGCCCCGTAATGCGAAATCGCGTGCGGCGTGTAGCCGCGGAACGCCTGGCCCGTGAGGGGATCCTCGTAGAAATGCGGCACGGGCGTGGAGGCGACGTTGTTGCCGTCCAGCATCACGAAGCGCCCGGGGTCCTGCGCGCGGATCGCCTGGATCGTCCGACCGAACACATCGATGAACTGCTCTTCCGAAAAACGCGCCGGCTCGTTCAGCAGGTTGAAGGAAAGCGCCGCGTTCGGGATGCCGCGGTAGCGGCGCGCGAATTCGCTCCAGATGCGCATGAACGCCTCCTGCGGCTCGCGCTCCGTCTGCAGATGCGTCGCTTCGGGAGCCCACGACGCGATGGTGAATCCGGGCGCGCGGTGGAGGCACAGCTGCACGTGGACGCCGTACTTGCGGCCCCACGCGACCGCTTCGTCGACGCGCGCGAAGCCGTCGGCCTTCAGCTGCGTCCAGTCGTTCGTCTGGAGGAAGAAGCGGTAGTCCATCGGCAACCGCGCGAAGTTGAAGCCCCAGGACGCGAGCCAGCGGAAGCGGTCTTCGGTGAAGCGGTTCGTCACGCGCGGATCCGGTTTCTTCGGCGCGGTGTTGAACATGCCGAGCAGGTTGGCGCCGTGCCAGGAATCGACGTCCGGCGCGAGGAACGCGGCGGCGTAGCGGCGCCCGAGCGTCCGCTGCGCGGCCATGCCGAAATGCAGCACGTCGCCCTTGTCCGCAAGCCCGTGCGAACGCACGAGGCGCATGTTCGGAATCGTCTGCGTCGCCAACGCGAGCTGTTCGTTGATCGTGCGCCAATGTTTCACGGCGGCGTTTCCGGCGAGATATTCGCCGAGCTCGCCCGCCACGAACGGCACGTCCGGCGCGTTCAAATCCTTGCGCAACGACGCGACCATCTTCGCGAGCCGCTCCGCGTAGTCCGCAGGCGGCGCCGCGTTCTCGGCGTCCGTGCAGCCCTGGTGCCACAGAATGCCCTTCAGCGTGCCGCCCTGCGCGAGCGCGGCCTGCGTCCAGGCGACGGCGCGCCGGTAGAGATCGCCCTCGGGCATCCAGCGCTTGAGCGGCGAACCGCCCTCCGCGCACGGCACGAGTCCGATCACCGCGTCGGGATTCGCGTCGGCCATCGCGCGCGCGAAACTCGCGCCCGGTCCCGCGCCGGAGTGCGCGCCGCGGTCGTTGACGATCGGCTCGACGGCTTCGACCCACGCGTCGCCCTTCCCGCGCTTGTCCCACGCGTTCCATTTCAGGACGCGCGTCGCGTCCACGCGGTTCGTGGCGTTGAGCGGACCGCGCCCCGCCATGTTGGACTGGCCGATGAGCAGATAAACGTCCGTCGGCCGCGCGTCCGCGAAAACCGCCGCCGCCACCGACACCATCACCGCAAGACACGACAACCTGAACATGCGCAATCCCTCACTTGGACAGCTTTTTGATTTTGACGTTGCGGAAATACGGACGAGCCCCGCCGTGCTTGCCCTGGAACCCCACCGCGCCGTGTGTCGGCAAATCGGCAATCGGCCGTGACAGCCACGGCGGAATCGGCGTGCCGTCCGGATTCGTCTTGGCGCTCGTGTATTTCGAGATGTCCTCGTCCACGCTCAAGACGCCGTTCACCACCACGCGGATGCGCTTGCCTTCGGCCCGGATGGTCATGCGGTTCCATTCGCCGGACGGCTTGGACGCGCTCGTCGCCGGACCGAGATGGCCGTACAGCGAACCGTTCTTGAGCCGCGGCGGATCGTCCTTCCACTTGTCCGCGAAGTCGTCCAGCAGCTGCACTTCGACGGAATTCGGGATCCAGTTCTTGACATCGCTCGCGTAGAGAATGACGCCCGAGTTCGCCGCGGGATCGAGCTTGTACTCGAAGTCGAGCACGAAGTTCTCCCAGTCGCCCTTGAGCCACAGGGGACTGTCCTTGTCCGCCGTCAGCACGGCGTTGCCCCAGTCGCCTTGACGCCAAACGCCGGGTTCGAAATCGGCCAACTGCGCAAGCGGCTTGTCCGCCCAAATCGGAAACGGCGCGATCCAGTCCTTGCCCCATGTGGCGGGATGGCCCGTGACGGCGTCGATGGAAACGAGCCACGCCCAGGCGAAATCCTTCCAGATGGCGGCCGGCGTCCCCGAACGCGGGTTCGACTGGAAGCAATGCTCTTCGAGCGCGAGCGCGTGGAGTTCGGCGGGGACGCCCATCGTGCGCAGCTTGTGGTACGCGCGCACGCTGCCCATTGCGGACCAGCCGTCCACGTCGCCGTGGAAGAAGCACATCGGCGGCGTCGCGGCGTCGAACGAGAGCTCGGGGACGAATTCCGTGGCAAGGTCGTTGCCCTTCTTCGTATTGTACTGGTCGGCGCCGTCCGCGAGCAGATACGCGGGATACACGGGAATCGCCCAGTTGACGTTGCACGGAATCGCGTCGATCTCGTCGACGGGTTCATAGGCGGGCGTCAGGGACGACACGGCCGTCATCACGGTGAGATGTCCGCCGGCGCTGCAGCCGGTGAAGCCAATCGAATCGGGGTCGAGGCCGCGCTCCTTCGCGAGCTTGCGCGCGAGGCGCACCGTGCGCTGGGCGTCCTGCCAGGCGGTGACGTGCTTGGCCATGCCTTTCGGCCGCGGCGTGCGGTAGAGCATGGTGACGACCGTCATGCCCTTTTCGAGCATGTAGTCGCGCATCGGGGAGACCTCGAAGCCCTCGATGCCGTTGCCGTTGTAGCCGCCGCCCGACACGGCGATCAGAATCGCCTTCGTCGTGAGTTTCTTCGGCACATGCCACATCATGTACGGCACGCGCTGGTGCGCCTGGGCGGACGGCATCTTGCCTTCCGGCCACAGCATGATTTTTTCGCTCTGCGCGAACGCTCCGAAAGCCACCGCCGCGAACGCGACGGACAACGCAACGATTTTTCGTTTCATGCCCGCATTATAACATGTAGGGAAAGTTGCCGTTTAAAGATGGCGCATAAAGCACACAAAACACAATCAAAAATCATCCACCTCACGCCCGGAACGGCGTAAAAATCGGCCAGCGGCCTTTTCCGTTTGTTTTCATGTCAATGTCCGTCATAGGTCGCGCAAACGGACGCCCTGGCTTTCGGCGTAGGAAAGAGAGCGCACGGCCGTCGCGCCAACCCGCCAATTGCACGCGACCGTCAATGTCGGGAACCCGTTCTCCATTTTGAGGAAGCGCGCGTCGACGGCCTTCTCCAGACGCTCCGCCGTCGCAGCGTCGTCGCACGCCCGCGCCGCCGCCGCGAGGAACACGGCCGCGACCGCGGAAGGAACCGACGCGGGATCGCAACAGCCGCCACCGTTCGCGCAGCAGCCCTGCGGATCGTCCAGCGCTTTCCAGTCCAATTTGCCGGACGCCTTGCGCCACAGGTCGAGCGCCGTGCGCCGTTCCGCCGCCCAGGGTTCGTACCACAGTAACGACCAGCCGTCCATGCCGGCGGCGCCGCGAGGATAAAACAGTCCGCTTTTGGCGTGGTAGAGGTATTTGACCGCGCCGCCGCCGAAAAACGGCCCCTGGTAGTGGTCGAGCGCCCAGGTCTCCCACTTGCGCGCATCCGCCGACCAGTCGCCGTGGCCAAGCTTCGCGAAAATCTTGAGCGCCACGTGCGGGTGGTTGTTGCAGGGAAAGAACACGAGACCGGGTTCGCAGGCGACGCCGCCGCAGGCGTTCTCGCGCATTTGCGAAACCGTCGCGTCGATCAGCTTGCCGACGGTGTAATGCACGGTTTGCGTCTTGGACCAGACGAAATCGAATCCCTCCGTCCAATACCGCTTATTGCCCGAGAGCCGTTCGTAATACGCCATGAGATGCAGCAGATGCCCCGTGTACATCACATTCTCGCGGAAGCAGGGATCCGGTGCCCAGGCGGCGGTGCCCCAATACGAAGGACTCTGCGAATAGGCCCACACGTCGCGCCGCAGCATGCGGGCGATGCAGTTCGTCAACACGGCCGCCGCCCGCGGCCGCAATGAAGCATCGGTCATCTGAAGCGCTGCGGCGGCGTATCCCGCAAACGCGAGGTGGTAACGGCGGGCGTCGGGACCGTGCTGACCGCCGCCGACATCCCAATACGCCGCCTCCTCGTCCGCAGGCAGCGCGCCCGTGACGTGTTCGAGAAACGCCATCGCACCGCCGGCGTCAAGGCGTACCACCGCGTCCGGCGAACCAAACGCCGCCAGGACGCCCACCGTCAACGCGGCAACCGCGCATTGCATTTTGATGTTCATTGGCGGAAGAATTTCGCGCGGTCCTTGCGGAGGGTCTTTTCGGGCGTCGGCTTCCAGCGGACGCCCTCTTCGGTGTCGTCCGTTCCGCGCGGCAAGACGGTGACATGCGAACGCGCGCAGCACATCGGGATGAAACGCACCTTCTCGAGCGGCGCGGTCGTGAACGCGGGTGACTCCTGCAGGGCGGCGGGCTGCGCGTCCTGTCCCACAATTCCCTCGGTCATCTGTTCCAGCTGGAGTCCCAGCCAGCCCTCGGGACGAATCGCGCCGACGGGCAGGGGGTCGTAACGGTTCGGCGTCAACGCCACATCGCCGCCGAACACAACGCCGGCGGCAAAGCCGGCAACCAACAGAATCGTTTTATTCATTTGACCTCGCACCTCATTCATGCACCCCGAAATAGTCAAGCGTGACCTTGCGGCCGAGATGCTCCGCGCGGATGCGGTCCCACTCGGGCGGACGCGTCTCGCCCGCCTTGAGCGGCGTCGGAAAGAAGAAATCCTTCAGCTCGTACGAGATGACCGCGCGGTCGGGATGCGTGCGCAGCGTCGCATAGCCGATGTCGCCCCACCAGCCGGTGGACGGCAGCACGGCGACGCGGCGGATGCGCCGGCTGTCCCATTGCTCGGCGAACCAGCTCTCGGAGACCTTGTGGTTGTGTCCGTGGATCCAGCCGGAGAAGAAGCGCGAAGCCAGGAGCGGCTTGCGGACGTCCTTCCCGTTCAGATCGCCGGGCGCATGATGGCAGCCGCAGAAGAACGGACGCGTGCGACTCTTCGCCTCCTGCGAAAGCCACGCGAGCTGGGCGTCGTCGATGTCGCCGCCGACGGCGTTGCCGTCTCCTTCGGCCTTGCCCGTCTCGCGAAGCGTGTCGAGCAGAAGCAGGTCGGCGTGGCCGAGATCGACGACCGAGACGAACCGGCCCGGCACCGGTGTCGCATCGCGCTGTTTGGGGAAATACCGGAACATCGGCTCGCGGTGATCGTGGTTGCCCGCGGTGACGAAGACCTCGATTCCCGCCGCCGTCAACCGCGCGAAACCCGGTTGCGACGCCGCGTAATCCCGGCTCCAGCCGAACCAGAGCGCCACGTCGCCGAAAACGACGACGCGCGCCGGCCGCGGACGCAGCGCGAGGATCTCGTCGATCGTCCGTTCAAAGAGCGCGTTCTGATACGTCGGCTGTTCGCCCCACTTCGTCTTGATGCCGCCGCACGCGACGTGCACGTCGGAGAGCAGCACCGTGAGGTTCGGATCGACGGTCCCCAAAGCGCCAAACGGCGAACGGCACCCCGCCGTCAACCCGGCGGCTACGCTCCCCAACAAAAAATCCTTTCGGGAGAAGTTCATTTTCAAATGCTCCTGTTCCCTGCCATTCCACAGGCAGTTGTCGGTAGTTTAGCAAAACCGCCGTTCCGCACGATGCCGAGCGGTCGCCAGCGTTCAGCGCGGCTTGACGTCAAGCCATTCGCCGGCGAAGGTCTCCCAGTTCCGCCGGCGCTCGTTCGTGCGCGGCGTTCCCATCGCGTCCTGTACCATGAAGACGCAGGCCGTGCGGTACTTCCAGTTCGCCGCGCCGTCCGTCGCGTAAGCGCCGCCGTGACGGACGAAGCAGTTCGCCGGATCGACATCCATGCCGAACGTGTACTTGCGACCGCGGGACGCTTCCGTCACCCCGTACCATTCGGCCATCAGCGGCGCGGAGATGAACGTGCGTCCGTCCGGAAGACAACCACAGTCGGCGACCATCCGGAAGAACGCGAGCAGATCACCCGCCGTCGAGAAGAGACCGCCGCCCGCCTCGGCGTGCGTTCCCGGCTTGTCGTAGGGATAGACGAGCTGGTCGACCGTCTGCTCCTGCGGTCCCTTCTCGGGATGATCGGGATCGAGCCGGTAGGTCTTCGCAAGGCGCGTCGCCACGTCCTTCTCGGACGGGAAGAAGGTGGTGTCGTTCATGCCGAGCGGTGCGAGAACCTGCTCCTTGAGGGCGACCTCCCACGGCTTTCCGGTCACGCGCTCGACGATCGCCATCGCGACGTCGATGCCCCAGTTCGAATAGAGGTATTGACCAACTGGGTGGTCGAGTCCGTTCGTGGCGGCCATCGCCGCAAGTTCCGAGACGGACCACTGCGTGATGGGCATCTTCGGGAAGAAGGCCAGTCCCGACGTATGCCCCATCAGGTCGCGCACCGTCGGCGCGCGAACGGGCTTCGTGCCGTCCTTGAGGCGGATGGACTTCCACGCCGGCAGGTAGTCCGAGACCGGCTTGTCGAGTCCGACGAGACCCTTGTCGACCTGCAGGAGCAGCAGCGCGCACGCGATGGCCTTCGTGTTTGAGGCGATCCAGAAGAGGTCGTTCGTCGAGATCGGACGCTTCGTCTTGAGGTCGGCGTAGCCCGAGGTCTCGACGAGCGTCCTGTCGCCCGTCCAGATCATGGAGACCGCGCCCGGCATGTCCGTCGGACGCTCGAAGCCCTCGAACGCGCTCTTCGGCCCGAACGGCAGCGTCTCGGCGAGCGACTCGATGATGCCGCCCGGAATGCGGCGGCCGTCATAGGTCGTGAATGTCTCGACGGCGGCAACGCCCTTGGCCGCACCGCGATGCCGTGCCCGCATCTCGTTCGCCTGCGCCAGCAGGTCGTTGCCGTTCTGGCAGGCGTATTTCCGGAGCATCTTCAGCTTGTCCGGCAGCGTCTTCGTGACGTCGACCGAGTAGAGCGGCACGTAGTTGCGCGTCTGGGTGATGCAGACCTCGAAGAAGTAGCTCTCGCCATTCCAACCGGACTTTCGGATCGCATTGCGCGTGACGGCGGCCGCCTGGACATGGTCGACATGCGTGTCAACCGGCCAGTGCGTGAAGATCGCGACGGGCTTGAAGTGCTCGATGAGCGCCGCCAGACGGTCGACGGACGGCTGACCGGCGGCCGCGTAGCCGTCGATCTCGTCAAGGAAGTGCGGCGTCGCGCCGAGGAACGCGCAGGCGGCGGCCTCCTCCTTCATGCGCCGCGCGCCCGTCGAGCCGTCGATGAAGCCCTTGCGTCCGAGCCCCAGCTCGCCGCGCGTCAGGTCGATGACGTAGATGTCGTACTTCTCGCGCAGCAGAAAGGCCGTCGCCGCGTACCCTTCCGAATCGTCCGGATGCGCCCCGACAAAGAAGAGCGCCTCCTTGGCGCAAGCCGAAAACGACAACAACGCGGCAATGCCGAAAAGAGCGCGCGCGCCCGTAAAACCAAATCGTTTCATATCTCCGATGCCTCCCGTTCCCATGTAGTCGCCATTCCATCCACTGCGATCATCCGCTGGCGGACATTATATCAAAGTTCATCAGCACCCCATAGGGACAATGCGCTGGAAGCGATACGGGGACCGACGCGTTTACCAACGGATTCGCAGATGAGCTCGTCGATCACGGCTCCGACTTCGCGTTTATGCACCTTCTCGCCCAAACGCGCGTGCGGCCCGTTTTCCTCGTCCGGCGCCCATTCGTTTTCGCCGTTGTTTCCGATCATGCGGTAGCGGCCGCGATAGACGTTGAAATAGCGCGCTTCGCCGCGCACCGCGGCAAGAACCGCCGTCTCGTCCCACGCAGAGCGTCCGCCCATGCCGTAGCACTCGCGCTGCCACCGCGCCGGATCCTTTTCGATTTCAGCCCGCGAGGGGATGTTGCCGGCGAAGACGTCCTTAACGGGGTTGCGGGGACCGACCATATCCGCCACGGCCCGTCCGGCGAACAGATCGCCGCCGCACTGCCAATCGGAAAACACGATCGGCGTGGGCCACTGCTCGAACGCGATTTTCGACGACTCGGCGTCGAACATGGAATTGTATTCGCGGCCCCGCGGATACCAGCACGCCATCGCTACCCACTTCTTGACCTTGCGCGCCACCAGCGCGCGGCCGTCGAGCGGCGAGACAGCGTCCGGTTTCGTTTCCAAAAGACGCCGCACATTGGTGAGAAAACCGACCGTGCACACGACCACGGAATGGTCCGGCGCCGCCGCAAGCGCCTTGCGGTAGATTTCGTTCGCATCGGGCGCGGTGTCGGCGTCGAGATGCCTGACCCACTGCGGATAGTCGGCGCACAACTTGCGGTATTTGTAGTGGCCGCCGTCGTTACCCGTCTTTTCGCCCAAGGGAGAAGCGACGTCCACCTTGTTCGTCGCGCCCGCCCAGGCGCCCATGACGCCCATGCCCTTCGGCGCGCCCACCGGCAGATCGCCGCGGCCGTAAAAGTGGTTGATCACCTCAATGGCGCCGACGGACGCATTGCCGCGCGTCGAGGAAACGGTCGCGAGAATCTCGCATTCGCCGCGGTCGGCCAAGGCGTGGAGACACGCCAAGGCCCCCACGTCGTCGAAATCGGTGAGCATGTCCGTGTCGAAGATGACGCGCACGGGTTTTTCCGTTTCCCAGTTCTTGCGGTAGGCATCGATGATTTCGCGGTGGCAGTTTCGCAGGAAGGCGCGGTCAAAGCGCTCGACGGCGCGGTCGAAGGTGACGTAGCCGCAGGCCTCCCAGAAGCAGTCGAAGCTCTCGGTCAGAATGCTGCCGGAAGACCCCTCGCGCACCTGCTTCAGCACGCGGTCGGTCTGGTCGCGATACGCCTTGTGGTTCTTCTCTCGCACGCCCGCAAGCCCTTCCGGCGTGTCGGGGACGTACCGCGCCGCACGGCCGCGGACGTCGGAGAAATGCCCCTCGATCGCACCGCCCGCCATCAAGCTGAATTCGCCGCAGATGACGGGACGGTCGGGATTCGCCGAGGCGATTTTCGGCCCCGGATACGCGTGCCAGTCGATGACGTCCGTCACGAATTCCGAGGTCGGACGCACGCGCGCCTTGTCGAACATCCACGCCGTCGCCCACCCGTCCTCGAAATGGCTCCAGCCGCTCGCGAGATCCACGAGCCGCGTCGGATCGTAGCGCTTGAGCCAGCGTCCGACCGCCAGCGACTTCTCCTCGTCCGGCTGGCTCCAGCTCTCGTTGTAGGGGATCCAGCAGACGACGGACGGATGATTGCCCAGATGGTCGACGATTTCCTTGAGTTCGCGCCGCGCGAAACCGTAGCGCGTGTTGGCGCGGTCGCGGTCGTGCTGGATGCCGTCGTGCCAGGCGGACGGCATGTCCTGCAGCACGAGTACGCCCTTGCGGTCGCAATGCGCGTAGAAGCAACGCGGCTCGACCTTGATGTGCTTGCGGATGCAATTGACGCCAATATCCTTGAGGTAGTCGACGTCCCAGCGGCAGGCGTCCTCCGACGGCGGCGTCAGATAACCGTCCGGCCAGTATCCCTGGTCGAGGACGCCGAGCAGATAGACGGGCTTACCGTTGAGCGCGAGCTTCGCCACGCCCTTCGCGTCCCGCGCGATCGCGAGCCGCCGCACGCCGAAGTAACCTTCAACCACGTCCGTGTCGTCTTCGGCGGCGACCGTGATCCGCAAATCGTACAGCGCCGGATCGTCGCCGCTCCAGAGATGGAGCGGCTTCGGCAAGTCCAGGAAGATCTTCGGCAGGGCGCGGTCCTTCTTCGCCTTCGCGACGACCTGCCCCTGCCACAGCGCCTCCACCGTCACATCCGCCCCGGCGCAGTCGCCCGCCACCTGCGGCGTGACGACGACGCGGCCGGAATCCGGATCCGCCGTCACGCCATAGTCCGCGAGATACGTCCGCGGCACCTGCTCCGTCCAGACGGACCCGATGATGCCGCTCGACGCCGGGAAGAAGCATGTGTGCATCTGTAGCGTCTGCTTGCCCGTCGAATTGATGAACGTGTCCGTCGGATCCCACACGCGCACCTCGAGTTCGTTCGCGCCGTCCTTCACGAGGTCCGTCACGTCGAGCGAAAACGGCACGCTGCCGCCCTCGTGCGGCACATCCGTCGCTTCGACGCCGTTCACGAAGACCTGGGCGCGGAAGTCGACGGCCTCGAAGTTGAGGAGCGTGCGCTCGACCGCGCGCCTTTTGTTCGCCGGCGGACGCTTCACGTCGAACGTGCGCCGGTAGACAAGTTCGTCCGTCGGCTCCACCCGCCGGTGGATGCCCGAGAGCGGCGATTCCACGGGAAACGGCACGAGGACCTTCTCCTTCTCGCCCGGCTTGCCGCTCCGGCGATGCTCGAAGTTCCAACGCCCGTTGAGCGATTTCCACTCGCCGCGGCGCACCATCTGCGGACGCGGATATTCGCGCCAGGCGTTTTCGGGCGTCACCTTCCGTCCCCACGCCGTCGTCAGCTCGTTCGTGCGCACCTGGAGCTCCGCGGTCGCCTTCAGGAACTCGGCGGCCCGCTCGTCCGTCTTCGCCAGCGCGCGCACGGCGGCCGCGTTGCGGTCGAGTCCGTCGCGGAATTTCCGCATCGCGAAACCGTCGCGGTCGCGCTGGCAGAGTTCGTGCAGCGCGATCTGCACGGCAAGAAGCGTCTCCGGCGCCGGTTTCGCATCCGGCGCGAAACCGCCGCGCGCGCAGATGTCGAGCCGGTTCGTCCCCGCGCCCTCGAACGGATCCTCGCGCAAATTGTTGTAGCGGCTGAAGCAGTCGGTCCACCACAGGGCGTCCGTCGAGCTCCAGATCGCACGACAGGCGAAGAGCGCCGTCGGCGCGCTGACCGCGTCGATCGCCGACGGCCACACCACCGGCACGACGGCGTCGATCGCCCGCTTGGCGCGCGCATTGAGGTTCGTGCCGACCTCCTTCGAACACGCACAGGCGTCCACGCCGAGAAACCACGCCAGGAGCCGTGCGTCGGCGGCTTCCGTCCGCAGCGCGAGATTCGTCGCGGTCGCGTCCGCGAAGAAACGCTCCGCAATCCGACGGCATTCCGCACGGTCGGCGTCCGCCTTCGTGCGTTCGAGCCGCAGCACGGCCGTCTTGAGCGCCAGCCCGTTGAACGCCGAATCCCCGGCGTCCCGCATGACGGCGGCATTCGTCGCGGCATGCGTACCCACGGCCAATCCCGCCGCGAATGCGAGCATCACACCTGTTTTTTTCATTCGATTCGTCTCCTAAAACGAGAGCTCGGCCGAAACGAGGCCGTGGTCGGAGAGGTCGCCGCGCATCCAGACCTTGAAATTGCGAAGCTGCAGACCTTTGACGATGATGTTGTCGAGCGACTTGAACGGATTCAGCGGCGGATAGGTCTTGTGCCGCCCGTCGTTCCCGAGCGTGAAGCCGGCGTCGGCGAACACCTTGTACTCCGCCGGATTGTCGGCGTCCGGCTTCGAACGGTCGGAATATCGGATGCCCTGATTGAAGTCGCCGGCCAGCACGACGCGCGGCTCGTCCTTGAAGCGTTCGACCAACTCGCGCATCTGCGCCGAACGGACCTCGGGACTGCACCAGTCGAGATGCGTCTCGACGAACACGACCTCCTCGCCGCAGATCTTCACGCGCGTCTCAAGCCAATAGACGCCCTGCGCGTGCTTCGCGTACTCGTGCACGCGCGTTCCGAGGATCGTGCCCGCGCGCAGGAACTGCGCGTTCCACTGGTAGAAATGGCATGGACCGACCACGGACTGCCCGTATCCCGCGAAAACGGCCTTTGCGGACGGCACCGCGCCGTTCGTCGCGAACGCCTCGGAAAACTCGCAGACGCCAAGGACGTCGGCGTTCACCTCGGCAAGGAACGCGCGGAATTCGCGGCTCTTCGCCTCGGCGGCCGACTCCGGAATCGTCGAAGCATGCGAAAGGCCGAGCGCGAAATGACCTATGTTCCAGCTCGCAAACGTGAAGGAACGCGATGCCGTCGCCCGTCCATCCGCCAGGACGACGGACGCAAGAGACGCGACGACCGCAAGTACAAGCTTCTTCTTCATCATCTTCACCCCTTCCTCGGGCTTTCCGCCTTACCCCTTCACTTCGTCCCCAAAAGCCGCACGGGACCGAGCAGACCCGACGGCAGCGGTTCGTCGTCCGCCTTCCAGCCCGACAGCCAGCTCGCCCACGTGTAGATGCCCGTGCCGGAATCGCTGCGGCCGTCGATGACCCACTGCGGGGCGCGCCACTGCGGATGCTGCGGCTCCGCCGCCCCTGCCGCCCGCGCCTTCGCGTCGCCGATCATCCGGTTCGGCCACGTGTTGACGACCTCGACCGTCAGAACCACCGTGTCGCCCTCGCGAAGATCGTCCGGCAGCTTCACGCGGTACGGCGCCTCCCAGAGACAGGCGAGGAAGCGTCCGTTCACCGCCACATTCGCGATCTCGCGCACGTCGCCGAGGTCGAGCGTCGCCCCGCGCGCGTCGGACGGCAGACGCACCGTCTTCTCGTAAACGCCGCGACCCGAGAAATAACGGAGGGCAGGATCGTCGGACTCGTTCCAGCCCGCGAGACGCGCGAACGCGCGCGGCGCGGACGGCGCGCACGGTCCCGTGAAGGACGCGACCGTCCAGTCCGCCGACCAGTCCGCCAACACCTTCGGCGCGGGCGCGGGACGCAGATCGACCGGCTGCGGATGCTCTTCCGCCGTCGGCGCGCGGAAGGACACGAAGGCCGACTCGTCAGCCCGCAGCGACAGGCGCGTGCGGACGCGGCCATCGGCCGTGCCGAACCACGCGAGCGGCTCGATCCGTCCCGTTTTCGCGTCCCAACGCTCGGGACGGCCCGCGCCCGCGAACGACACCACACCGTCGAACGGCTCGCGCGCCGTGTTGACGACGAAGTAGAAGTCGCGCCCCTCGATCACGCGACGAAGTGCCTTGAGGCCGCCCCTCGCCTCCAGCGGCGCGCGATGGCCGAACGCACGCAGGGCGTCGAGCGCCGTCGCGGCCGTCTTCAGGTTCGCACGCGCGCCGTTCCAGATCGCCGCGTCCAGCGCCTTCCATTCGGCCACGTCGTCCGCGAGGGACGGCGTGCCGCGCGGTCGCGTCGCCGCCACGCGCGCGCCGGCGTCCAACAGCGCGCGGACTTTTGCGAGCGTCGCCGTGGTGAGATCGAGATCCGGACCGAGCCACAGCACCGGATACGCGCGCCGTCCCGGCATCGCCACGCCGCCGTCGCGGACGGACAGCTGACGCAGATCGGCGGCCCCGCAGTAGTCGTAGCTGTAGCCGGCCGCGACGACATCCCCGAGATAGGGCGTCTTCGCCGGATGGCCGTCGCCCGCCAGGATCAGGAGGTCCGCCTGCGGCTCTCCGCTCTGTAGGACGTACTGTCCGCGGCGGACGTAATCGGCCCACCACTTTCCTTCCGGCCACCAGGTCGTGTTGCGGTTGAACTGCGTGCCGCACCGGTCGAGCGAGAAGCCGGGCTTCGCGCCGAAGAGCGGCTGCTGGACGTAGGAATGGTAGACGAGCTGCGAAACGCCGTCGAGCCAGGCGCGGTCGCCGTGCACGCGGAACAGGTGCGGCGTGATCTGCCAGCGCCCGTCCTTCTCGGTGGCGGTGAAGGCCTCGGCCCCGATCTGGGCGCGCCCGTGCAGGTGTCCGGCGGATGCGGCGACGCGCGGCGATCCGTGCGAGTTGCCGCCCAGCCAGAATTCGCCCGTCGGCACGTCCGCCGCCGCGAAGCAGCGGAGCGGATCGAACGGACCGTCATAACTCTCGGTCGCGCTCTTGAGCCCGAGCGCGTGGCACTTCTCGGCGAAATGGTCGTAGTAGTTCTCGGCCACGAGATCCGCCACCGTGCGCTGCACATCGAAGAGCAGCTTCGCCGTTTCCTCCGCCGTGCCGAGCATGTACCCCGCCATCGCGGGAAGCCACGGACGGAGATCGTAGCCGCGCAGACGGCGAAATGCCGCCAGGAAGTCCTCCGTCCAGTTCTGTCCGCCGACCTCCCACGAGTCGATGATCGATACGGCGACCGTGCCGGCGGCGCCGGGAACGGTCGCCATGCGCAGCGGCATGTGCGGCCAATGGGCGTCCAGTCCCCGCTTCGAAAGCTTGTCGCACTCGAGTCCGCACACGTTCCACGGCGCGGGCGCGCAGCACTTGCCCGTGGTCGTGTAGCCGACGCGGATAATCCGCCACGATCCGGCGGGAGACGATCCGAGGTTCGCCGCCGCGAGGTCGAGCGTCCCGTCCCGGAAATGCGACGTCACGTCGCGCACGGCCGCGCGCGGCACGCCAACGCGGTCCGGACTTTCGGGACGGCAGTACCCGATCGCCGACGCCGCGCCGTTCTTCGCGTCCACGTCCGGCACGAGCGGCAATGTCGAAAGCGAAACCGCCGCAAGCGAACGGCGGACGTACTTCACCCACGACGGCGGCTCGACAGGCGTAAAGGCGAGTTTAAAGAAACGCGCACGCGGACAGACGGAAAGCGGCAGCACCTTCGGCGTGAGCTGCGTGTTGTAGAGACGGTATTTCTTCGTCGCGAGCGGCTTCCACGTGCGGCCGTCCTCGGATGCGGACACGGCGAGGTCGAGCCAGAACTGCGTTTCGTTCCAGGTCGTGACGAGCGTCGTCGGCGCGAACGGTTCGGCGTATTCGAAAACGACCGAACCGCCCTTTTCCCCGCGCGCGACGGGAATGGCGAGCGCGTTCGTCCCAGCCGCGAAGCCCGCAAAATCGCCATTGAAATCACCGGTGACGCGGACGGGCGTCGGCGGTTTCGCGACCGGCAGGGCGAAGACGGCCACGTCGCGGTAGAAGTCCTTGAGCGTGAGCGGCTGCGGGAGAACGACGCGGCCCGTCGGCGTCGAGACGTCCGTTGCGGACGACACGAGCATCTTCATCGAATCCTCGGGCTTGATCCAGATTCCGCCCGAGGACGACCAGCCGGGGCAGTTGTGGAAGCCGAGCTTCACGTCGTTCCGCTTCGCCTCGCGCACCGCGACTTCCCAGAGTTTCCACCAGTTCTCGTCCAACGGCTGCACGTCCGGCGGAATGCCGTCCACGCACGGCATGAACACGTGCGCCGTGCCGATGCCGATCTCGCCCATCGCCTTGAGATCGGCGGCGAGGCATTCCTCGGAAAGTCCCGTCGTCGTCCAGTGGTACCAGCACTGCAGCCGCGACTCCGGCGGCGGATCCGCGAACCGTTCGCGGAAGCCGGCATGCGCGATCGGCCCGCAGACAAGTCCCGCCGCAAGGGCGATCGTCACACCAGATTTTTTCGTCATGCTTCTCACCTTTTCCCCGGGACTGCGAAGATTACGGCAGAAACGCGTCCGGGCTCACCAATTGGCCGGCGAACACGTCCGCCTCGCGGAAACGCGCGAAACAGATTTCGGCCAGACCCGCGCGTTCGCGCAGATGGTCGTAGGTGACGCCGATGGAACCGTCCGGGAACTGGAAGGCGTCCGGATAGGCCACTTCGTCGCGCGAATCGAGAACGAGCGGGCCTTTCCACGTCTTGCCGTCGTCCGCGGAAACGAACGCGGAAAGCGTGCGCCGCGGCCCGTTCGCGGGCTGGTCGCCGCAGGTGGCGACATCCACGCGCTCGCCGTTCTTCACGAAAAGCAGATTGCCGGAAGCGAGCTTGACGAGCGAAAAGCGCGCGATGCAGTTCTTCAGGTGCGTCGTCGGCTTCGGCGCCGTCCAGGTCATGCCGGCATCCGCCGAAAAGCTTTCCTGCAAGCCGAGCGCCGTGCGCATGAGCATCCACAGGGAACCGTCCTTGCGTTCGACGATGGCGTGCTCGGCCCAATGGCGCTGGCCGCCCCGGCGCGTGCCTTCGGGACGCACGAATCCGCCGCGTTTCGCGACGGCGCCGTTCTTGAGCGCATAGACGCCGCAGCCCATGTGCGGTTCGAGTTCGGGATGCCATTCGGCGCCGTACGGTTCGAAGTCGTTCGGATAGAGCCAGGTGCCGTCCTTGAGCCGCGTCGGCTTGTTGTGGACGCTGCCGGGAAACAGATACCGCGGAGCCGACCAGACGGGCATGTCCGCGTCGGGGTTGGCGCAGACGAATTCCCAGGTGCCGCCGCGGCCGATCCAGTTGTCCAGCGACTGGAACACGGTGAGACGCAGCTTGCCGTCGTCCAGAACCCAGAGGTTCGCGATCAGCGAATTGCGCACGACGTGCGCGAAGCCTACGCGGTCGCCGGGGAAATGCGGATCGACGACGAATTTGACGTCCGACCACGTGCGGCCGCCGTCGTCGCTCCAGGCGCCCACCACGTGCGCCTTCTGGTTGTCGCCGCCGACCATCCAGCAGTTCCACACGCGTCCGCCGGGCGTGACCGCCGCGCCGCCGTTCATCGCGAAATCGAGACGCGCGCGCCGGTAGCGGTCCGGCATGTCGTTCGCAATGATGCGCGGCGGAATCATCTCGAGATCGGCAAGCGCGCGCATCGCGCATTCGACGACCCGCTTTTCGGCGGCCGCGCGTTCGCCTTCCGGGAGCGCCGTGTAATAGTCGGCGTGACCGCGCGCGGCGGCGACTTCCGGCGGTTCTTCCACCGGCGCCGCCGCGCCGTCTTCCGGCTGCCGCTGCGGATACAGGTGGCAGATCCGTTCGCGCTGTTCCTTCGTCGGAACCACATTCAGCTTCGGATCCGGCGCCTCGTCCGTGAATACGGCGCGAACGGCGTCGAGATAACCGAAACCCAACGCGTCGTCGGTGGGCATCATGTAGGTGCCTTCGCCGTATTCGTTCCAGGTCGAAAGCCATACGGCCCGCGCCTGCCACGGCTCGGCGTGCTTCTGGCCCGGCATGAATTCGTCCCGCACCCAGGCGAAGGACTTCACCAGGTCGGACGGCGACATCATCGGGTACGCGACGCCGTGCCAGGGGCGCGAATTGAAGCCGACGGAGACGGTGGGCAGCACGAACGCGCCGGGAATCGCCGCGCGTTCGCGGTTGCGCGTCTTCTGCGTCTCGACCTTCCAGCCCTCCGTGCCGTAGTTGTAGGCGCAACGCGCCGAAAAGCCGCAGGCGGCGAGGTCGTCGCGTCCGTTGTGCCAGTTGCTCGAGACGGTGACGAGTCCCTTGAAGCCGA
>DCIH01000106.1:0-135 GCA_002317575.1 Verrucomicrobia bacterium UBA1731 | reverse complement strand
CGAGCTTCTTCAGCTCCGCCTCGAGGTAATCGAACGCGGCCTTCGTCGTCGCCGCGGAACCGAACGCCGTTTCCTGCGGGAAGTTCCAGCCGCCGAAGACGGCGAGCATGGGCTTGCCGTCCGGCGCGTAGTAGC
>DCIH01000076.1:9260-30337 GCA_002317575.1 Verrucomicrobia bacterium UBA1731 | reverse complement strand
AACGGAGATGCACCCAGACGCGCCCGACCGCGCCCCCACAAGGGGGTCACGCCGCTCCGCCGGCATGACCAAGTTCGCAACCACAACACGCCATGCTCACACCTCCATCAATCCGCCGCCTACAAAAAAATGCAAAACAGGTCTGACCTGTTTTGCAGCGAAAGAAGAACGGAAAACGAACAAGCGAACGCAAAATCTCCCCTTTGCGGGGCCTGTCCCCAATTGGTCCCCAATTGGTCCGCCGCCGCTTCCGCATGTAGATTATGATGGGAACAATTTCAAAGCCGGACCAGGCTTTGAAATTGTTCCCATCATAATCTACTGTTCGGACGCCTCTGCGCAGTTCGAGACGAACTGCGCTACTGCGAGGGGCCGGATTCGGGCGCGGCGCGCCCGATTTGACTCAAAACCGGCAATCGAGGCCGACCGTCGCGAAGAGCAGGTCGTTGCGCGCATACGTGCTCGGATCGTCGCGCACCTGGCTGCGCAAATCCGGATCCTCGCCAAATCGGGAACGACCGCCTCACGCCCCACTTGAACGAAAACGTTCAGTCACGCGCGAAGCCCGCGACAGCACGCTGCGATTCGCAAGCCGGCGATGCAGACGGTCCAGGGACCACGACAACACGCCCGCAACGACGAAATAGATGGCCGCCGTCGCGAGGATCGGAAACAGGGCTTCGTACGTGCGGTTTCGGATCAGGTCGCTCGCCTTCGTGAGATCGGTGACGGCGATGAAACCGACGACGCTCGTCGCCTTGAAATGCGCCACGAGTTCGCCACGGAACACCGGCAGGATGATCCGCACGGCCTGCGGCAGCACGATCCGCCAAAACGCGCGAACGGGTCCGTAGCCCAACGCCAGCGCCGCCTCGGTCTGTCCGCGCGGAACGGCCGAAACGGCGCTGCGCAGCGCCTCGCCGAGATTGGCGCCCAGATTCATGCCGAACGCAAGTATCGCCACGGGAACGGCGCCGATCTCCACATCCGCGAAGAGCACGTAATAGAAGAGAAGCAACAGCACGAGAATGGGCGTGCCCTGGAAGACGCGCACATAGACCGTCCCGATGAACGCGAACGCCCGGAGGCGCGACGCGCGCAGCAGACAGACGGGAAACGCCAGCACCACGCCCAGAAGCGCCATGCAAACGGTGATGAGCGCAGTGACGCCGAACCCGTCCAACAGCAGCTTCCAGCGTCGTTCGACCACGAACGTCTGCCGGAAACTGCGCACGAGCGACGCCCACCGTCCGTCGCCGCCGGCGCCGCGTTCGTCGCGCACGAGGACGCACATCGTCTCGCCGGCGAACATCTCGGACACATCCACCGTCGTGAATGTGTTTCCGCCCGTGTAGATCCAGGCGCAGGCCACGTCCGACCGGCCCGATTCCACGGCCGCGCACATGCCTTCGAACGACTGGATCTGGAACTGCGTCGCCAGACCGATGCGGTCCAGACACGTCTGGAGGATCTCGGCGCACGAGCCCACGACATGCATGCCTTCGGCGACGAAGCAGTGGGGCTCGGTGCCGGAGAAGGCCGCAACGCGCACGACGGGCGCGTCGGCGGGCGCGGACGACGCGGGCATGTCCGGCGTTTCGCCCCGCTTGACCGCGTCCATCCACTTCCGGAAGATGCGCTGCGCCTCGCCGCTTTCGCGCATGCGCCGAAGCTGCCCGTTCAACGCCGGCAAATGCGGCCAACCGCGGCGCGCCAGGAATCCGCACGCGTCGTCGGCGTACGCGAAGGCCACGCGGAAACGACCGGGGAATTTGGCGGACCACAACTCGGCATAGGACGCGCCCAGAGAGATCGCGTCGATCTTGCGGCCGCACAACGCCTCGAAGACGAGGCCGTAGTCCGTATACGGATGAAACACGAGATCGGGCGCGAGCTTCTTGAGCTTTTCCCGGTGGAACCCGCTCGACATGTGGGCGACGGGCCGTCCGTTCAGATCGGCCGCCGTGCGAATGGGCGCATCGGCGCGTTTGCCGTCGCCACATCCCAAGAGGACGGCGCACAGGGCCAACGGCAGAATGAACGAAAAACGCATCGGTTTCATGAATCGCCCGCAACTTCCACAAATTGCCGTCCGCGGCGACGACATCCTCACCCACCGATCCATTTCCCGACCACGGGAATCTTGCGCACGGCGATCGCGAACACGGCGGAAGCGAGATAGCTCACGACGGCCGTGACGACGATCGCGCACGGCGTGCAGCAATGCGGGCTCACCCACGAAAAGACCTTCAACAGGATGATCAGATGAACGAGATACATCCCGTAGCTCGCCTCGGAGACGGGGCGCACGAAGCACCGGTAAAACGCGCCGTCCCACGCGAACTTGCGCATCACGAGAAACGCCGCCACCACGGTGAGCGCCACGCCCAGGGAACAGTATTCGATGCTCATCTCGAGATCGACCGCCTTCGCGTACGGCGCGGAATACGGGAACGCATCCGGAATGCGGAAGAAGAACAGCAATCCCACGATCGCCACACCCGCCAGCCACAGCGGCGTCGCGAACGCGAGCGTCTTTCCCCACGAAAGCTCGGGCACGAACTTGCGGAACCAGAACCCAAGCAGCATATAGCCGAAGAAACCGCTCACGTAGTGGAACGCGCCAAAGCCGTTCCACGGGCATTCGCCCCAGAGATACGGCACGGCGCCGAAATCGGGCGCACCGAACCAGAAACCCCAAAGCCGGCGCAGGAACGGAAACAGCGTCGTGAAGAACCACACGAGAATCCACCCGCGGATTTCCTTTTCGGACGCCCTCTCCGCCCACGGCGACAAAAGCGGCATCAGCACGTACAGTCCCACCAGCATCGGCACAAACCAGAGGTGTCCGCCTTCCATCGGGAAGTTGAACGCGGCCTTGCCCCAGGAAACGCCGCTGCCGCAGGCGAACACAGCCACGTACACGGCGGACCACACGAGGAACGGCACCACCACGCGCGTCAGCCGACGCCTGAAGAAGTCGCCGACGGAACGCCCGGACGCGATCGGGAACATCAGGTAGCTCGACGCCATCACGAAGAGCGGCACGCACACGCGGCACAGGCACTCGACGAGCGTCACCCAAAACGCATCCCAGCGGCTGGCGACATAGGTCCCCTCTTCGCCGCCCAGATAAAACGGTTCGCAGGAGTGGATCACCATCACCATGAAGCAGGCGATCACCCGCAGATAATCAAGAAACACGACGCGCTTCGTCTCGTTCACACGAACCTCTTTTCCGGGAAGGACGGCCATTTGGCAAAATCGTCCGATTGTCAAAAAGGATGGGGCGTGGGCCCCATCCTTTCGGGAGTTTCGGAAGCAAAACTCACTTCGCGAAGAACTGTTCCTGCAGGTACTTGGAACGCTTCGCGTCGAGCGCCAGACGGAAGTCCGCGAGATCGAAGAGGCGCGTCTCGAGGATTTCCTTCGCGCGTTCGTCCGTGAGGTCCGGCTTGCAGCACTCGTTCGCGAGCGCGTCGCAGTCCTTCATGAACGGCCACGCGACCTTGTCGTTGAACGCGGGATCGCCGAGATCTGCGTCGCCCCAGAAGCTGGCGTTCTCCCATTTGTCGCGCACCATGTGGTAGTCGCGCACGGCCTCGCGGAGCAGGCCCTTCGTCATCTTCGCGCGGACCTCGGCGGGAATCGCGCCGAAGGTCATGTGCAGACCGCGCCCGAGCTCGTGCACGCCGCCGGCGCCCATCGCGCCGAACTGGCCAGCCCAGCCCGCCACGAGGACGAGACGCCAGGTGTCCCCTTCCTTCGGGAACTCGTTCCAGCAGAGGATCCACGGGACGTACAGGTGGAACACGTGGCAGGTGTCGGTGGAGACCGCGTCCTGCTTGATGTATTCCGCGCCGACCTTGAAGCCCTTGCGCGGGGAATCCCACACCGCGCCCTGGTCCACGTTCGGCTCGTCCGCGCGCGTGACCATGTTCCAGTGCCAGGGCGTGTCGCCGCCGGGCTGGAAGTCGTACTCGAAGTAGAGGCCGTTTGCGATGCCGTCGCGCGCCTTCCACGCCTCGGGGTCGTTGAACTTCATGTACACGTGCAGACCGTTCGCGTCGTAGGCGGCGCACACGGCCGCTTCCTTGCCGGGCTTGTTTGCGGCGAGGTCCGGCTTTTCGGTCTTGCTCTTGAGAATCGCGCGCTCGCCGTTGCGGTTGTATGTTTCGAACACCTGGTAGCGGCCCATGCGGTTCTCGCACGCGAGCTTCTCGAACACGCCCGTCTTGAGCGCGCCTTCGGCGCTCGTCGGGGCGTCGGCCATCCATGTGAGCTTGTACTCGACCTTTTCGTCCGGCCACACGAGCGCGCGGCTCGCGGCGATGACCGCCTTCAAATACGGCACGTTCTCGCGGGAGTTGTCCATGTTGAAGAGCGCGAGCCCGGCCGCGCGCAGCGCGTCGAACCACTGCGCGTCGTCCTTCTCGCCGCGAAGCGCTTCGAGGCGCTTGACGAGATCCTCGGGCGAGGTCGCCTGCAGACGCGCCTTGAAGTAGGACGCGCGCGTCTTCACGTCGGCGGCGGCGGTCACGTTCGTGCCGATCACGAGCTCGTACGTCTCGAGCGCCTTGTCGGCCTTGCCGGTCTTCCAGTAGGCGCGGGCGAGGTCGAAATAGGCCGAGGCGTTGCGGTCGCGCGGATTGAGCGACTTCAGAAGCTCGGGGATGGCGCGGCCGTATTCGGCGCGGTCCATGGCCGTGCCGACGAAGCGGCCGCGGCAGCGCCAGCCGTAGCCGGCCGGACGCTCGACTTCCGCGTTGCGCACGTACGGGACGAACTTGAGGTTGTTCTGGCGGGAGATGCGCTCGATGTCGCGCGCGGCGGCGCAACGCGCCTCCTCTTCCTTCCAGAGCTTGTTCATCTGGTCGTCGAGACGGTTCATCTCGTCGAACGCCTGGCAGGCGGCGGCGAAGTCGCCGCGGTCGATCGCGTTGTTGAACCAGAACTCGAGCAGCGAGCCGAGCGCGTTGCCCTTGAACAGCTTCGCGCGCTGGTCGACGAGCGGCTTCAGGACGAACCAGTTGTGCTCCGCGTTGCGCACGTGGTCGCGGTAGACGCGCGTCGCGCCGAAACGGGCGCCGTCGAGCGGAAGCTTCATGAATTCGTCGCGCACCTGGAGATAGGGCTTCTCGAGGTCGGCGCAGTCCCAGCCGGCCATTTCGCGGGCGAGCATCTCGGCCTTGAGACCGGGCGTCATCAGATCGCCGCGCTTGGCGGCGTATTCCTTCGCGAATTCGGCGAACTTCTCCCACTTGCGGCCGCTGGAAAGCGAACGGAAGTGGTCGTTGCGCGCGCCCACCACGGCGTTCGTCTCGTCGCGGGTGACGGGCTTCGCGGTGAGCGCGAACTGCTTCACCGCCTCGACGGCCTGTGCCTGCGCGACGGCCGTGCCGGCCTTGCCCGCGAGCGCGAGCACGCGGTTGTTGCGCTTGGCCTGGTCCACGAGCGAGAGCTTCTGCGGCATCTTGTTCAGGAGCAGGTTGCGCGCCAGCGAGAAGTACGCCTGGTCGGGCGCCTTGTCGAGACCGTCCTTGCCCTGCCACAGGCCGAACGTGGTGCCGCCTTCGCGGAAGCCGGCCATCACTTCCTTCTGCTCTTCGGGCTTTTTCTTCTTCTGTTCGAGACCCGCGTTGACGACGGTATCGGCCGTGGCGAACCACATGTCGAGCACGGGGCCTTCAACGGGCTTCTTGGCGAGCACGTCGACGAGGGCCGAGAGCTTCGCGAAGTCGGAGGCCTTGGCCGCGTCGACCATGTCCTTCTGCCATGCGTTGCGCACCTTGCCGTCCTTCACGAGGTTCGTGCAGGCGGCGTATTCGGCGGGAACGACGTACTTCGGCGCGTCGGCCGCGAGCGTCGCCTGGACGGCGGCGGCGGCGAGAACGCACCCGAACGATTTGGCGGAAACGAGATTCATTTACTTGCCCTCCTTCGCGAGACGCTCCTGGAGATCGAGGATGCGGCGCGTCATTTCATAACGGAGATACTTCAGTTCGGAGCGTTCGCAGTCGACCTGCGCGACCCACGTGAGCGCGGAGCGGCCGGCGTAGACGGTGTCCATGTTCTTGGACTGGTTGCACTTCTGGCCGAGCTGCTTGAGGAGCGTGCCGTAGCGCACGTCGTCCATGCCTTCGCGCAGGCCTTCCCACTCGATCGTGTCGAGGAAGTCGCCGGCCTGCGGGTAGACGAGCATCAACCCGCGCAGGAACGCCTCGGCGGGAATCCAGAAGTCGTTCCAGTTGTTGCGCGCGAGGATGTACTGGCAGGAGGCGTCGTAGTTGTTGCGCCAGGTCTGCCAACCGTAGATGCGGCGCGTGTAGTCCGGATTCTCGGGACCGGAGTGCGGATCGGCGTACCAGCCCATGATGCCGTCCGGGTTGCCGTCGTGGTAGGCGTCGGCGTTCTTCCGCTTCGCGGCGCGCGGGTGGCGCGGCACGTTCGCGAAGTCGAGGTTGAAGAGGATGAACGGATGCCACTGGGTCGCGACGATCGTGTTGCCGCCGGCCTGGTGCACACCCTTCCAGGTGGAACGCTCGGCGCGCACGGTCCAGGCGCTGCCTTCGTCCACGCCGTAGGAATACGCCTTAACCGTGGGGCCGAACACTTCGCGGATGGCGTCCATCGCCTTCGCGTAGGTGTTGGTGGCGTTCACGAAGTTGGCGTAGTTGCCGTCCGTCTCCTTCGCGGGATAGCTTGTGGTGATGCCGCAACCGGGCAGCGCCGTGAAGAGGTGCTCCGTGTCGAAGCCGCAGCGCTTGAACATGTCGTACGCCTTCTTCGCTTCGGAGGGCGTGGTGATGCTGGGCAGCAGGCAGTTGCGGACGTTGTGCGCGACCATGTTGCGCATCTTCTTTTCGCTGCCGGGATCGTAGCCGCCGAAGCCGCCGTAAGGCGCGGCGAAGAAGCGGCGGTTCAGGTCGCGGAACATGGCCGGGAGCGGCAGCTCGAACGGCAGCACCTTCACTTCGGCCGGCACGTCGCAGACCTTCCTGCCCTTGACCGTGAGCGCGATCGAGCCCTTCTTGAGGCCGGGCTGCGCGTTCGCCGGCGCGTGGAACGTGACGATCAGCTGCTTGAATTCGCCCTTGAAGAGCTTGAAGGGCTTGAGCTGGTCGGCGTCGTGGATCCAGCCGGTGTTGAGCTCGCCGTGGTAGGTGTGGTCCACCGCGCGGCCTTCGAAGGATATCCAGCGGTACGCCGTGTTGCCCTTGGAGTAGTCGCAGCGGACGTAGTTTTCCTTGTCCTTGTGGTCGATGAAGAGCACGGCGTCGTCGTGGACCATGATCTCGGGCGTCGCGACGCGGCGCGTGTGGTCCGAGAAGAAGCTGCCCCACGAGGTGCCGGACTGGTACCAGACCTTGACGATTTTCACGTCCGCCTCGACGCCGGGCACGTTCACCTTCGCGTGTACCTCGTCCACGTCGTCGAAACCGTACAGCACGAAGGACGCGCCTTCGTATTCGCCCTTGGCGAGGAGCGCGCGCACGGGACCGGTGAAGTCGCCGTCTTCGGGGAACGCGTCCGGCGTGCGCCGGACGCCCGCGACGGGGTCGACGGCCGCCACCGCGAACGGGGCCGTCTTCCAGTAGGCGTTTTCCTTGAACGCCGAGACCTTCTTCAGATTCGCCTCGGCCGTGTCCGCGGACACGGGATAGGCGGTGTCCGCCCATGCGCAAACAGATGCGCACGCGGCCGCCGCCAGCAGCAGCTTCCTCATCGTCGTACTCCTTTGTTTGTGAAAATCCACCGTATTGATAACTTAATGCGTCAACAAGGCAAACCGTTCAACGGAAACTCACTTGCCGCAGGCCTGCTTGAAGAACGGTTCGACCGCCTTGCGCCAGACCTTGAACCCTTCGTCCATCAGATGGAGGCGCTCCTCGTCGTAAAGCTCCGGCTTGGTGACGCCGTTCGCGTCCACGAGCTGGTCCGCGAACGAGAACACCGTGACGTAGTCCGGGAACGTTTCGGCGGCGATCAGCTTGTTGACGGCCTGGACCGACTTGTTCGCCCAGTTGTCCGCCTTGTCGCCGCGCGGGAAGATCGGCAGCAGCAGCACCTTCGCCTGCGGCTGCTTCGCGTGGATGGTCTTCACGATTTCCTTGATGCCCGCGAAGATTTCGTCCGCCGGCTGGCCGCAGTTGTTCGTGCCGATCATCAGCATCACGAGCTTCGCCTTGTAGCCGTCCAGTTCGCCGTTGCGCGCGCGCCACAGCAGGTGCTGCGTCTGGTCGCCGCCGTAGCCGCAGTTGAGGATCGTGTACGTCTTCTTGAGGTCCTCGATCTCGGTGGACGTGTCGCCGCCTTCGCCGACGTCCCAGTAGTGCGTGATGGAGTCGCCCATGAACACGAGGTCGATTGCACCCTTCGATTCGGCGATCTGCCTGCGGTTCTTGGCGATGCGCTCGAGCCACCAGTTCGGCTTGAAGTCCTTGGACACTTCGAGGCGCGTCTGCGCGTCGAGCGCGTTCACGGCTTCCTTCGAATAGAGGCCGGGCACGAGGTGCGCGTCGAAGACGTTCGGAACGATCCCGCCGGCGGGCGTCTTGAGACAGGCGTCGATCACGGGCAACACGGACGCTGCCCAGATGCGGTAGCCGAACGCGCCGGGATGGAGGTAGTCCGGCATGATCGCGCGCGGCAGCGTGCCGTCCGGCAGCAGGAACTTCGAGGAGAAGTCGCACCACACCACGTGGCGGCCGTCGCAGAACTTGACGATTTCGCGGTTGACGACGTCGTTGCGCTTGCGGCAGCCGTCGTTCGCGTCCTTGCCGCGCGGGAAGATCGGCAGCAGCACGACGCGCGCCTGCGGCTGCTTCGCGCGCAGACCGTCGATCACGGCCTTGATGCCGAGGATCGTGTCGATCGGCGGTTCTTCGGCGAAACCGAAGTGGCCGGTGTTGTTCGTACCGATCATGAGCACGATCGCCTTCGCCCGGTAGCCGTCGAACTCGCCGTGCGCGATGCGCCAGAGGACGTGCTCGGTGCGGTCTCCGGAGAAGCCGAGGAAGAGCGCGTTGTAGGGCGCGTCCGCGAAGAACGCGTCGCGGACGTCCTGGCCGCGGCCGGCGTCGTCCCAGAAATGCGTGATGGAATCGCCCACGAAGACGACCTGCGCCTTCGGCCCCTTCTCCGCGACTTCCTTCTGCTTCGCGTCGAAACGCGCCTGCCACCAGCTCTTCGCCCACTGGGAATCGGGCACCTGGGGCGTCAAGGCCCGGATGTCCGCAAACGCCATCGCCGAAACCGCCGCCGCGGTCAGAAACAACACTTTCTTCATCTCAATCGACTCCTGCCAGAACCACGTTCGCAAATTGCGTTCTACTTTACCATCTCATCCGCCCCGTGGCAACCAAAAAGGCGATGTCGTGGAACTCACAGGTCGCGCAGCCCGGGATACGCAGGACCGCCGCCCGCCACCCAGCCGCGGGACTCGCCACGTTCCGAGGGCGAAATCCAGAAGCTGTACAGCGTGCCGCAGTGGATGCGGAACCGGAGCTGGACGGGCTGCCCCGCGAAGCGGCCCAGATCGCCGCCCTTGAACACGAGCTCCGCCTTCGTCGCATCGCGCCGCGAAAGCTTCGCGCAGTCCGCCGCTGTGTAGCCGGGTACGGGCTTCCCGTTCGCGTCGAGCACTTCCGCCGACACGGATCCGAACAGGCATTCGGCGTTCACGAAGAGGCGCTTGCCGGTGAACGCGATCGGCTTCGTGACGATTTCGCCGCGGCCGTCCGCGACCATGCCCGCGAAGCCGTCGCGCCGGAGCGTGGCCGCGCCGATCGAACCGTTCGAATACATGCCGTTTCGGCTCCAGCTCGGCTTGCAGGTGTTGCGCGCGCCGTCGCCGCGGAGCGCCGAGTAGTAGAACCACAGCCGCTCGTCGCGGATGACGCAGACGCCGCCGATGCAGGAAAGGTAGCCCGTGTCCCACTTGCCCGACCCCCAGCCGGACGGCGCGACGTCCGCCGTGTCGCGCGGCCGCGAATAGTTCTTGCCGTCGCGCGAGAAGACGAAATGGAGGCCGGTCTGTTTCGGAAGCCCGGCCTTTTCGCCGTCGCGGTTGTCGTTGGGCGTGTTGTACAGCACTTCCATCACGCCGAGCATCAGCGACTCGTACGCGACGGCGTCGAAGCTATACAGCTGCCAATTGGGCTTGTTCGTGGCCATGAGCCACGGTTCGGGAACGGGCGCCTCTGCGGGCGCGTCCTTGTCGCCCGGCCAGCGCCAGCGACAGTCCGCGCCGCCGAACGTCTTCGATTCGAAGAACCGGCGGCAGCGCATCGGCCACCCGTCGCGCAGCGAGAAGATCCACGTGCCGCGGAACGGATCGTAGTACATGGTGGAACGGTCGCACGATTTGCCGCCCGTGCCGAGCGAGGTGAAATGGATGCCGTCCTTCGAGGACCACAGGCGGTCGGGCGTGACGGCGCCGGGATCGGAAAAGTGCAGGTTCCAGCGGGCGTACGGATTCGCCGCCGTGTAGTCGGGCACGACGCACCAGCTGTCGAGCACGTCGTTCTCGAAGATGCGGTTCGTGCCCTTCACGATGCCGAGGTCGGGATACGTCCAGCGGTCGCCGTCGGCGGATTCCGCGTAGCACACGTCGCCCAGCCAGTCGGCCTGGTACCACAGGCGGAACTTCCGCCGCGTGGGATCCCACCAGAGACCGCCGTCCGTCGCGCACGTGAGGTTCACGGGCTCGTCCCCGCCGCCCGAGGATCCGTCCGTCTTCGCGGGCGCCGCGCCGTCCGCGGGCCACACCACGGGCGCGTCGATCTTCACGGGCGCGTTCCAGTGGCGAACGACGCCGTGCGCCGATTCGACGAGGTGGTCGTCCACGAAAAGCTGGCGGCCGCAGTCGACGGTCACGGGCGGCGTGCGCGTCATCCACTTGGCCGTATCCGTTTCGCCGGACTCGGTGGTGGCATCGTTCACGAGCTTGACGAGCGCGGGATCGACGAAGAACGTCCGCCACGCCACCACGGGACATTCGGGACCGCTCGCCGTCACCTTGAAGGAGCAGTGCGCCGCCGCGACGGGTTCGTCGAGCGTGCGGATGCGCTTGTGGCCGATCGACTTGCCCTTCAGCACGACCTGGCCGTCGGCCGTGAATTCCCAGCCGTCCACCTGCTCGCCGCGCGAGATGTCTTCCTCGAAGAGGACCACGTTGAACGGCTTGCCCGGTTCCGTCACCTCGTTCGCGAAGAACGCGCGGCGGATCGTCTCGAAATCCTTGAGCGCCTTCACGTCTTCGTCGTCCAGCCGGCCGCGCTTGTCGGGCGCGATGCCGACGTCCATCACGCCGCCGTTGCCGACGCTGGAAAGGTAGAGCTTCATCAGGTACGCGCCGTGGCGCGTCTGGCCCTTCTGGCTCGCGTGGTAGAACCATCCCTTGCGGAGCGGGAAATCCGCCTCGCACACCTTGAAGATCGTGCCCGTGGGCGAACCGACGTTCTCCGCGATGTCCGTCGGCTGCTCGCCGGGCATGTACGTGGCACGCGAATCGGGATCGAGTATCCCGCGTTCGTTCCAGGGCCAGCGGAACTCGGCGCCCGTGTGGCCCGCGAAGAAGCAGACGTCCGGCTGCAGTTTGCGCACCATCGCGAACGCATCGTCGAAACGGTAATAGTCCTTCGGGATGCTGCGCGTCTCCTTCGCGCCGCCGTACCAGCCGTCTCCCCCGTTCGCGCCGTCGAACCACATCTCGAAGATTTCGCCGTAGTCGCCGCACAGGAGCTCGCGCACCTGCTCGTGGAAGACCTTCACGTATTCGGGATTGGCGTAGTTCGCGTTGTTGCGGTCCCACGGCGACACGTACACGCCGAACTTGAAGCCGAACTTGCGGCAGGCCTGCTCCATCTCGCGCACGTAGTCGCCCTTGCCGCCGCGGAACGGCGACTTGGCGATGTTGTGCTCCGTCGTCTTCGTGGGCCACAGGCAGAAGCCGTCATGATGCTTCGCCACGAGGACGAGTCCCTTGAGTCCGCCTTCCGCGCAGGCGCGGACGATCTGCTCGGCGTCGAAATCGGAGGGGTTGAGAAGCTTGGGGTCTTCGTCGCCGTAGCCCCATTCCTTGTCCGTGAACGTGTTGAGGCCCCAGTGGACGATGCCGAACACGTCGCAATCCGCCGCCAGGCGCTTGCGGAGGACGGGCGTCGGCGCGGGACGCGCCGCGCTCTTGGGACCGGCCTTGTTCACGATGCCGCCCAGACGGCTGCCGGCGCTCACGATCCGCCCGGCGCGGACGTCCGCCTCCGTGAAGCGGTGGTGGAGGATTTCGCGCACCGTGGTGCGGCCGCGGTCGTGGACCACGTGGATGAAGCCGTCCGGCGTCTCGCAGGCGTCGGGATACGACACGTCGCCGCGCGCGTCGAGGACGAGCCCGCCGAGCCAGGTCTTGCCGTCGTCGTCGGAGACGAACGCCGTGATCTTCTCGCGCGGCGTCGAATAGGCGGCCTTCTCCGCGGGACCGCGCGCGCGGTCGCCGTTCTTCACCAGAAGGAGCGCGCCCGATTTGAGGCGGCCGACGAAGAAGCGCGAGGTGGTCGATTCGATGCCGGAGTGTTTCATGGGGGACCACGTTTTGCCGCCGTCCGCCGAGGTCGATTCGGCGATGCCGTAGTTGAGGCGCGCGAGCATCCAGAGCGTGCCGTCCTTGCGCTCCACGATCATGTTCTCCGTGCAGTTTCGGTCCTTTTCGGGAATCGCCGCCGCGCCGAGGAAGGACACGGTTTCGCCCTTGTCGGACGACACGAACGCGTTCGCCGCCTGACGCTCGGGCATCGGGTGCGCGGTCGCGGTGACGTTGTTCGTGAGCACGTGCATCGTCTTGCCCATGATCGGCGCGCTGTTCACGAATTCGGCGGGCAGCAACCAGCGGCCGTCCTTGAGCGCGACGGGCTTGTTCTTGAGGAATCCGTCGCACAGCCGCCGCGCGAGCGACCAGGCGGTGCGTTCGCTTTCGGGGTCTTCGGGGTTCATCGCCCACACGCCGCCGCGGCCGTCCCAGAAGCTGTAGCACTGCGCGTAGAAGAGCCACACCTTGCCGTCCGGATCGGTCCAGAGACCGGGATCGATCACGCGCAGGGGGCCGTCCTGGTCCACGGCGAAGAGCGGCGCGCTCCACGCCTTGCCGCCGTCGCCGCTCGAGACGACGACCATCGCGTTGTCGTCGCCTTCCGTGGTGCCGCCGGCATGCCAGGCGACCCACAGCCGTCCGCCGCGGGACGCGGTGATGGAAGGCGCGCTCTGGAACCCGCGGTTCGCGTCCTGCAGATGCGCGGGGAGCGTTTTCAACACGGGAAACGGCTTCATGGAATCCGTTTCGAAAGCCGCGCCGGAGACAAGCGACAGCGCGAACGCGGAAGAGAAGAACAGGAGCGATTTCATGGACGGCATTTTACCACGTTTGCCCCCGCGCGCCACAATGCGACGCGCGCGAACTCAAACGCGGGGCGTCCACTTCTCGAGGGCGGCGATGCGCGCCTCGATGGACGGATGCGTCGCGAACGGCGACGCGCCGCGCTTGCCGCCCACGCCGAACGCCTTGAGCGAAGCGGGCAACGCGCCCGATTCGAGACCGCCGAGCTTCATCAGCGCCTCGCGCATCGGGAACGGCGAACCGAGCAGATCCGCGGAACCGGCGTCCGCCGCGAACTCGCGCCGCCGTGAATAGGCGCACACGACCAAAGACGCCAGGATGCCGAGCAGGAACTGCATGAGATACACGACGATGAAATAGACGCCCGATCCGCCGCGCCGCTGCTTCTTCTCGCCCATGGCGTTGTCGACCGCGAAGGCGATCACGCGCGACAACGCGAGCACGCAGGCGTTGAGCACGCCCTGCACGAGCGTCATCGTCACCATGTCCCCGTTCGCCACGTGGCTCATCTCGTGCCCCAGCACGGCCTTGAGCTCGGAGGGGGTCATTTCCTCGAGGATGCCCGTCGACACCGCGACCAGCGCGTGGTCGCGGCGCGCGCCCGTGGCGAACGCGTTCGGCTCGCCGGTGTAGATGGCCACCTCGGGCATGCCCACGTGCGCGCGGTCGGCGAGTTCGCGAACCGTCTCCACCAGCCAGCGCTCGCGGGACCCTTCGTCGCCGGTAATCGTCACGGCGCCCACCGACGCGCGGGCGATCGTCTTGGAAAGCGCCAGGGAAACGAACGCGCCGCCCATGCCGAACACGAGCGCGAACACGATCAGCGAACCGTAGTCGAAACCGTCCCGGACGAGCGCCGCGCGCACCTCCGGCCCGACGAACGACAGGATGACATTGCAGGAGACGGTGAGCACGAACATCACGGCGAGGTTCGTCAGCAAAAACAGGAAAATGCGTTTCATGGCGTCATCCTTTCAGGACATTGAACAGATCGCGCAAGGCATCCAGCTGCGCCGACGATCCGATGCCGACGACGACGTCGTCCGGCTTGAAGCGCCAGTCCGGACCGGGATTCCGCACGTCGTCTTCGCCGCGGCGAACGGAGACGACGCTGGCGCCCGTCTTCGCGCGAATGTCAAGATCGCGGATCGTCACGCCGTTCGCGACCGATCCGGCGGAAACCCGGACTTCAAGGCAATTGGCCCCGGGCAGGGAGAATGCCTTCGGTGCCTCGGCGGCGGCACGGGCCATGCGGCTCTCGGCTTCGAGCGCCTCCGCGAAGCGCATGTTGGCCGACTTCGCCGCGCGCCTGAAATGCTTCGCGCCGAAAACGGCCACGACGACGACGACGGCCAGCACGCCGAGCCGGACGGAACGCTCGGGCGGCAGCAGGGAAATGGTCGCCATCGCAACTTCGCCCAGCGAGAGTCCCGTCACGATCAAGCGCGCGGCGAAACGGGACACGTGCCGCACGGCGTCGCGCCAACCCACGCCACCGTCTCCGCCGGCCGCACCCACGAGGATTTCGCCGACCACATCGCCGATTTTCCCGCCCACGCCCCACACGGGCCAAAGGACGGCCATGAAGACGATGTTGGCGGCCAACGCGAAGAACGCGTGCTTGTGCGCCTCGAAGAAGGACGAGAAGCGCTCGTAGTCGTATGACGCGAGCATGCCGGCCGCCACGCCGACGGCGAACACCAGCACCCACGCCACCACGAGCCACGCCATCAATCCGCGGAACCGCCGCCGCAATTCCGACGGCGCCGCGGCGGCACGGAAGCGCTCCAGCCAACCGTAATAGGCGGCGAGGCCGTCCGCGAGCCGCTTGGGCAGGTGCGCCTCGGCCCAAGTGCCAACAGGGTCGGAAAGACGCAACATGAACGGGTTGAGGCAGGTGGTGATCAGCGACACGCCGACCACGATCTGGTACATGGGACTGTCCGTCCGGCCCGTGCATGTCGCGAAGAGAATCGCCACCATGTAGGCGAATTCGCCGATCTGCGCCAACCCGAACGCCGTTTGGACGCTCCCCTTCACGCCCAACCCCGTCACGAGGCCGGCCGTCAGGCAATTGATCCCCTTGCCCAGCATGACCACGGCGGAGAGCGCCAGGATGACGCCGAAGTTCTCCCAGCAGGCGGCCGGGTTCACCAACAGGCCGATGGTGACGAAGAACACGGCGGCGAACATGCTCCGCAGCGGCGCCGCCAGCACAAGCAGGCGATGGCGCACGTCGGACGAAGCACCCAGGATGCCGACCAGAAACGCGCCCAACGCGACGGAATAATCCAGCCGGTAGGCGACCCAGGAAATGAGGAAGCAGCATCCCAGCGACGTCAGGAGCAGCGCTTCGTCACTGCCGGCCCTGGCGACGCGCGTCAGGAGGCGCGGCACGAACACCAGGCCCATCACGACGGTGCAGGTGAAGAACACCGCGAGTCCTCCCAGCGAAAGCCCCACGGCGCCGAGCGACATGCCCTCGCCGTGCGCGACGCCCGTTATGAGCGCGATCACGCCCACGCAGAGGATGTCCTCGAACACCGAGGTGGACAGCACGTATTTGACGAACGGACGACTGCTCCATTTCATCTCGTCGATCGTCTTCGCGAGCAGCGTCGTGGCGGAGTCGCAGATGGCCGCACCCAGAAAGAGCGACGCCACCATGTCCCAGCCGAAGAGCTTGCGGCCCACGGTGTAGCCGAGCCAGATCATCACCAGGGCGTCCAGAAGCGCCATCGGCCCGGAAACGCTCTTCGTCTTCTTCATCTGACTCGTCGAAAACTCGAGTCCCAGCGTGAACATGAGGAACACGACGCCAAGCTGGCCGATCGTCTGCACGGAGTTCGGGTCGGCCAGGAAACTGCCGCCCCACGTGTGCTCGCTCATCAAAACGCCGGCGAGGATGTAGCCGATGACCTTCGGCCACTGCAACTTCTGGAATACGACGGCAACCGCGCCCGCGACCGCCATCAACACCGCCAGATCCTGGAAAAACGCGCTTTCGCTCATGTAATCTTCTTCTTCAGGACGCCATTATACCACAAACGCTCACCGCATCGTCCGGCGGAAATGCGGGGAATCGCCCCGCGCGTTCCACAAAATGCTTTCGCCGACGGACGCGACGCTTCGCTCCAGCGCGGCCGTGGCGTCTTCGGCCGATTCATCCAGATTCGGCTTGCCAGGATAGAGCTGGTAGCCGGCCCGCCACTGGACGTCCGTGAGATTCGGCATCAGCACGTTCGCGCCCGCCAGAAGCCCCCGCTCGCGTCCATCCGGCGCCAACGCCTGCAAACTCGTGGCAGCCGCGATGTTGACGTCGTGCAGATGCAGGCGCGCGACGGCGATCAAATCGAGGCCCAGACGCAGACGCGCCGCGTCGTCCGGCGCTTCCGGCGCGACGCCCAACGGCGCGTCGGGATGCGGAATGTACGGACCCATGCCGAGCATGTCCGCATCGATCTCGCCGAAGAACGCGATGTCGCGCGCAAGCATTTCGGGCGTCTGCCCGGGCAGCGCGCACATCACGCCCGTGCCCAGCTGGTACCCCAGTCGCTTGAGCGTTTCCAGACATGCGACGCGCCGTTTCCAGTCGTGACCCGCCGGGTGCAGTTTCGCGTAATACGCGGGATCGCTCGTCTCGATGCGCAGCAGGTAACGCGACGCGCCGGCATCCTTCCAGCGGCGGAACACATCCTCCGTCTGCTCGCCCAGGGAAAGCGTCACGCCGAGATCGAGCGGCGCGATGCGACGGAGCACGTCCTCCACGAACCGCGTGTGGACATCCGATTCGACCTCGCCGCTTTGGATCACGAGCGACGCGTAGCCGCGCGCCTTCGCGACTTCGGCGACATGCAGGATCTCGTCCGCCGCGAGCGAATAGCGCGCGACCGCGGCGTTCGAACGGCGCAAGCCGCAATACAGACAGTCCTTGGCGCAGACGTTTCCGGCTTCGACGAGTCCGCGCACGGAAACACGCCTGCCCACATGACGCACCTTCACGGCGTAGGCGGCGGCATGCAACGCCCGCCGTTCGCCTTCGTCCTCGGCCGCCAGCAACCGGGCCAATTCAGGGACGGACAGCGCCTTCGGCGATTCAGACGCCTTGCGCAACATGTCGGCGAAGGAAGCGTTCACATCCGCACCTCACGTGAAGCACAGCGTGAGCAGACCCGCCAGAATGCAATAGGGGCCGAAACACCAGAACCACTTGCCCTTGAGCGCCTTCACCAGCAGGACCAGCGAGAAGTAGCCCACGACGGCGGCAAGCGCCGTTCCCCACGCCAGATGCCCCCACGCCAGACCATCCGCCGTGTCGGGAGCGGCGCCTGAGAAAATTTCCTTGAGTTCGAGCAGCACACCGCCCAGGATGAGCGGCGCGCTCATAAGAAACGAGAATTCGGCGGCGGCCTCGGGCGAAACGCGCCCAGACCGCGCGGCCGCCAGCGTCATGCCGCTGCGGGAGACGCCCGGCAGCAGCGCCACGGCCTGCAAAACGCCCATCCACAACGCCCGCCGCCAGCTCACGTCCCGCGTGCCGCGCGGCAGATAGCGCGTCCCCACCAGCACGGTGCCCGTGAACATCAACAGCGCCCCCACCATCTTGGCGTTCTCGAACAGGGGGTCAATCTGCCGCTTGAACGTGAAATACACGACGATGGCGGGCAACGCCGACAGCACGATCTTGCCCGCGTAGCGCCAATCCGTGACGAGGGAAAGGCACCGGCGCCAATAGTAGGCGAAAACGGCCAGGAGCGTTCCCATGTGCAAGAACACATCAAGCCGCATGCCGGCTTCCGTTACACCCAGGAAATGCTGTCCGATGACAAGATGGCCGCTCGAGGAAACGGGCAGGAATTCCGCCACGCCCTGCAGAACGGCCAAAATGGTCACGTTCAGGAATTCGCGCATCGCCGCGTCACTTCACGGAATAACGGGTGGCCTTGAGCACGGACTTCCACAGATCGGCGGACGTCTTGCACGCCTTGACCGTCTCGCGGTTCTCCTTCTTGCCGAACGCTTCCGCAAGCAGCGCGATGAGGCGCAGATAGAACGCGCTCACCGCCACGGGGATGACACTGAACACCACGATGTGGACCTTGTTGCCCGATCCATCCCAGTCGATGCCCTTCTTGGAAACGCCGATGGCGAGCGTCAGTCCGCCGCCCTCGACGCCGCGCACATGCGGGAACGCAAGGCCTTCGCCCATCACGGTGGGCAGAACGCTCTCGCGCGCCATGGCGGCCTGCACGAGCGCCTGGGGATTGGACACGAAGCGGTTCTCCGTCATCGCGGCCGCCAGTTCGGAAATGGCGCCCTCCGGCGTCTCGCCCTTGAGATCGCACACCATGAGCTCCTCGGCCGAGAAGCGGCTGATGCCCGTCTTGCGCGGTTCGCCGGCCGCGGGACGGCCCGCGATGTAGCGCGGCGCGTCTTCCTCGCAGTTGAAGAGAATGCGTCCGCAGCTCGAGCACGTCTGGAGATGCTTCGCGAGACGCACCTGCTGCATCTGGGATATCGGCAGATGCATGCCGCACACGGCACAGCAACCGTCGCTCATCGGGGCCATCACGATGTGGCTTTTCTTGTAAAGGCGGTCGTAAAGCGCCTTGGGCTGGGGTTCGAGCTGTTCCTGCAGGGCGTCGATGGACGCGTCCAGGGCGTCCATGTGCGAACCGTCGCCCGTCTGGTGGTGCTCGTCGCGCGTGAGCACGAGTTCTTGAAGCTGGTTGAGAAGGTTGATCTGTTGTTTCATGACTCGATTCCCCGATGGAATTTTGGTTTGTTCTTTTATTTACGAAGTGATTTGACGAGGGCGATCTCGGCGCGGTAGCCGTCGAGGTCGCACGGCGTTTCGAGATAAAACGGCAAATCGCGCAGGCGCGGATGGTTGACGACGGCCATCAGCGTCTCAAGACCGATCTTTCCCTTGCCCAGATTCGCGTGGCGGTCCTTGTGCGCTTCAAAGGCGTTGAGCGAATCGTTGAGATGAATCGCCTTGAGGCGCTCGAGCCCTACGGCGGAATCGAACGCCGTCAGCACGCCGTCCAGATCGTTTGCGAGATCGTAGCCGCCGTCCCACACGTGGCACGTGTCGAGGCACACGCCCACCGGCAATTCGTCCGCCGGCATTTCCAGCGCCTTCGCCGTGGCGTCGATGATGGCCCTGAGTTCGGCGAAATCACGACCGACTTCGCTGCCCTTGCCGGCCATCGTCTCGAGCAGAACGGTGGTCGCGAAAAAACCGCCCGTTTTTTCGCGGCGTCTCGCGAAGATGCGGCCGAGCATGGACGAAATGAGCGCGATGCCCGCCGCGCTGCCCTGCCCCACATGCGAGCCGGGATGAAAATTGTAGAGCGCGCCCGGCGTCAGCTCCAACCGCGCGAGATCGTCCGCCATCGTCTCTTCGGCGAATTCGCGCACGCGCGGCTCGGCACCCGCCGCGTTGAGCGTGTACGGCGCATGCGCGAGAATCGGACCGATGCCGTGTTCCGCCGCGTAGGCATTGAACGCGCGCGCGTCGGCGGGATCGACGGGTTTCGCCGCGCCGCCGCGCGGATTGCGTGTGAAGAACTGGAACACGTTCGCGCCGATGGAGACGGCCGTCTGGCCCATCGCCATGTAGCCGCCCGCGCTCGACAGGTGGCATCCGATTTTCAGCGGCGACGCCATCACATCGCCGCCAGCTTCTTGGCCACCAGGGGCGCGACGATCTTCGGATCGGCCTTGCCCTTGGAAAGCTTCATCACCTGTCCCACGAAGAACCCGGCGGCCGCCTTCTTGCCGGCCTTGAAGTCCGCCACGGGACCGGGATTCGCGGCGATCGCCTGGTCGATGAACGCCTCGAGCGCGCCCGTGTCCGACACGGCGCCCAAGCCGCGCTCCTTCACGATCGCCTCGGGATCGCCGCCCTTTTCGAAGATTTCGGGCAGGAGCTCCTTCAGCGTCGGACCGTTGATCGTGCCCGTCGCCGAAAGCGAGATGAGCGCACGCAAGGCCGCGGGCGTCAGCGCGCATTCGCCGATCGTCTTCCCGCTCGCGTTCAGAAGCGCCATCACGTCGCCCATGAAAAGATTGCACAAGAGCTTCGCCGTCTTCTTGTCCAAGCCCTTCGCTGCCGCCTCGAAGAAATCGGCGTTCGCCTTTTCCTGGGAAAGGACGCCGGCGTCGTATTCGGCGATGCCGTATTCCTCAACCATGCGCGCGCGGCGCGCCTCGGGCTGCTCGGGCAACAGCGCCTTCCATTCGGCGACCTGCTCTTCGGAAAGCGCCACCGGCACGAGATCCGGCTCGGGAAAATAACGGTAATCGTGCGCGTTCTCCTTGGAACGCATGGAAGCCGTCTCCATCGCCTCGCCGTCCCAGCGGCGCGTCTCCTGCACGATCGGAATCGAATGCGCCATGCATTCGCGCTGACGGTGCGCTTCGTACACGAGCGCGGCGTGAATGCCCTTGAAGGTGTTCATGTTCTTGATTTCCACCTTCGTGCCCAGCTTCGTCTCGCCCACGGGGCGGATCGAGATGTTCACATCGGAACGCATGTTGCCCTCTTCGAGGTTGCATTCCGAAACGCCCGCGTACACGAGCATTTCCTTGAGCGCCGTCAGATAGGCGATCGCCTCGTCCGCGCTCGCGATGTCCGGCTCGGAGACGATCTCCATGAGCGGCGTGCCGCCGCGGTTGAAGT
>DCIH01000076.1:9063-9211 GCA_002317575.1 Verrucomicrobia bacterium UBA1731 | reverse complement strand
AGTGGTTGATCTTCGCCGCGTCTTCCTCGAGATGGATGTGGTTGATGCGGATGCGCTTCTGCGTGCCGTCCGCGCGCGTGATCGTCACCCCGCCGCCGATGCACAGCGGATTGCCGTTTTCCGAGATCTGGTAGTCCTTCGCCATGTC
>DCIH01000076.1:5617-8962 GCA_002317575.1 Verrucomicrobia bacterium UBA1731 | reverse complement strand
AGCTTCACGGCCTCCTTGTTCATCACGGGCAAGGCGCCCGGATACCCGAGGCACACGGGGCAGACATTGGTGTTCGGTTCGCATCCCGTCTTCAGCAGGCAGGAGCAGAACATCTTCGTCTTCGTCTTGAGCTGGACATGCGTTTCCAGTCCGATGGTGTTTTCGAATTCCATAACTTCTTCCGTCTCGTTCAATTTTCCTTCGCCGCGGCGGTGTCCGCGGCCTTCTTTTCGGCGGACGGTTCCGAACCGTTCGCGCCGTTTTCCGCAGGCGGGGCGCCCAACTCGTCGATGGCGGCGTCTTCCGGCACTTTCTTGGTGAACGGCATCGGGAAGCGCTTGAGCATGCCCTCCTCGGAGCGCTTGAGCCAACGTGGATCCTTAGCCTGCTCCTCGAGCGAACGGAGATCGAGCGACTCCATGCCTTCGGGGCGCAACCGCCGGCGGTCGCCCGGTTCGCGGCGGATGTCGTCCACGTACTGGCGGCCCAGCACGGCGTTCTTCGGCAACCCCTGATCCTTCTTGATGTGGTTCGGATCGACGATGCCCACCGTCACGAACACGATGATTTCCTTCTGCATCTTCACGCGCTGCTTCGAACCGAACAGGCGCGGCCCGACCCACTTGAGGTCGCGGAGCCACGGAATGCCCGTGTCGACCTGCTCTTCCACCGTGCGCGAAAGACCGCCGATCACCGCCGTCGTTTCGCTCTTCATGCTGAACTCGGTGACGAGACGCTGCACGCTGATAACGGGATACTTGGCCGTAATCGTGCCTGACGCGTTCTTGCCGTCGGACGCGCTGGTTCCGGACTGCACCCAATCCGCCTGATCCGAAATCGTCGGCACGATCTCGACGTTGATGATGCCGTTCGTGCTAATGCGCGGCGTGACCTCAAGCGACAGGCCCCACGAGAAGAACGCCTCCTTAGCGAACATCATCTTGTCCTCGCCCGGAATCACCTCCATGCTTGACGCAATGTCCACGGAGTCGCTGGTGCCGGTCGTGCGCTTGGCGGATATCTTCACATTCGGATATTTCGTGGTCATATCCACTTTCGCCTTCTTGCCCGACGACACGATGATCTTCGGATTCGAAAATGTGCGCGCGTCTTCACTGCCCTCAAGCGCGCGCAACACGACATACAGTTCGTCCATGCCCAAGGTCGCGGTCATGTGTGAAAGGTTCGCCTCCTGTTCGCCGCCGCTCTTGGTCGTGTCAAGCGTGTAAACGCCCGTGCCGCTGTTGTACGTCGCCACGCCGTTCATTTTACGCTCGTCGTATCCGGCGTCGATCGCCAGAGACCCCTTCATGCCGTCGAGCATGGTCCAGTCGATACCGAGTTTGTGGGAGGCGTTGTTGGCGAGTTCCACGAAACGCGCCTCGACATACACCTGCATCGGCTGCACGTCGATGGCGCGGATCACGTCGTCGCACGCGTCGAGGATGCCACCCGGAGCGGACACCATCACCACATTCGCGTCGGGGAAGGACTGCGCAACCTTGGTCGTCTTCCACTTCTCGCCGAAATCGCCGCTCCACATCGCGTTGAGTTTTTCGGCGACGTCATCCGAACTCACGAACTGGAGTTTCCAGGTGCGGGACGAAATCGTCTTGCGGCGCGTTTCCGCATCCGCCTTCTCCTCGGCGGCCTTCTTCTCGGCGGCGACTTTGTCCTCGGCGGCCTTTTTCTCGGCCTTGGCGTCGGCCTCCTTCTTTTCCTTCGCGGCCTTCTCCGCAGCCGCCTTGTCGTCCGCCGCCTGCTTGGCGAACTTCGCCTCGAGCTCCTTCTTCTCCTTCTCGGCCTTGTCTTCGGCCGCCTTGCGCTCGGCCTTCGCTTCGGCGTCGCGTTTCGCCGCCGCCTCGTCGGACGCCTTCTGCGCCGCGAGCATCGCTTCGGCGAGCTTCTTCGTCTCGGCCGCATGCGCCGCCGTGAGCTGCGCCGTCAATGACGAGACGATGTTGGAAACCGTCGCCGCGTCGACGCCGGGGTTCTGAACCTGAAGCGGCGCGGGCGCCGCTTCCACAGCAGCGGCCGCAGCCGGAGAAACGACGTTTTCGCCGCTTTCCGTCTTTGTCGCCGCCGCCACAACGGAGTCGGTGGCGTTGGTCGCGGCGGACGAGGCGGAAGACTTGGCGCCCTTGCCGGCGTCGGAACACGACGCGAACAGCGACACCACGCAAGCGACGGCGAACAACTTGACCATCAGAGCTCCTCGAACGCTTTTCCGATTTTGATGAGTTTGTCTTCGCGGTATGCGTCGCAGATGAACTGGACGCCCACGGGAAGACCCGCCGCCGTGTCGCCGGCGGGCACGCTCATGGAGCAGTTGCCGGCGAGCGAACCGGGGATCGTGTACAGGTCGTTCAGATACATCGTGAGCGGATCCTGCACATCGCCGAGCTTGAACGCGGGCGTCGGCGCCACGGGCGTCAGGAGCGCGTCCACCTTTTCGAATGCCGCCTCGAAGTCGCGGCGGATGAGCGTACGCACCTTGGAGGCGCGCCCGTAGTACGCGTCGTAGTAGCCGCTGGAGAGCACGTACGTGCCCATGATGATGCGGCGCTTCACTTCGGGACCGAACCCTTCGGCGCGGCTGCGCGCGTACAAGTTGAACACGTCGTCGCTCCGTTCGGACCGATGCCCGTAGCGGACGCCGTCGAAGCGCGCGAGGTTGGCGCTCGCCTCGGCCGGCGCGACGATGTAGTACACCGCCATCGCGTATTCCGTGTGCGGCAGGGAAACCTCCACCATCTCGGCGCCGGCCGCCGCGCACTTGGCGATCGCCTCGTCCGTAATGCGTTTCACTTCGGGATCCAGGCCGGCGACGTTGTAGTACTCCTTCGGAAGACCGATCTTCACACCCTTCATGGACGCCGCGCGCACCGCTTCGGAATAGTCGGGAACGGGTTCTTTGGGCGTCGTGCCGTCCATCTCGTCGTGTCCCGCGAGCGCCTGCAGGAGGACGGCCGCGTCTTCGACGGACTTCGTCATCGGGCCCACCTGATCGAGCGAACTCGCGAACGCGGTGACGCCGAAACGGCTCACGCGCCCGTAGCTGGGCTTCAATCCCACGATGCCGCAGAAGCTCGCCGGCTGACGGATGGAACCGCCCGTGTCCGTGCCGAGCGCGGCGATCGCCATGTCGGCCGCCACGGCCGCGGCGCTGCCGCCCGAACTGCCGCCGGGCACGCGCGTCAGATCGCGCGGATTGCGCGTCACGCCGAGCGCGGAGTTCTCCGTGGAGGAGCCCATCGCGAATTCGTCCATGTTGACGCGCCCCGCGCAGATGAAGCCGTTCGCCTTGAGGTTCTTGATCACCGTCGCGTCGTACGGGCTCACGTA